>JANNKR010000282.1:0-23643 GCA_031396395.1 Betaproteobacteria bacterium
GCGCCATCGCCGCAACGTGCGCCGGCAAGCCCGGGACGGTCACGGAGGAGTCGAAGCCCACCACGCAGAGCCCGCCGCTGCTCTACGACCTGACGAGCCTGCAGCGCGAAGCCAACGGGCGCTTCGGCTTTTCGGCGCGCACCACGCTGTCCCTGGCGCAGGCGCTGTACGAAAAACACAAGGTGCTGACCTACCCGCGTACCGATGCGCGCGCGCTGCCGGAGGACTACATCCCCACCGTCAACGCCACGCTCGAGGAGCTGGGTCAGTCCAATGCATTCGGCACGCTGGCGCGCGAGATCATCAGGAAGAAATGGGTGCGCCCCAACAAGCGCATCTTCGACAACAGCAAGATCTCCGATCACTTCGCCATCATCCCGACGCAGGTGGCGCCCAAGACGCTGAACGAGATCGAAGGGAAGCTCTACGACCTCGTGGTACGCCGGTTTCTTGCCGTGTTCTATCCGGCGGCGGAGCACCTTGTCACCACGCGCATCACCCGGGTGGAACAGGAGCCGTTCAAGACCGAGGGTCGCATCCTGGTGACCCCCGGCTGGCTTGCGGTCTACGGCAAGGAAGCGCAGGGCGACGAGTCGTCGCTGGTGGTGGTCAAGCCCGGTGAAACCGTCGCGACGGACAACGTGGAGGTGGTGCAACTGGTCACCAAGCCGCCGCCGCGTCTCAACGAAGCCACGCTGCTGTCGGCGATGGAAGGTGCCGGCAAGCTGATCGAGGACGACGAACTGCGCGAGGCCATGCGCGAAAAGGGACTGGGGACGCCGGCCACGCGCGCCGCCATCATCGAAGGCCTGATCGCCGAGCGCTACGTGTATCGCGAAGGCAAGGAGCTGGTGCCCACGGCCAAGGCATTTTCGCTGCTGACGCTGCTGCACGGGCTGGGCGTGCCCGAGCTCTTCTCGCCGGAACTGACCGCGGAATGGGAGTTCAAGCTGGCGCAGATGGAGCACGGCAAGCTGAAGCGCGACACGTTCATGCGCGAGATCGTCGCGATGACCGAACACATCGTCGGGCAGGCCAAGAACTACGAAAGCGACACCATTCCCGGTGACTTCGCGACGCTGGTCACGCCGTGTCCGAAGTGCGGCGGCGAAGTGCACGAGAAGTACAAGAAGTTCCAGTGCGTAAGCTGCGATTTCGCCTTCTGGAAGATCATGGGCGGACGGCAGATGGAGCCGCAGGAAGCCGAAGTGCTGCTGCAGACGCGCGAGATCGGACCGCTCGAGGGTTTCCGCAGCAAGATGGGACGCCCGTTCTCGGCCAAGATGAAGCTGACCGAGACCAACGAAGTGATGTTCGACTTCGGCAACCCCGGCGACAGCGACGATGGCGTGCCACCCGATTTTTCCGCCCAGACGCCGCTTGGGATCTGCCCGAAGTGCGGCAATCGCGTGTTCGAGCACGGGATGGCCTATGTGTGCGAAAAAGCGGTCGGCGCGGAGCGCACGTGCGACTTCCGCTCGGGGCGCACGATCCTGCAGAAAGCGATCGAACCGGCGCAGATGACCAAGTTGCTGGCGGAACGCAAGACCGACCTGCTGCAGTTCGTCTCGCAGCGGACGCGGCGGCCCTTTTCGGCATTCCTGGTCGTGCAGAAGGACGGCAAGGTAGGCTTTGAGTTCGAAGCCAAGGACCCGACCAAGGCACGCAGCGGACGTGCCCGCGCCGCGTCGGCGCTGCGCGTGCTGGGCATGCACCCGAAGGACCGCGCACCGGTGGAATTGCATAGCGGCAAGTACGGACCCTACGTGAAGCACGGCACCATCAATGCCACATTGCCCGACAGCGAGAAGGCGGACAGCCTGACGCTCGACGAAGCCTTGGCCCTGCTTGCCGCCAAAGCCGGTACCGGCACCAAGCCGCGCGCCACCAAGGCGGCAGTGAAAAAAGCCAAGCGCGCGCCCGCGGCGGCCAAGACCGCGGCACCGCCTGCACCCAGGACAGCCGCCAAGACCGCAGCGAAAACGGCCACGAAGACCGCCTCCAGGTCCGCCGCGAAAACGGCCGTGAAGGCAGCAGCGAAAACGGCGACGAAGACGCCCGCCACAACCGCCGTGAAGGCGGTGGCGGCGACGACGCCGGCCAAAACGGCCGTCAGGAAGCCGGCCGCCAGGAAGCCCTCCGCCAAGCGCCGCTCGTCCTGACGCCGCGATTGCAGATCAACTGGCGGCGATCGCCGTGATGTCTGACGGTTCGTCGCCGGCGCATCCGCAAACCAGGCACATCGGTGCGCTGGACGGGTTGCGCGGCTTCGCCGTGCTCCTGGTGTTCTGCGTACACGCGGCAGGAAACGCCGCCGCCGTGGTCGCGGGACTCGATCTCGGCCTCGCGTCCTTCCATGCACTCGCCACCTGGCCGCTGCGCGTGTTGTTCTGGCTGCAGCGTTCGCATCACGGCGTTTTCCTGTTCTTCGTGCTTTCGGGTTACCTGATCGGCCGGATGTGGTGGCCGCAATTGCCGCTTTCCTACGCGCAATTTGCATGGCGGCGCACGTTGCGCATCTATCCCGCCTTCCTGCTGGCGTTCGTCGCATCGCTGCTGTTCGTGCGCTCAGGCGGGTCGACGACGCCGCTAGCCGGCGCTCGCCTCATCGGCAACCTGTTCTTCCTGAATGGCGCGCCCGGATCGAGCGTGGAGCCGCTGAACATCGTGACCTGGTCGCTGTTCTACGAGATGACGTTCTACCTCGTCTTTCCGTTGCTCGTGCTGGCAGCGATGCGCGCGTCCGCGCGTGCCGTGCAATGGGTGCCGGTGGTCGGCATCCTGGCGCCCATCGCCTGCGTGCAGGCGGGTGCGGACATGCTGGTGCTGTGCTGGTCGTTGCTGTTCGGCGGCGTGGCGCTGGCCTTCTGGCGCAATGCCGCGATGCCTTTGCTGGCGCGTCTCCCCGCAGCGGTCGTGGTGATGATGTACCTGGCGGTGACCACGTCGGCCCTGCTGGACGGCGCGCCACAGGTGGTCAGCATCGTCGCGTTCGGCGCAGCTTCGGTGCTGGTGATCGCCAAGTGCGTGGCCGGCGACAACGCCATCGCGGCAACACTTGCCTGGCCGCCGCTCGTGCGGCTGGGCCGCATCAGTTATTCGTTCTACCTGCTGCACTGGATGATCGTGGTGCTGCTTGCGCGCGTCGTTGCGGCGCACGCTGCTGCGTGGGGCGCATTGCCGTCGACGCTGCTGATATTCGTCGGTGGCTTCGCGTTGTCGGCCGGGGCGGCAACGTTGTCGTGGTGGGTGGCCGAGCGACCCTACTTTCGCCGGTCACGCCCCCGGATTGCGGTCCGCTAGCCGAACTTGATGCCCTGCGCCAGCGGGAGCTGCGAGCTCCAGTTGATCGTGTTGGTCTGCCGTCGCATATAGGCCTGCCAGGCATCGGAGCCGGCTTCGCGGCCACCCCCGGTTTCCTTCTCGCCGCCGAAGGCACCGCCGATCTCGGCGCCGGAAGTGCCGATGTTGATGTTGGCGATGCCGCAGTCGCTGCCGGCTGCCGACAGGAACGCCTCGGCGGTATGGACGCTGCGGGTGAAGAGCGCGCTCGACAAGCCCTGGCGCACGCCGTTGTTGAGCGCAATGGCCTCGTCGATGGTCTCGAAGGTCATCGCGAAGAGGATCGGCGCGAAGGTCTCGCGCTGCACGCACGGCCACTCGTTGCGTGCATGCTCGATGATCGCAGGCTCGACCCAGAACCCGGGCCCCGGGCGCACCCGGCCACCGACGGCCAGTGTGCCGCCCGCCGCGACGGCCTCGTCGATCGCGGCGACATACTGCCGCACCGCGTCGGCATCGATCAGCGGCCCCATCAGTGTCGACGGGTCGAGCGGATCGCCGACGCGCACCTGCCGATACGCGCGCTGCAGCCGCGCCAGCAGTTCATGGGCCAGCGACCGATGGACCAGCAACCGGCGGGTGGTGGTGCAACGCTGTCCCGCGGTGCCGACCGCGCCGAACAGCAACGCCGGCACGACGAGGTCGAGGTCGGCGTCCTCGGCCACGATGACGGCGTTGTTGCCGGCGCATTCGAGCAACGTCCGGCCAAAACGCGCCGCGACCCGCGTGGCGATCTCGCGTCCGACGGCAGACGACCCGGTGAACGAAACCAGCGCGACGCGCGGATCGTCGACCAGCTGCAGTGCATGTTCGTTGGCGGCAATGGCCAGCGTGAAGATCGGCGGCAGCGACAGCCGCGCCATCACCGTGTTGGCGAGCGATTGCACGGCCAGTGCCGTCAGCGGCGTCTTGGGCGAGGGCTTCCACACCACGGCATTGCCGCAAACGCAGGCCAGCAGCGCGTTCCAGGCCCAGACTGCGACCGGAAAATTGAAGGCGGTGACGACGGCAACCACGCCGAGTGGGTGCCATTGTTCATACATCCGGTGCGCCGGCCGCTCCGAATGCATGGTCTTGCCGTAGAGCATGCGCGACTGCCCGACCGCGAAGTCGGCGATGTCGATCATCTCCTGCACCTCGCCGTCCCCCTCGGCCTTGATCTTGCCGTTCTCGAGCGCGACCAGCGTGCCCAGCGCATCCTTGTGCTCGCGCAGGAGGTCCGCCAATACGCGCACCGCCTCGCCGCGCTTGGGCGCCGGCACCGCGCGCCACGCCAGCGCGGCGGCAGCAGCGGTGGAGACCACGGCATGCACGTCGGCGGCATCGGCAAGCGCCACCGTTCCCAGCGACTGCCCGCTGGCGGGATTGAAGGACGTGAGGCGAACGCCGCCGCCGCGCCATTGGCCGGGACCGAGGCATGCGCCGGGGCTGTGCGCGGCGAGTTCGAAGCGCGCAAGCAGCGACGCCATCGTGGTCGTCGTGGTCATGCGGGGGCGCACATCACGACGGTATCGGGGCCATCGCCCTCGGCGAGCCAGCCCTTGGCCACCATCGCGTCGCGCACCGCGCGATCCGTGGTGTAGCGATGGTTGGCATCCACCCGATTGGAGAACACCCGATAGACCGGAACGGTGCCGATGGCGCAGGCGCCGGCGCTGGCGGGATGCAGGTAGAAGAAGTTGGGTGACTCCAGCACGAAGTCCGGATTCTTGCCGATCGTGCCGTCGCATTCAACCTGATCGCGCCCGAAGTAATGTCCATCGCCCTTGCCGGGCGGAATGTAGATCCGGCACAGCGCTGTGGTGCCCGCGTTCGCACTGGTGAATGCCTTGAAGGTGCGCTGGGTGCGCGTCCATCCCTTGAGCGTGGTACCCGCATCAAGCAATGCGATCTCGGCGTCGACCCAGGTGATGAAGTAGTGATCGAGCTTTGCGTTGTAGTACTCGACGACACTGATGGGCGGGAAAACGCCGGTGGTTGCCAGCGCTGCGCGCACTGCGGATTGGGCGTCGAGGATGCCGGCGCCGCAGCCCGCGGTGATGCAGGTCGAGCCGGCGGGAAATGCCCTGGTGCTGGCCTTCAGGCGTTCGCGCAACTCGACCGCGGAAAGACCGGGTGCCACCGCGAGCATCAGCGCCGCCACGCCACTGACGAGCGGCGCGGCCACGCTTGTTCCCGCGACATACTTGATTACTTCCGTCGTCGGCACCGTCTTGCCCTGGTTGGAAATGACCAGAAAATTGTAGGGGCTGCCGCCCACGGCATCGCCGCCCGGCGCCGCCAGATCGACGCGCGGCCCGAAGTTCGAGTAGGACGCACGGTCGCCATTGAAGGCCGTGGCGGCCACGGCAATCACGCCGTCGCACGCGGAGGGCGAGTGCGGGCCACCGCTGGCGTCGTTGCCGCCAGCGGCGACAATGGCGCGCGTGATGCCGTGCGCAAGCACCTTGTTGATGGATTCCTGGGCGAACCTGGGGCACGGACCCGCGCCGCCCAGGCTCATGTTGATCACCTGTGCGGGATTGGGATTGTCCGGCAGCTTCGGCACGGACAGGCCGCCGGACCACGCAATGGCATCCGCAACGTCGACCTCGCTGCCGGAGCACTTGCCGAGCACGCGCACCGGCATGAGCCGGGCGTTCCAGTCCACGCCCGTGACGGCCTTGCCGTTGTCGCCGGCTGCGCCGATCACGCCCATCACGCCCGTGCCATGCCAGGAACTGCTCCGGATGGGGCATTCGGATCCGGCGAATGCACCGGCGAGGTCCTCGGCGTTGACCCAGTCCCCGGGGTCGCTGGCATCCGGGTCCCGCGTGTCGCCATCGTTGCCGGTGCCGGGGTTGTTGACCATGTCGTAGCCGGGGATCACGCGGCCCGCAAGATCGGAATGCATCGTCACGCCGGTATCGAGCACGGCCACCACGACCGCGGGCGATCCGGTGGTGAGATCCCAGGCGCCGACAGCGTTGACCGTGGTGTTGCCGCCATGCAGGTAGAACTGGCCGGGGAAGTAGGGATCGTTGGGGACGCGCAGCGGATACACGCGGCGCGATCGCTCGGCGTAGTTCACGCCGGGTTGCGCCGCGATCCTGGCCGCCAACGCGTCGACATCGGCGTCGGAACGCGCGCCGGGCACACCGATCACAAGCGCACCGATAGCCATGGTGCGCTGATAGACCAGCGGGGATCCGATTGCCGCGGCCCATGCGGCGACGCGCGCGGCGGGCGCGATTGCTGCAACATCGTCCTCGAGCTTGACGGCGATCTGCTGCGTGTCAACGGCGTCCGCACCGCCTTCGAGCGCCAACCCGGCGGCATGGGTGGCCCACACCAGCGTCAATGCGGCAAGCAAACGGGTTGCGAAATGGAACTTCATCGGACTTTTCACAATGCGGACGATTCTAACTGACCGCACCGAAGACCGAGGGTTCCATCGTTGCCGCGCCGGCCACGCGGCAGTTCTGGCTTAGGGGCCCGGTGCTTACGGCGTGCGCGGCGGCAGCTGCACCACCTGGTCACGCTCCACGCGGAAGGCCATCAGGTCCTCGCCGATCAGCAGCGGCCCGTCATAGGTCTTGCGTGTCATTTCGAGCACGTCCTTCTCGGTCAGGGCCGGAATGGCCGGCGTGCCCAGCAACACGAAGTGGTAGTACACCGCGAGCTTCGGCTTGACTCGCGTGAAGACGACGCCGGCCTCGTCGGGCTTGGTGTGGTGGTCAAGAATGACCTTGAACACGGGGGACTTCAACAGTTCTTCGTTGACGGCTGCCACCTGGTGAATGAGCAGGTTGGTTCCCTGCGCGTGCTTGATCAGGTTCTCGCTGAAGCGCGTGTCGCCGGAGATCGTGACGGAACGCCCCGCGTAGTCGACCCGGAAGCCGAACGCCGGCTTCAGCAGATCGCCGTGATCGACGTCAAAGGCCGTGACCTTCACTCCGCCGTTGTCGTAGACGACGCCTTCCTTGAGTTCCGTCACTTCGGGCCGGACGTTGGCCGGGTCGAGTTTCTGGTCCGCGATGCGGGCCTTGATGTCCCAGTCGTAGGCGTTGACCAGTCCATCCATCAGACCCTTGGTGCCTGCCGGGCCATGCACACGAAACGGCCCCCTCCGTTGCGCAAACGGGGTTTCGAGCCAACCGGTCAGCCACAGATCGGGAATGCCGACGACGTGATCCGAATGCAGGTGCGTCAGGAACAATACGTCCACGGCGCCAAGGCGCACGCCGGATTGCAGCAGCCGCTGCGTGGCGCCGCGGCCACAGTCGAAGAGCAGGGTCTTGCCTCCCGCCTGCACCAATACCGCAGGGCCGAAGCGTCGAATCACCGGCGGCGGACTGCCCGTGCCCAGCAGCGTGACGCGGAACTCGTCGGATGCGACCGGCTGGGCCGAAACGCCAGCGGGCACTGCAAGCGCGAACGCGGCAACCAGCGTCAACACCCATCTGCACTTAAGTTTCATCGCGTCCTCGCATTCGGTTTCATCACGTCCTGGCAACAAGGCAACAGCATCCGGCGCGTGCGTCGCCTGCCTACTCGGCCTTCGCCCCCGACTCCTTGATCGCCTGCGCCCATTTCGGCACCTCGGACTTGAGGAATGTCGTGAACTCGGCCGGTGTGTTGCGGCTGAAATCGAGCGCCTGCTGCGCGAATTTTTCGCGGACATCGGGCATTTCGAGAATGCGATTGATCTCCGCATTGAGTCGATTGACGATCTCCGGCGGCGTACCCGCCGGCGCGAAGAATCCGAACCACGTAAGGTCGTCGAAGCCCGTAAAACCCTGTTCATTGACCGTGGGCACGTCCGGCAGCGCCGGGGATCGCGCCGCGCTGGTGACCGCAATGGGGCGCACCTTGCCGGCCTTGACCTGGGGCACCGCGGGTGGCATCGATGTGCTGGAGATCTGCGTATGCCCCGCAACCGCTGCACCCACCGCCTGCGCCGGTTGAAACGGCACGTGCGTGATCTCGACCTTGGCGGCGGTCTTCAGCCGCTCCATCGTCAGGTGCGTGGTGGTACCAATGCCGGACGACGCATAGGACAGCGGTTCCTTGCGCGCCAGAGCCACCAGTTCCCCAAGGTTCTTCGCGGGCACGGCGGGGTTCACGGTGATGATGTTGGGGGTGCTGGCGGCCAGGATGACCGGCATGAAGTCCTTGAACGGGTCGTAGCCTGCATTGGGGTACAGGCTGGGGTTCACCGCGAACGCGACACTGGTCACCAGCAGCGTGTAGCCATTGGGCGCGGCGTTCTTGACGAGTTGCGCCGCGATGTTGCCCCCAGCGCCACCTTTGTTCTCGACGACCACACTCTGTGCCAGCAGCTCGGTCAGTTTCTGTGCCACCAGGCGCGCGACAATGTCGGTCGAACTGCCCGCCGCGAATCCGACGACCAGCTGCACGGGCTTCTGTTTCGGCCAATCCTGCGCCAGTGCCATGGGTGCGGCAGTGGCCAGCGCGGTTGCCAGCATGATTGCGGCGAGCCTCGAAATCGGTTTCATCGTGATCCTCCCTTTGCAGTTTTTCCTGAACCGTCGCGCAGCGGCACGTCGCCTGTCTTCAGGATGATGTTGGCGGTCAGCTCGTAGTGCTCGGTGAGCAGGGCAACGGCCGTGTCGGCGTCGCGCTTGAACACCGCCTGGGCGATCGCCGCATGCTCGTCCTTCTCCTTGCGTTTCGGGTAGATGCGCTGGATGGCAAGCTGCCGATAGCGATACGCCTGGTCGGCCAGCTGATCGCAGAACGCGAGGAGCCAGCGCGATCCGCATCCGGCAATGAGGCTGCGGTGGAATGCGCGGTGCAATTGCTCCCACTCCGGGTTTTCGTGGTACTCCGCCGGCGAGGTCGAGCGCGGGATCCGGGACAGGCGGTGCAGCGCGAGGAGCACGCCTTCCTCCCACTCGGGCGCGTACACCCGCATCGACTCGCGCAATCCGGTTTCCTCCAGCCAGCACCGGGTGCGGGTGAGTTCCACCAGGTCTTCCGCGCTGGCTGCCGCGACGCAGAAGCCACGCTGGTCGCGGCGTTGGACCAGGCCATCGGTCGAAAGCCGGTTCAGCGCCTCGCGCACCGGACTGTTACCGGCCGCGTAGCGCTCGCTGACGAACTCGATCCGCAGCTTGTGCCCGGGCTCGAGTTCGCCGCGCAGGATGTCGCCACGCAGCCGCTCGTAGACGCTGCTGGCCATCGTGACGGGCGCCGCGGCCCCGTCGTTGCCTGCTGGCACGGTTACGGACGTTTCATCCATCGGGCTCGTCATCTCCGGAAGGGCGGTGGGCAGGAGGGGAACGTTTCAAGCCTACGATAATTATCGACAAAAAGATATGATTTGTACATTTTATCGATATTCTTTAGACTGCCGTGAATGGCGGCCGGCACCGCTCTTCCCGATACGCCGATATCCACCGGTTACTGTTCACGCGGAGCGCATGGATGCGCAACATCAGCCTCGACAACATCACGGATGCCGTCCAGGCATCCTTCAAGGGCGCGCCGAATCCCCGCACGCGGGAGGTGATCACGAGCCTCGTATCCCACCTGCACGCGTTCGCCCGCGACGTGCATCTCACACACGACGAATGGAACGCGGGGATCGACTTTCTGTGGCGCGCAGGCAGGATCAGCGACGAGCGCCGCAACGAATTCATCCTGACCAGCGACGTACTGGGCCTGTCGTCGCTGGTCGACATCCTCAACGGCTCTCCTGCCGGCACCGAGAGCAGCGTGCTGGGTCCGTTCTACGTGGCTGACGCACCGCTCCTGCCCATCGGCGCCAGCATCGTCGGCGACAACGGCGGGGAGCGGGTGCTGCTGCGCGGCCGGGTGTCGGACCTGGCGGGACGCCCGGTGGCCGGGGCGCTGCTCGACTTCTGGCAGACCGACGCCGATGGCATCTATTCACAGATGGCCCCGACCGGGCCGCCCTTCAATCTGCGGTGCCGGATGCACAGCGACGCCGACGGACGCTATGCCCTTGTCACTGTGAAGCCGCGTTATTACTCGGTGCCGTACGACGGCCCGGTAGGCGACCTGCTGCGCGCCGGCGCGCGCCATGCGTGGCGGCCGTCGCACTTCCATGTGCTGGTCACCGCACCCGGATACCGGCGGCTCGTCACCGAGATCTTCGCCGACGACGATCCCTACATCGATGGCGATGCCGTGTTCGGCGTGCGCCGCTCGCTGGTCGCGCACTTTGCGCGGCGCGACGATGCAAGGGCGGCGGCGCCGGTCGTCATCGAGGCGCCGTACTTCGAAGTGAACTTTGACTTCCGACTCGATCCGGCGGACGCCGCGACGTGAGCAGCCAGGCGCATCCCGACCCCGCAGGGCGCGTGCGCGAAGCACACGCGCATCTGGCGCGCCTGCCTGAGGCCGCGCTCGACCTCCTGTTCCGCGAAGCGCGCTCGCACAAGGCCTGGCTGCCGCAATCGGTCACCGATGCATCGCTGCGCGAGTTGTTCGCGCTGGCGCAGTACGGGCCGACCAGCACCAACAGCCTGCCAATGCGCGTCGTGTTCGTCCACACGCCCGAGGGCAAGGCACGCCTTGCGCCCGCGCTGCACGCCGCCAACGTGCCCCGGATGCTGCAGGCGCCGGTCACGGCCATCATCGCCTACGACCTCGCCTTCCACGAGCACCAGCACCGGCTCTTTCCCCATCGCGATGTTGCCGCCGAGTACCGCGCCGATGCTGCGCACGCGGAGCTCACCGCGCTGCGCAACAGCACGCTGCAGGGTGCCTACCTGATGCTGGCGGCGCGCGCGCTCGGCCTTGACTGCGGCCCGATGTCGGGATTCCACAACGACGTCGTCGACGCCGAGTTCTTCGCCGGCACCTGCCTGCGCACCAATTTTCTTTGCAACCTGGGCTACGGCGACGCCGCCGTGGTGCCGGCGCGCCTGCCGCGCTTCAACTTCGACGATGTCTGTACCCTGGCCTGAGCGACGAGGGCAGCGGGCGTGATGCCCGCCGCCGATCTACCTTTCGAACCGCTTCACCAACCTGCAGGAACGACCGTGGCGAACGCACAAAGGGCATTGATGGTCGGAGGCGGCACGATGGGCAGCAGCGTGGCCGTCGTGTTCCTGGCCGGCGGCTGGCACGTCGATGTCGTGTCGCCCACCGCCGCGACGCGGGACAGCCTGGGCAAGCGGGTCGGGCAGGGCCTGGCCCGGATGGGCAAGACCTTCGATCCCGCGCTGCTGGCCGTCCATGCGGACTATTCGACGGTGTCGTGGGCGGACATCGACATCGTCGTGGAAAACGTGAGCGAGGACCTGGCGCTGAAACGCGCGGTCTTCTCCGATCTCGTGCGCCACGCGAAGCCCGCCACGCCTTTGACCAGCAATTCGTCGAGCTACCCGATCAGCGAGATCGCGCAAGGACTGCCGACGCAGGAACGCATGATGGGCCTGCACTTCTACATGCCGGCGTTCCTGATTCCGCTGGTGGAAATCGTACGGGCCGAGGCCACCGACGTGGCGCTGGCCGAACGCGTGGGCGAGTGGATGTGGGCGCTGGGCAAGCGGCCCGTCCAGGTGAAGCGGGACATCGCCGGCTTTCTTGCCAACCGCGTGCAGCACGCACTGATCCGCGAAGCGGTGAACATGCTGGAGATGGGCATCGCGTCGCCGCAGGACATCGACGCGGCCATTCGCTACAGCTTTGGTTTCCGGCTCGCCGCGGCAGGGCCGCTGATGCAGCGCGAGCACGCGGGATGGGACATGTCCTGCGCGGTGGCGAAAAGCCTGTACCCGCACCTGTCGACAATGAGCGGACCGCCGCCCGTGGTGGAAGCGCTGATCGAGCGTGGTCACTTCGGCATGAAGAGCGGGCACGGACTCTACCCCTGGGATGCTGCCTCGATCGCCAGGGAAAAGGAGCGCTACGAGAAGGCGCTGCAAGCCGTGCTGGCCGTGTTCGAGCGCGAGGGACTGCAGTAGCCGCAACGCGGCTCGTTGTCTCCGCAAACTCGCCGCGGCTGCGCGTCCGCGCAACCACCTCGCGCAAGCGCGAGGCAACCTATCCCGGCGGCATGGCCACGACCTGTCGCAGCTTGCCGCTATGCCGCTGCGGCTGGGGTTCGCCGGATTCCAGCACCACCTCGACGTTGGAAAGCGCATCCCGTTCGAGGTATTCGCGCAAGGCCGCCAACGCCGATGCGCCGACGCCCGCGCGATCCTTGTCCATCAGGCGCAGGCCAAGGCGATCGTCCGCGAGCTGGACGATCTGGAATCGATGGACGCGCGCCGCTTCCTCGACGACCGTGGTGAGCGCCAGCGGCACCAGTTGCCCGTAGGTGCCATCACGTCTACGCAGGCGGAGCACATCGTCGCTGCGGCCCTCGACCTGGATCGCTGGCAACGGACTGCCGCACGCGCACCGTCCGGCCTGGGCGCGAATGCTGTCGCCGAGATCGTAGCGGATGATCGGCTGTACGGCATTGGCGAGATTGGTCAGCAGCACGGTGTGCGATAGCTCGCCGGGCACGGTTGGCCGATAGTGGCGGTCGACCGGCTCGAGGATCAACCAGTCGGCGTTGACGTGCAGCCAGCCTTCGCGGCAGGAGTGGGCGATGGTCAGGCACTCGGACGCACCGTACTCGTTCTGCAGAGGGCATCCAAAGGCCTGTTCGATCCTGCGCCTGGCCGACAGCGACAGCCCCTCGCCGCCTGACCAGAGCGCCGCCGGGCGTATGGCAAGCCGCCCGGCTGTCTGCTCCAGCGCCAGCAGCGCCAGGACCGTCGGATAGCTCGACACGAACGCGGGCTGATACGCATTCAATTCGTCCACGATGCGGGAAAGGGGCTGCGTGACCGGAATGCTCTTCATGTCGAGCCATGGCTTGCTTCCGGCGATGCTCCGCCACGAGGCGATGCTTGCGAAGTGATCGACATCGGCCGTGATCAGCACGGCCCGGCCGCTCTGCGCCGCCGCCATCTGCCAATCGCTGCGCGCAAACACCGCATTCGCGAGATGCGCACTGGACATCGCGTCGTAGGTCGCCATGGCGGCACGGTCCTGGATGTAGACGCCGGTCTCCCCGGACGTGCCTGAACTCGTCCACACGACATAGCGATCGAGAAAGCGCTCCCCGATGCGGGCCCGATCCGACAGAAACGCGTCGACTGCTGCACGCTTGATCGAAGGGTCGGTGCACCAATCGTCGAAAGCAGCCATCAGTTCGCGCCTGGCAACGACCGGAAGCTCCACGAGCTGGAGCGTTCGTTGCGGCAGGTGCTTCCATGCATTGCGATAGAACGTCGAGCGCTCCCGTGCCAGACGCGTGAGCGCGTCGAACCGAGCGTGCCCGGCGGCGAGAATCGCCGCCGGGCCAAGCGAGCGCGCCCATAGCGCCTGCGTCGACAGCGCGGCAACGCTCCACTGTTCGAAAGCGCTGCGCAGCGGATCGGGAGGGAGGCGGGACCCTGCGGTCATGGTGCAGTCTAGCGCTCCATTGCGGTCATGCTGCAGTCTAGCGCTCCATGCGCGTACCGGGCGGCGCATCCCCCGCACTCGCGGTGCGTCGGCCTTGCCATGGTTCGCGGCAGCGACTGAAACCGATATCGGCGGACATGGAAATGGCTGGTGAAATCGAACCTTTCCCGCCACAGTCTTGACCCCCGTCAATGCCGCCCCCGCGCATCGGCCTAGAATGAAACCGCGCCCCGGACTGCGGTCGCGAACCAGAGCGGAAGCCGCGGCGCAACGCCAGGGTCGGCGTTCCCATACCGCATCGCCGAACGCCGATCTCCTGGCACCCGAGAGGAGCCAAGATCATGGCAGTCAACAACAACCTCAAGACGTACGAACCCTTCGCGGACATGGTTCGCGGCAACCCGATGTTCGACCTGACGGGTTTCTTCGATCTCCCACGCGCGCGCTTTGCGTACCCGGCGCTGCGCGGCGAACCGGACATCCGGATGGATGTCACCGAGGACGCTGTGGCATATCGCGTCAAGGCCGAGATTCCCGGCGTGAAAAAGGAAGACATCCATGTCGCTGTCGAGGGCAACACGGTTTCGATCAGCGCCGAGCTCGAGCGGAGGGAAGAAACCCGCAAGGACGAGACGCTGCTGTGCAGCGAGCTCTATCAGGGCAAGGTTGCGCGCAGCTTCACCGTGATGGCCGACGTCGATGACAGCAAGGCCGAGGCCAAGTACGAGAACGGCATTCTCCAGTTGGTGCTGCCCAAGAAGCTGGGTGCCGCGACGAAGGCGCTGGAAATCAGGTAGTGCAGCATGTCCCCGGAGCCGTCGGCGCGGATCACTGCGTGGCGGCCTCCGGGTTTTGAAGCCGATGGGCGGGAGCGAGCCCGCAACGTGGGTTGCGGCAACGCTGCCCGCTTCGAGGAGGTGCCATGAAACACGCCACGCATGAGCAAATGTCCAATCCACTGGATGTCTTCGGGATGATGGGGATGCAGGTTCCGCCCTTTGACCTGGCTGAGAAAACCTGTCGCGCGTGGATGACTGGCGCACAGGCAATGCAGGGCGAGGCCTCGGCGTTCCTCAATGCCAGGGCCGGCAAGGACATGGCAGCGATGACGGAGTTCGCTCAATGCAGGACGCCGACCGAAGCACTTGAGATGCAGGCGCGCTACGCCAGCGAGGCGATGTCCGACTATGTGGCCGGTGGCCAGCGGATGTTCGGATTGTTGACCGCGGCCGGACAGCGCGGTGTCGATACCACCAAGTAGAGCGGTCGCGCCGTCGCGCAACGGCTTTGTTGCGCGATGGCTTCTGGCGAGGAGTGGGTGATGGACGCACGGACCCGGTCAGAAAATCGACCCGGCAGGGCGGTGGTTCTACGCAGGCCCGTTGGCCAGGGCGGGCGCAAATCGCGGGTTGCCGCAACGCCCGGGGTTGTGCCTGCACCGCCACGACTGCCCGCACCCACATCGGATCCTTCCTTCCTGCGCGATTCATTTGCGTCGACGGCGTTCGCCGAGACCATGGATCGCTCGCTCAACGCAGCCACGGCGCGCTACGCCGCCGGACTGTCGCCGATGGCAATGGTCGCGGCCTACTGGGACTGGGCTTCGCATCTGGCGTTTGCCCCTGGCAAGCGCCTCCAGCTGGCCGAAAAGGCGGTCAAGAAGTCGATGCGGCTCGGCAACTACGTGCTGCGCCGTGCGATGCGGATGGACGGCATGGAGCCATGCATCGAGCCGTTGCCGCAGGATCGGCGTTTCGTCGATGAAGCCTGGCGCAAGCCGCCCTACGATGCGATCTACCAGGCATTCCTGCTGTCGCAGCAGTGGTGGCACAACGCCACCACCGGCGTTCGCGGTGTCACCCGCCAGCACGAAAGGATGGTCGCGTTCGGCGCCCGTCAGTTCCTCGACATGGCGTCGCCAGCGAACTTCATCCCGACCAATCCGGAGGTACTGACACGCACGCAGCGGGAAGGCGGCATGAACCTGGTGCGGGGGGCGCTCAACTTCATCGACGACTGGGACCGCGCGCTGGGCGGCAAGCGGCCCGCGGGCGCGGAACAGTTCGAGGTCGGCCGCGACGTCGCGATCACTCCAGGCAAGGTCGTCTTTCGCAATCGCCTGATCGAGTTGCTCCAGTACGCTCCCGCTACCGCGATGGTCCGGCCCGAGCCCGTGCTGATCGTCCCGGCATGGATCGAGAAGTATTACATCCTTGACCTCAGTCCGGCCAATTCGCTGGTGCGGTACCTCACCGGGCAGGGCCATACGGTCTTCATGATCTCGTGGAAGAATCCCGGCCCCGAGGATCGCGACCTGTCGCTCGACGACTATCGCACGATGGGCGCGATGGCGGCGCTGGATGCTGTCGGCAGGATCCTGCCCGAACGCAGGGTGCATGGCGTGGGCTACTGCATCGGCGGCACGCTGCTGGCGATCACCGCGGCGGCAATGGCCCGCGACGGTGATGGCCGACTGGCTTCCACGTCGTTCTTCGCCGCCCAGACCGACTTCACGGAGGCCGGCGAGATGATGCTCTTCATCGACGCGAGCCAGCTGGCGTTCCTCGAAGACGTGATGTGGGAGCAGGGCTTTCTCGACAGCCGCCAGATGGCAGGCGCCTTCCAGCTGCTGCGCTCGAACGACCTCGTGTGGTCGCGCGCGATGCGCAACTACCTGCTCGGCGAGCGCGAGTCGATGACCGATCTCATGGCCTGGAACGCCGACGCCACGCGCATGCCCTATCGCATGCACACCGAATATCTGCGCGGCCTGTTCCTGCAGAACGATCTCGCGGAGGGCCGCCTGGTGGCGGGCGGGCGACCGGTGGCGCTGAAGGATATCGAGACGCCGATTTTCGCCGTGGGCACCGAACGTGACCACGTGGCGCCCTGGCGGTCGGTGTACAAGTTGCACTTGCTCACGGATACGGAAGTGACGTTCCTGCTGACCAGCGGTGGGCACAATGCAGGCATCGTCTCGGAACCGGGGCACCCCGGACGACACTACCGCGTCGCGTCGAGGAAATCGACTCTTGCCTACGTCGACCCGGACGTGTGGGCAGCGCAGACGCCGAAGTGCGAGGGTTCGTGGTGGCCCGCATGGGCGGCGTGGCTTGCGCAGCATTCCGGCGTGCCTGTGCCGCCGCCGTCGATGGGTGCGGCCGACGCGGGCGCACCCTACGGCGATGCACCCGGTACCTACGTGCTGCAGGCCTGATCGCCCGGCACGAAAGCAGGCGCAATCGGCAGGACGAGCCGCCACGAGCGTCCACTATAATCAGCGTTTGCGCGTGACCACCTGCGCCCGCAGGACGCCAGGCCCGCTACGAATTACTGCCTCTGACCCATGCCCGCCGATCTGCCGTCCACCCCACAACGCGAGTCCGCACCCGACCTCGCGCAGCGCTATGACACGATCGCCTATGCGGCGCAGGCCCATGCGCAGACACACCCCTCGCACCTTGCCGCCGTCGCAACGTTGCGGGGAAAGGTTCCGCCACCCGTCGCGACCTGCCGGGTCCTGGAAGTAGGCTGCTCGGACGGAGCCAACCTGCTTCCGATGGCGGCGTCACTGCCGCTGGCGCACTTCACCGGATGCGATCTGTCCGCGCAGGCGATCGCGCGCGCGACCAGCACGGCATCCGAACTCGGCATTGCCAACGTGACGCTGCTGCAGCAGGACCTGCGCGAACTTGACGATGGCGCCGCGACCTACGACTACATCATCGCGCACGGCTTCTATTCGTGGGTGCCGGCACCGGCGCGCGAGGCGCTGCTGGCGCTGGCCGCGCGGCGGCTTGCGCCCAATGGCGTGTTGTTCGTCAGCTACAACACGTTTCCCGGCTGCCATATCCGGCAGATTGCATGGGAAATACTGCATGCGCATGTCGATGCATTACCAACGCCACGCGAGCGCCTGGATGCCGCGCGCGCGCTGGCGTCGCTGTTGGCGGAGCCCGGCACCACGCAGACGGAAAACGATGCCTTCATTCGCGCCGAGTTCGCGCGCGTTGCCACGCAAACCGACAGCGCGCTCTTTCACGATGATCTGGGAGTGCCGAACCAGCCGTTCTACTTTCGTGAGTTTACAGCCGCGCTTGTCCCGCACGGCCTCGCCTTTCTGAGCGAAGCCAGGCTTTCGACCATGACGCTGACCGGACTGTCGCCGCGCGTCCAACAATTCATGTCGGGCCTCGACCCACTTGCGCGCGAGCAGTACCTCGATTACGCGCGGATGCGCAGGTTTCGGCAATCGCTGGTATGCCGGGTCGATGCGCCCGCGGCGGCGGCGAGCCCCGAAGCATTCGCTGCCGACCTGCACGCCGCGGCATCGATCTCGCTGGTGCGCGCGGCCGCGGAGAACACGGCGCTGCTCGCCGATACAGCGGGAGACGCCCTGGAGGTTCGTGCCAACCGCGCGCTGTTGCGGCGACTGGTGGCCGAGGCGCCGCGCATCGTCACGATGGCCGAGGCCGCCGCCTGGCACCGTCAGCAGTCGCCCACTTCCACGCGGTCGGCGAGCGCGCTGCTGGTCGACGCGTGCCATGCCGGCATGGTGGATCTCTATGTCCAGCCGCCGGCACTCGCCGCGCAACCGTCGGCGCGGCCGCAGGCAAGCGCGATCGTGCGCTGGCAGGTCGAGCGCCAGTCCCGGGTCACAAACCTGCGCCACGAGACGCTGCGCATCGACGATCCAATCGCCCGCCGCCTGCTCGCCGTTCTCGACGGCACCCGCTCGCGCAACGAGCTGGTGGCCTTCGTGGCAGAGGCATTGCCACCGGCCGAACGCACGGGCGCGGCAGAACGCGTCTCGACCTACCTGTCGCACTTTGCGCTGCACGCGTTGTTGAGCGCCTAGCGCGGTCTGGTAGTTCCGGGTGGACACTCGGCGATCACGCCGGCAGGCGTGAAAGTCGTTGCGGGCGAACACCCCGACGACCGACGCCGTCGGCGTGCTGCCTATTTCCGCGCGGCGGGCTTGGCGGGCTCGGCCTTGACGGTGCGGAACACCGGACCCCAGATCGGGTGGCCGGCTTCCGCCGGTTCGAGATCGAACTGCGGGTCCTCGGCAAAGGCCTTGCGAAACTCGTCGCGGCAGGCCGCAAGGCGCGACGACACGCAATGGATGAATGCCAGATACTTGTGCGCCTTGACCTTGTCGGCGCGCGCGGACAATCCGAAATTGAGCGAGGCCTGGAGTTGCCGCGCGGCGTTCTTGTAGTCGCCGTCCTCGTAGCTCTTGATACCCTTGCCCAGCTCCTGCTCGGCCAATCCCAGCGCGGGCTCGGCCGGCTTGGTCATGGCACCGACATTCGAGGTCGCGGATGCCGACGGTTCAGGCGCCCCTGGCGGCGCGGTCTGCGTGGTGCTGGTGTCCGCCTCGGGCGACTTGACCGCAGGGCCACCGCAACCGGTCACCCATGCCAACGCGACAAGGATCGATGCCGTTCTGGCCATGGCCTTGATTGGGGCGATCATTGGAATTTGTGCCTGATCCGGATGCTTGTCTGCGCGCGCAGTTCAATGGTCTCACGGTACGCGGGGAACGTCGTGTTGCGAATTTCCACCGCATATTTGCCGGGCGCCAGCTTGATCTCGGCAAGGGGCGGTGACACGCCGACCTTTTTGCCATTGACGTAGACCTCACCCCACGGCGCAACGGCGAAGCCGAGCACCGCCGTTGGCTTTGCCGCGGCGGCGGCGCCTTCCTTCGTCGCACCGGCGGCGCCTTCCTTCGGAACAACGGCGACGCTTTCCTTCGTCGCACCGGCGGCGCCTTCCTTCGGAACAACGGCGACGTTTTCCTTCGGCGCAACGGCGGCGCTTTCCTTCGGCGCAACGGCGGCCCCTTCCTTCGACGCAGCAACGGCGCCTTCCTTCGGCAAATCCGGAACGCGAATTGCAGCGGCCCCGGAGGTCGCCGTCTGCGGTGGCGGCGCGACGGCCGCGCCATTGGTCGGCGCGGGATTGCCGACCGGGCCTGACGCGACCACGGTTGCCGGCGCAGCGGCCTTTGGAACAGGCGCGACTGCAGGTACAGGCACGTCGATCTTCCTGATGGGAGCAACCTCCGGTGCGGTCACGGTGGCCGGCTGGGACGATGCGGGTGCCGTGGTCTCGCGCGGCCACAGCGCCACTACCGCAACGAGCACCAGCAGCACGACCGGCGTGATCAACAAGGCGGTCATGCGCCAATGCGATGGCAATTCGATCGGTCGCGCTCCAACCGGGTGCGCTTCGAGCAACGGCACCAGCGGTTCCGGCTTGGCTGCCGCCAAGGACTCGTTGTGCCGCGGCGCAGGATCGCCGCCGCCAGGGGGTTGAGCCGTGGTGTCCGCCGGCACCGGCATCGGCGTGGCGAGGGACTTGCCAGCGCCCAGGTCGGCATAATGGCGCAGGTCCTCGGCCATGGCCTGCGCGTCCCGATAGCGCTCGGCCGGGTCCTTGGCCAATGCCGTGCCCACGATGAAGTCGAAGGCGGGCGGGATGTTCCGATTGCGGCTGCTGGGGGCAATCGGCATGACGCTCAGGATCTGGTTGAGCAGCGAATTGAGATCCGTTCCGGTGAAGGGCGGCACTCCGGTCAGCATTTCATAGAGCACGGCGCCAAGCGAAAAAAAATCTGACCGCCCATCGACGCGGTCGCCCCGCAGGCGCTCCGGGGAAATGTACTTGGGCGAGCCGAATACGGTCCCCGCGATCGTTCGGGTTCCGCTGGGCAACAACGCAATGCCGAAGTCGGTGATCTTCACGACGCCGTTGTCCAGCACCATGACATTGGCCGGCTTGATGTCGCGATGGACAATGCCCTTCTGGTGCGCGAACGCGAGTCCGTCGGCGATCTGCGCCGCGATGTCGGCAATCCGCGCGACGGGCAGCACCGTCCCGGAGTCGAGAATCTCGCGCAGCGACTGCCCCGGCAGGTACTCCATGGCGATATAGGCAACGTCGCCACTTTCGCCCACATCGTGAATCGTGACGATGTTGGGGTGATTCAATCCTCCCGCGGAGCGCGCTTCGCGAAAGATCCGCTGGCGGAACGACAACGCTTCGGCGCCGCCTTGCGTGACGTCGATGGCCTTCACCGCGACGAGGCGATCGATCAATGGATCGCGCGCCTTGTACACGACACCCATCGCGCCGCTGCCGAGCTCCCCCAGGACCTCGTAGCGGCTGATCTGCAGCGGTGGCGCGATGGTAACCATGGCTGCGCCTACTTTACGCCTGCGCCTGCCGCGAGGCCCGCACCGGCGACGGCGAGCGGGCACCTGCGGCCGGTTCTTGGGGCACGGCGGCGCCATGACCACCGGTTTGGCCCGCCGCTTGCATGGGATACTTTTGTCCGCACCTGTGCCTTTCCCGAATTAACCTGTCCACCCCTGCCAACGTCACCTGCAAACATCGCACCATGCCACGCCTATCCATCGAAGCCGTCGGCTTAACCGACGTTGGCCGGGTCCGCCAGTACAACGAGGACAGCATCGTCTGCGACACCGCGCGCGGCCTCATGGCCGTGGCCGACGGCATGGGTGGCCACCGGGCGGGCGAAGTGGCGAGCCGGATGGCCACGGATTCCCTGCTGACGGCGTTCCGGGAACAGATCGCAGCGATGGGCTCGGACGACGACCCCATATCGCTGCAACCAACAGTCGAACAAAGCATAATCCGCGCCAACGACGAAATCATGACCGCAGCGCGGTCCAATCAGGCCTGTTTCGGCATGGGGACAACGCTGGCGGTGGCCCTGTTTCATGGCCGCCAGGTCACGCTTGCGCACGTCGGCGACTCGCGGATCTACAGGCTCCGCTACAACCGCCTACAGCTGCTGACCCGTGACGATTCGCTGCTGCGCGACCAGGTGGAGCTTGGTCTCATCTCCGCCGCCGCCGCGGCAGGATCGCACAACCGGAACCTGGTGACCCGGGCGCTGGGCGTCGAAACCGCGGTGCAGCCGCACGTGCGCGAGGACAAGGTCCTTGCCGGTGACGTCTACCTCCTGTGTTCCGACGGACTCAACGACTTGGTCGACGACAGCGACATCGAACTGATCGTGAATTCGCTCAAGGCCAACCTGCCGCTGGCGGCGCACCATCTGATCCAGGCCGCCAAGGACAACGGGGGTCACGACAATGTTTCCGCAATCCTGGTGAGCGTGCGCGACGAAGCGCCTGCCGACAGCGGCAGCGGGTGGCTGCGCCGCCTGCTCGCGTGGCTGCGGCCGGGAACGGGTGGCTGACGATGGCCAAGCTGGTACTCAGCACCGCCGGCACCGTGGTGTTCCAGTGTTTCCTGGACGATGACCGCGTGAACATCGGCCGGCGCGCGCTCAACCATGTGGTCATCGACGATGCATCGGTCAGCCTCGCGCACTCGGCCATCGTGCCGGTCGGCAACGACCATATCCTCGAAGACCTGGGAAGCGCCTCCGGCACCTGGGTCAACGGCACGCGTATCGAGCGCCACATCCTGCAGCATGGCGACGTGATCGAATTCGGCCCCCACTACCTGCGCTATCTCAATCCGCGCGCCTCGACCACCATCGACTTCGATCGAACGATGGTCTTCGCGGGGCTGCACGCACAGGCCTTCCCTACGTCCGATGAGCCACCACCGCCGGCGAGCGTGCACGTGCCCACCGCGCGGCCCGCGCGCTCGCGCACGCCCAGGGGACGCGTCACGATCACGGCGGGGCCGCGCGCGCGCAGCACGCTGGAACTCGATCGCGTGGTGACGCTGTTCGGAACGCCGGGGGACCGTCTTGCCGTCGTCACGCGACGACCGCATGGATTCTTCATCACGCACGTCGAAGGCGAACGCTACCCCCGGGTGAACGGTCGACGCATCGACGGCGAACCGCGGCAGCTGCGCGGCGGCGACGAATTCGAGGTCGGGGGCGAGCGGGTGGAGTTCCGGGAGGACTATTAGCGCGTCAGGATGCCGTACGGGACCGGTCGGTACTCTCGCGCAGCAGCGTCATGCGCTGTCGCTCTGCATTGGCCAAATGCGCGCGCATCGCGCGCCGCGCGCCGGCCACATCCCCGTTGCGGATGGCGTCCAGCACCGCGCGGTGCTCGGCAATGTTGTCGCGCTTGCGCCCGCGCGTGACGAATAGCTGCTCCATGCGCACATTGAGCGGCTGCCAGCCTTCCGCCCACAGTCGCTCGATGACGAGCGCCAGCGCGCTGTTGCCGCTGGCGGCGGCAATGCAGAGATGGAATGCGCGATCCGCGGGCGAGCGCATCCGATTGGCGCGCATGTCGGCGGCCAGGCGTTCGAACGCGCTGGCCATCGCCTTCAACTGCGCGGGCGTGGCATGGCGCGCCGCCAGCGCCGCTGCCTCCACTTCCACCAGCCGGCGCGCGCGCAGCACATCGAAAGGCGAAATCTCGGACGTGACACGGGCGCGCGGCGCGCGACGCGCCGGCGCCTTGGCGACATAGGCCCCCGAACCGATCCTGATCTCGACACGACCCTGCATCTCGAGCGCGCCCAGCGCTTCGCGCAGCGAGCTGCGGG
The DNA here is from genome assembly GCA_031396395.1 of Betaproteobacteria bacterium. Taxonomy (GTDB): domain Bacteria; phylum Pseudomonadota; class Gammaproteobacteria; order Burkholderiales; family Casimicrobiaceae; genus VBCG01. The sequence continues at coordinate 23,293 of JANNKR010000282.1, forward strand.
AGACCTTCAGCGACCGCGCCAGTTCGCGCTCCGCGGGCAATCGCTCGCCCGTGGCAAAGGTGCCGTTGTCGATGAGGCGCGCGATCTCGGCGGCGATGCGCTCGTACAGGCGCGGAGCGGCAATGGGCTGGATGGACACGGCATCGAAGTCTGCCGCGTCGCGCCGGCATGGTCAAACACTTGCCCCGCCGCGCATTGACGAAATCCGGGGTCTCGCGTAGCTTGGTCTGAAAATCAGACCACCCGTCCGCGGCCCGCGACGACGCCGGATCGCGCGCCGCGCGCGACGACGCGCCCGCACCCGGTTGAATCCACCCGTTCCTGCCTCATGGAGTCTCGTTGAAAGACCTG
>JANNKR010000080.1:0-1665 GCA_031396395.1 Betaproteobacteria bacterium
GCTCGCTGTTGCCGAGCATGGCGTCGGTGAACCGCACCATGTTGAAGACGATGTCGAGTTTTTCCTTCTTCGCCCATGCCAGGATGTTGTCGGCATCTTCGAGGTTCTTGGAGAAGATGGTCGACGAGATCCCGAAGTTGAACTTGTGGGTCTTCTGCAGTTCCTGCATGGCGGCAATGGTCTTGCCGGCCTTCTCGAAGGCGTTGCGGACGTTGCGCACCGAACCGTGCATCTCGTTGACGCCGTCAATCGAAACCCGCATCGAGAAGATGATGTTGCGGTCGTTGCAGAGCTGCACGACCTTGGTCAGCATCGGGATCGCGCGATGGTGCGTGATGCCGGTGGTGTTCAGCGTGAGCTTGCGCAGCTTCGGGAACTTGTCGATCATCACGCGGCAGATCTCGACCATGTCGTTGCGCGTGGTCGGCTCGCCACCGGAGAGCGACGCGTTCTCGATGTCTCTCCACAGCGGCGAGCTGAACGCCCGCTCGATTTCCTCGAGGGTCATGTCTTCCTTGCGGTTGCCGCGCGTCCAGTTGCTGCACATCTCGCAGCGGGCGTCACAGACAAACGTGCAATGGAAGATGAAGACGGTCGGATGGAGCGGGGTGTACTTGGCGACCATGCCGCGGACGAGATCGCGCGGGGCGCTCATCGCCGCTTTGGCGAGATACTTGGCAGCGTAAACCTGAGCCATGCTAAGTACAAGATTCTACAGGATTTCTGGGTCTCTGTGGGGATTAACCGCGATGGCTGAAGCCATCGCCCTCCGGACGTTCGGAGAGCGACGGCTTTAGCCGTCGCTTTTGGGGCGTCGCAGCCACAGCCACAGCCCAGGCAGGTTGCCCGCCAGCCCGGTCAGGATAATCAGGGTCGACAAGGCAAACGCCGTGCTGTCGGCCACCCCAACGGGCCTGAGCAGCCAGATGATGGCTGCCTGTGGAACCCCGAAACCGCTGATCGACACGGGCAGCAACAACATGAGCAGGGCCACCGGCATGAACAACAGGAAGTAGCTGAACGGCACCGTCAGGCCAAGGCCCAAGCCCAGCAGGTAGGCCTGGGTGATCCGCAACAGTTGCACGACGAGCGACCAGGCCATCACGTGGGCCAGCACGCCGCGTCGGTTCCGGTAGCGGCTCACGGCGTCGCTCAGGCGCAGTACGCGCCTCGTGATGGACCGTTCATGACGGTGGTTCGGTACGATCCAGCGCAGCCACTGGTCGGCCCAGAACGCCGCGCCGCAGGCGGCGCCGATCACCGCAATCGCGGCCAGCAGCCGCCAGTCGCTGCGACCCTCTGGCGCCCAGGCCACCAGCCCAGTCGCACCCATGGCCACCAGCGACAGGACACCCAACACGCGATCGACGGCCACCGACGCCAGGGCCTCGCTGCCGGTCGTGGATTCGCGCGCGAGTCCATAGGCCCGGGCCGCGTCAGCGCCAACCCCGGCCGGCGTGAAGCTGCCGACGAAAGAGCTCACCAAGAAAAGCCGTGTCGCGTCGGTCACCGCAATGGTGATGCCGCTGGCCCTCAACAGCAGGAGCCACCGCAGGATCATGATCGCCCGATCGACCGCGACCAGGACCAGCACCACGGCCAGATACGGAAGCTCGATGGCCGCCAAGGCGCGCGCGGCGTCGCCCATGTCGATGCGGGTTGACA
>JANNKR010000091.1:0-4926 GCA_031396395.1 Betaproteobacteria bacterium
TCCTCGGCACGAGCGTGCTCAGCCTGGGCCCGGAAATCAAACCGGAAGCTTGGCCACCAACTCGCGGACGGCAGCAGCGGAGCTGTCGAAGGCGGCCTGCTCCACGGCGGTCAGCTTGATCTCGAAGATGCGCTCGAGGCCACGCTCACCGAGGACGACCGGGACGCCGACGAAGACACCTTCGGTCCCGAATTCACCCTGGAGGAGCACCGCGCAGGGCAGGACGCGCTTGCGATCGAGGAGGATGGACTCGACCATCTCGAACGCCGAGGCAGCCGGGGCGTAGAAGGCGGAGCCGGTCTTGAGCAGCGCGACGACCTCCGCCCCGCCGTTCGCCGTTCGCTCCTCCAGCGCCTTCACCCGATCGGGCGGCAGCAGCTCCGTGATCGGCACACCGGCCACCGTCGAGTAGCGCGACAGCGGGACCATCGTGTCGCCGTGTCCCCCCAGAACGAAGGCATGGGTATCCTCGACGCTGACCCCCAATTCCTGGGCAATGAACGTCCGGAACCGCGCCGAATCGAGGACTCCGGCCATCCCCAGGACCCGCTCACGCGGGAAGCCCGAAGCCGCCAGGGCCACATGGCACATGGCGTCGAGCGGATTCGTGACGACGATCAGGATCGCGTTGGGCGATTGTTTGACGGCCTGCTCGACCACGGCGCGCACGATGCCGGCGTTCTTGATCAGCAGGTCGTCGCGGCTCATGCCGGGCTGACGGGCCAGCCCGGAGGTCACGATGACAATGTCGCTGCCGGCTGTGTCCGCGTAATCGTTGGTGCCGGTGATGTGCGCGTCGTGGCCGACGACCGGGGCCGCCTCGGCCAGGTCGAGCCCCTTGCCCTGGGGCAGCCCCTCGACGATGTCCACGAGCACCACGTCGGCCAGGCCGGCCTCGGCGATCCGTTGCGCGGTCGTGGCACCAACGTTGCCGGCGCCGATGACGGTGACCTTGTTGCGAGACATTGCGGGGCCCTTTCGTGGACGATCGCGGTCTAGTCATTCTAGGCTGGCGCCCGATGCGACATCCATCGGTATGCGTCGTTGCCACGTTCGTGTTGAGAAATTGCATTCAGCGCACAAACCGAGCATCGCGTTGCATCGAATGCACGCACCGTCGTCGACCCACCATGTGGGGACCGGCTTGTTGCGCGCAGCACAATAGATCGCGCCCACAAAAGCCCCTGGGGCCGGCTGTGTCGTGATGTTGCATTTCAATGCACGTTCTTGACCTGCTCGCGGCGGCCAGGGATCAGGTTCCAACGGTGGTTGCGTTTCGCGCAACAGCTCGCGTCGCCACGTCAGTAGGTCTCAATGCGGACGGGGGTACGTGCGAAGTCGCGGACGTAGCGGGACGGCAACGACCTCGGTTCGCCGCAGGAATTCCAGGACCCCATAGGAGAACGCGGCAGCGCGGGTGCCACCCCCCGAGAAGGCCAGAACGACCAGGGTGTCCTGGCTCTTGAAGTGCTTCTGGCGCGTCTGGAAGGTGTAGCCGCCAGTCGGGTCGACTTGCTTGATTGGCGGGTTCACCGGGCGCGTGGCGCAGCCAGCGAGGCCGAGCGTTGCGGCGAACATCAGCGCCGCCAGAGTGCGGGTCGTGGACGGGGTGCGGATCCGTTGCATGTGGCAAGTCATCTGGTTCATTAACCCTATCGTTCAGCGCACCCCGACCCGGTTGACAGGGCCGCCTCGATTGGCAGGTGCGACGCCCGGGCCTGGCGCCCCCACGCCAACGCCGGGTGCGCCGACCCCCGGTGCGACCCCCGGACCGGGCGCGCCCACACCGACGCCTGGAGTGACTCCCACGCCAGGCGCGCCGACGCCGACGGTGGAACGGCGTGCCACTCCGGCATAACTCACCGGCGTGGCGGGCGCACCGACAACGGCTTGGGCTGCGGCAACCGGGCCTCCTTCGCCATAGCCCAGCCATCCGGCGATAGCCAGGCAAGACATGAACAAGACTTTGCGCGTGGCGTAGGTCATTTTTTCGCTCCAGTGTTGGTGTCCGGTGGCAGTTCGTCGAGCCCGAGCAGGTCGTCCGGCCGGAGCTTCTGCGCCGATGCTGGCGGGGTGAAGGCAAACGCGTTCGGTGCCGGCACGATTCCCGTCTTCCAACCCGTCACCCGAAGCGTGTACTGCGGTGCACTGTTCAGTGTCTTGCTGGTGATCACCATCTTGCGCGGTATCGGCTTGTCGCCCACGTCGACCCAGAGTTGCCAGTCGGTGTCGAAGTTGCGGAAGGCCAGGTGCTCGCACTCCCGGCCATCGATCACACCGCGGCCGATGTGCTTGGCCTCCATCACGCCCGCGACGAGCGCGTCATACGAGTTCGACAACAGCAGGTCGGCAAAAGGCAGCGCGACCCCATGTCCCGAACGCAGCGCCTCGAACAACTGGTCCACGCTGCCCGACGCGTCGAATTGTGCGTAGGCATTCAGGTTCTTGGCGAAGATGCTGACCACCTTGCCGTCGAAGACCATCGCCACGTCGGCATAACCGCCCACACGGTGCGCGCGCATGCGGTTCGGGCGGCTCAGCAGGGCGCCGCCCGAGTTCGTGAACTGGATCTTCTCCAGCTGCGGCGTGATGACCTCGATGTCGCTGTCGAAACTTAGCTCGATCGTCTGTTGGCTGCCCACATAGTCGGACATGGCCTTCAGGACGGCCTTTGCATCGCGGGCCTGCGCCTGCACGCCCGTGATTGCGGCGGCCAGTGCTGCTGCAAGCGCGAGCCTGCACGCAAACGACATTCGGCCGCACTGGGTTCGGTTGATTCCGGTCTTCGCATTCATCCTGTTTGTTCCTTCGTTGCAAAAAGAGTCCGCGCGCGATTTTGCGGGCCAACCCTAGGGCTCACTTCTTGGGGGGCGTACCAGATCGGCGACGTATAGGCGCGTTCCTGAAACGCCATCGTCGTGCCTTCGAGCGGCTTGGTCGAGAACATGGCGCTACGGCTTGAAGTTGCTGTAGGGCCCACCCGCTCGGTCATAGGTGTTGCCAAAGTTGTCTTGCGTGATGTGTGCTGTGCCGTCCTTGTCCGGCGTGAGGATCAGGTCCTGCTCGAGCACCACGGACCTGAACTTCCAGCCCGCGGGCGGCTTCAGGCGGCTGCCCAGGGTGGCGATCTCGGCGAAGTTCTGATCGGGGTGGGTGATGAGGCTGAAGGACTTCATGACCCACGGGTTGCCCTCCGGGTCATCCAGCACGGAGATGCGTGTGCCCTTGTTGAAGCCGAACCGGGTGTGCCGCGTGACGGTGATGTTCTTGTAGTTGGCCGCACCGGGCTCGGTGCTGATGCCTCGCAGGTCCAGCCAGTTCACCCAGCGCGCCTTCATGCCGCCGAAATCCACCTCCTTGCCCATCTCGACCTCGATCCAGTCCAGCGTCCACAGACGGGGGCCGTTCTTGAACACGGCGAGCATGCCGAACTGCTTGGCCATCTCCTTGACGTCGATCTTGTCGAGCAGCGCCGGGGGTGAAGAGTCGCGGGTGGTGTCGCTGCCGTTCAGACCCCAGGTGTTGTAGACGTTCGCCGCCAGATCCTTGGTGATCGCGTTGCCACCGATCTGGAACATCTCGGTGTAGCGGCCTCCGTACGTGCCCTTGAACGTGTTCGGCTTCGCGCCCGCGCCGTCGTTCGGAAGGGTCACGACGAGCTTGGGATACAGCACGACGGCCGCGACGATGAGGGCGGCGACGATGCCGAGCGCCCATTTGGCGGTCTTGCTCATTTCGGTGCTTCTCCTTGAGACAGGTTCAGGCTATGGCACGAAGTTGCAGGTGTCGTCGTAGCCGCAGGCCTGGTAGGTATTCAGGAACTCGTCCTGTGTCACATAGCCGTAGTAGGGTGGCTTCTTGGGGGCGATGACCAGGTCCTGGTCGAGCACCTTGACGCGGAACTTCCAGCCCGGCGGCAGTTGCTTGAACTGGCTGCCCAGGTCCTTGAGGTTGGCGGCCGTCTCGCCCTTGTTGACGTGGTTGGTCCAAGACTGCATGACGAATACTTTGCCGTCGGGCATGTCGAGCAGATAGACCGGCATGCCCTTGTTGTACTTGAATGCACGGTGGGCGACGATGCCTGGCGTACCGGGGGTGTGGGCCAGGTAGTGGCCCGCACCCACCGCCTTGGCCGCCACTTCCGCCCCCACGACGCCCAGCCACAAGCCCTTGACGCCTTCGAAGTCGCGGGTATCGCCGGCGCTGTAGGCCCAGATCTCATTGAAGGTCCATTGGCGTCTCGGGTTCAGCCAGACCTTCTGCGCGCCGGTTGCCGCCTTGATTTTCGCGCCCTGGTCCGCGAAGATCGCGTCGATCTTGTCCGGCGGGCAATCGCCGACGCTGGTCGTGTTCCAGATGTTGAGCACCGCGTTCGATTCCGAGGTGCCGGTGATCAGCCCGATCTCGCAGAACGGGTAGTTGTTCATGTCGGCGACGTGCATCACCTTGCCCGGCACGGCGTATTGCTTGATGGAAGCATCAAGGTTCTGGTCGAGGCTGGCGCAGCCGCTGATGAAAGCGGCGGCCGACACGGCGCCAAGAATGGCCATGTTGCGAATGGTCGATGCGAAGGGTTTCACTGGACGCTCCTTGGAGTTTGAAGGTAGCCCGAGCCGCTTAGGGCTAGGGCCTGAAATGCGCGCACCTGCGCACGCATTGGTTTCACTGCACTTTCCTTACCGGCGGTGGCGTCCACGTGCCATCCAAGATCGACGGCGGCGTCTTCTTCGGCGCGTACAGGCGCATCACGAGCTGGAACTTGCCCTTGGGCGCGGGCAGCCAGTTGGCCTCCTTGTCGGCCGCCGGCCGGTCGCGCTGCAGATGGAGCTCGAGCGATCCGTCTGGCGCGAATTTCAGGCCGCGGGTGCGGTCGCCGATGGCGTAGCGCGCGATCGGGTTGGCGGTGAAATAGGCGCGGCCCTCGGC
>JANNKR010000136.1:0-6241 GCA_031396395.1 Betaproteobacteria bacterium
CCGTCCATCTTGTAGATGTCGCGCGAGGCCTTGGCGTCGAAGATCGTGTTCTCGGACTTGATGCTCCAGGCACGATCCGGCGCGATCCAGTCGTACACCGCGGGGTTGTTCAAACCGGCGTTGGCGCCGATCCGGTAGTAGCCGTAGGGACCCGTTCCGGCCATGCCCTGCAGCAGGCGATCGTAGCTGTAGAAATTCTTGCGGGTAACGTCGGTATCGCTCTGGAGGTACAGGCCGGCCACGTCCCAGTCCCAGTTCCAGTTGGAGCCCTTCACGCCCAGCAGGTAGCGCTGCGTGTTGGTCTCGTAGCTGGCGTCGCGGCCACCCAGGGCGCCGTCGACGTAGTAGACGCGCGCGCCGCGGTTGGACGCACCGAACGGGTTGTCCGGGTGCCCGGGCGCCATGAAGATGTTGACGGACGACGCGATCGAGTTGTTCTGCGGGTTGTACCAGTTAGCGCGCGTGGCCGTGGGCGTGTTGCGGGTGTCGGTCTTGACGCTGAACAACGACGCTTCAGCGTAGCCCTGCGTGGTGGCGGAAAAATTGTAGCTGCCGCGAGCGTAGATGTTCATACGCTCGATCTCCGGGGTCAGGTCGGAGAAGTCCTTGGGCTCGTAGAGGCAGAAGCCGTCGCTGACCGCGCCGGAAGGACAGGTGCCCGGCAGGGACTGAAACGCTCCCGGCGAGCCGCCCGTCGTCGGATTGACGGGCCGCACGTTGCCAAGCAACGTCGCCGAACCCAGGATGAACGGGTTGCCAAGGCGCTGGTCGCCATAGCCCTGGCTGGTCAGGTTGTTGCTGCCCATGTAGCTGCGCGCCTGATTGCTGGGGTACGCGTCCTGCTTCTGGTAATCGAAGCTGATGAAGGCGTTGTACTTGTCCTTGGTCAGGTCGCCGATGCCGCCGGTAAGCGCGACCTTGAACTGGTTGCCTTCCCCGCCCGTGGTGGTACCTCCGGTGGCCGTGGCGGTGAAGCCCGTGAACTGCTGGCGCAGGATCACGTTGACCACGCCCGCGACCGCGTCGGAACCGTAGATGGCCGAAGCGCCATCCTTCAGGACCTCGATGCGCTCGACGGCGTCGAACGGAAGCTGCGACAGGTCGGGATAGGACGCGTGGCCGTCATCGGCCAGGCCGAAAGGCACCAGGCGCCGACCGTTGACCAGCACCAGCGTGTTGTTGGGTCCCAGGCCGCGCAGCGAAACGCCGGCACCGGAGGCCGAGAAGCCGTTGGTGAACGACGGCGAGATCGAGCCGTTGTTGTTGGCCGTGATCTGACGGACGACGTCCTGGATGGTCTGCAGACCCGAAGCCTGGATGTCTTCGCGCGTGATCGTCTGGATCGGCGCCGCGGTCTCGGAATCGACACGCTTGATGTTGGAGCCGGTTACGTTGACCTTGATGTCCTGTGCGAACACGGACCCACCAGCGACCAGTGCGAATCCGCCCATGCCAAGCGCGATCGCAACTTTCTTCCGCTGAAAATTCATATGGAAAACCCCCAGTAGATAAATGATTGATGCCCCCCGAACGGACGCCTGACGCCCGCTCTCCGGCACACCATGCAAAGTTACAACACCAAGACTGGCGAAGCCAATGAAAGTCGTCGGTTGCTACAATGGTTGCGGGTGTTTTGTTGCAAATTCGCCAATCGGCTATACACGTGACGACACGACTCGCACAACTCTCTGATCTGGAAGCAATTGTTGCCATCTACAACGCTTCAATTCCTGGCCGGATGGCCACCGCCGACACGGTTCCGGTGACCGTTGCGGACCGGGTCGCGTGGTTTGGGGAATTCGATCCGGAACGGCGGCCGCTGTGGGTTTTTTGCAACGCAGCAGACTGCGTGGTCGGTTGGCTTTCGGTTCGCTCCTTCTACGGCCGTCCCGCCTATCATGCGACGGCCGAAATCGGGGTTTATGTGGCGCCGGAGGTGCGGCGCCAGGGGGTGGCGAGGCAACTCCTGGATCACGCATTGCACCAAGCGCCCGCGCTAGGGCTCCGCACGCTGCTGGCGTTCGTGTTCGATCACAACACGCCATCGATTGCCCTCTTCGGCAACGTGGGTTTTGAGCCCTGGGGACGGCTGCCCCGGGTGGCCGAACTCGATGGCGTCGAGCGCGATCTCGCGATCCTCGGCCGGCGGTTGCCATGACGGTACCGGGCTGCGCGTTGCAGCCGGCCGTCCCCGCGGATGCCCCCGACCTGCTGCGGCTGATCAAGGCCCTTGCCGAGTACGAGCGACTGTCGCACCTGGTGGTCACCGATGAAGCGGCGCTGGCCGAGGCCCTCTTCGGTGCGCATCCGGCGGCCGAGGCACTGATCGTGCGCGAAGATGATCAAAAAAGATCGGCGATTGCGTTTGCGCTGTTTTTCACCAACTTCTCGACGTTTCTGGGCCGCCGCGGGTTGTGGCTGGAAGACTTGTTCGTGTTGCCGGATCACCGTGGCCGCGGGATCGGCAAGCTATTGCTCACCTCGTTGGCGGACACTGCCCGGGCACGTGGGTGTGGCCGGTTCGAGTGGTCGGTGCTCGACTGGAATGCATCGGCCATCGGCTTCTATGAGCGGATGGGCGCCACCATCCTGCCCGACTGGCGTATCGCCCGGGTCACCGGGGAGGCATTGGCGAACTTCGGCGGGGCGAGCGCGTCGGTCCGGAGCTGATCCTGCTGGCCTCCGGTGCAGGCGCCGGGGCCGTGCAGGCGATAATGGCGGCCCGCAGCCAGCGCCAACCCGATGCTGCTGCTCATCCCCCACGGACATCGACCATGCCCTTCGACGGTCTCCTACCCTCCATCGACCTCCGCGCCGACTTCTGGTCGCTGCGCTTCGTCGACGAACGCAGTGAAAGCTATGCGGTCCGCAAGAACGTGCCGATGCCGCTCGTTGCCACCACCGACCGCGGCGCCATGGCCACGGTGTACGCCGACGGCGGTTACGGCTATGCCGCCACCAGCGACCTGTCGCCGGCAGGGCTCGCTGCCGTGGTGGAACGCGCCGCGCAGTGGGCGCGCGCCACGGCGCGGCTGGCGCTGATCGACACCCGGTCGTTGCCTAGCCCCAAGCCCGCCGGCAACTACACGTCGCCCGGTTACAACGATGCCAACCTCTCGCGCCGCGAGTGGTACGACCTGCTGGCGGACGAGTCGCGGCTGGCCGGCTGCGATCCGCGCATCGTCGACTGGGAAGCCGGCGTGGAGGTGCGCACCGCGTCGCAGCGCCTCATCACCAGCACTGGCGGCGACGTGACGCAGCGCTTCCGCTTCGTGATGCCGGGCATGGCCGTCACCGCCCACGCCGATGGCGTGACCCAGAACCGCTCGCTCCATGGCTACCGCGGCATCTGCCAACAGGGCGGGCTCGAGATCCTCGCGCGTTTCGGCTTCGCCGGCGGCGGCAGAAGGATTGCGGAAGAGGCCCTCGAATTGCTTGCCGCGCCCAATTGCCCCAGCGGCACGATGGACGTGCTGCTGGCACCCGACCAGATGATCCTGCAGATCCACGAATCGATCGGCCACCCGCTCGAACTCGACCGCATCCTGGGCGATGAGCGCAATTTTGCCGGCACCAGCTTCGTCACGCCCGACATGTTCGGCACCTATCGCTACGGATCGGACCTGCTCAACATCAGCTTCGACCCGACGCAGCCAGAGGAACTGGCGAGCTACGCCTACGACGACGACGGCACGCGCGCGGAAAAGGCTTACCTGATCCGCAACGGCATCCTCGAGCGGCCGCTGGGTGGCGCCATCTCGCAGGCGCGGGCCGGCTTGCCTGGCGTGGCCAACGCGCGCGCCGACAACTGGAACCGCCCGCCGATCGACCGGATGGCCAACCTCAATCTCGAGCCGGGTGATGCGTCGATGGACGACCTCGTCGCCGGCATCGAGCACGGCGTGATGATGGAAACCAACTGCTCATGGTCGATCGACGACTCGCGCAACAAGTTCCAGTTCGGCTGCGAACGGGCGCGGATCATCGAGCACGGCAAGTTGAAGCACGTGGTCAAGAACCCGAACTATCGCGGCGTCTCCGCCAATTTCTGGCGCAACCTCGCGCGGGTGGGCAATCACGACACGATGCAGGTGCTGGGCACACCGTACTGCGGCAAGGGTGAGCCGTCGCAGGTGATACGCGTGGGCCATGCCACGCCCGCCTGCGCATTTCGCGAGGTGGAAGTTTTCGGCGGCGAGGGTTGACGCGATGGAAGCCTACTTCGAGACCCTGTCCGCCGCGCTGCAGGCGGCACTTGCCCCGGGCGAGCGCTTCACCGCGTCGTTCGATGCCGAGCAGACCGATTTCGTGCGGATGAACCAGGGCAAGGTGCGCCAGCCGGGCACCGTGGACCAGCGCTATCTGCAGGTGCGTCTGATCAAGGGTACCCGGCACGCCTCGCATGTCACGACGCTGACGGGCGACCTTGCTGCCGACACGCCCGCCGTGCGCGACATCGTCGCCGGGCTGCGCAGCGCGTTGCCTGAACTTGCCGACGACCCACTGCTGTTGCTGCCGAGTGACGTCCATTCCTCGCGCGACATTCGCAGTACGCCGCTGCCCGCCGCCGCCGTGGTGATCGACGATGTGCTGGGCGCCGCGGGCGATCTTGATCTCGTCGGCATCTACGCCGCCGGTCCCGTGTGGCGCGGCTTTGCGAATTCGGAAGGCCAGCGCAACTGGCACGAGACCACCACGTTCAACCTGCAGTGGAGCCTGTACCACCGCGCCGACAAGGCCGTGAAGACCAGTCACGCCGGCTTCGCGTGGGACCGCGCCGCCTTCCAGGAGAAGATGGACGACGCGCGCACGCGCTTCGCCTTGATCAGCCGGCCCCCGCGCACGCTGTCCCCGGGCAAGTACCGCGCATACCTGACGCCATCGGCGATGGAAGAAATCGCCGGATTGTTGTGCTGGGGCGGTTTTTCCGGCCGCGCGCTGGCAACACAGCAAAGCGCGCTGGCGAAGATGAAGTCCGGCCAGTCGCTGGATGCACGCGTCACGCTGACCGAGGACACCGCTAATGGCGTGGCTCCGGCATTCCAGAGCGACGGCTTTGCGCGCCCCCACCATGTGCCACTGGTGCGCGCGGGCGAGCTGGTCGGTTCGCTCGTCAGCCCGCGTACGTCTGTTGAATTCGGCCTGGAGCAAAACGGTGCCAATAGCGGCGAGATGCCCGAATCGCTGGCGATGGCGGGCGGCACGCTCGCCATGCACGATGCGCTGGCCGCGCTCGACACCGGTCTTGCCATCGGCAACCTGTGGTACCTCAACTATTCCGACCGCCCGGCCGCGCGTATGACAGGGATGACGCGCTTCGCGACGTTCTGGGTCGAAGGCGGCAAGGTGGTGGCTCCGGTGGACGTGCTGCGCTTCGACGACACCTTGTTCCGCATGCTGGGCAGCAACCTCGAGGCGCTGACGACGGAAACGGAACTCGCGCTGGAGTCCGGCACGTATCAGTCGCGACAATTGGGCAGTACCCGCCTGCCCGGCGCGCTGGTGTCGGAGATGGCGTTCACGCTCTGACGAACTGGCATCGAACCCCGTAGGCGAGGCTTCAGCCTCGCGGTGCTTCGTGTTCAGTTCGTCGTGGCACGGTCTGGTTCGTGTTCTGTTGGCCGTGGCACGGTGCGGGGCGTGTTCTGTTGGCCGTGGCACGGTGCGGGGCGTGTTCTGTTGGTAATGGCACGGTGCGAGGCGAGCCGCCTGGCGCGGGCTTAGTCGCCGCAGAGCGTGTGTTCGGGTGCGCGACGGCAAAAAATGGGTCGTCTCGATGAAGCCGAGCGACTATTTTTTGCCACGCGCACAGCGAACACGCGGCTCCAATGCGCCCGCCCCAGGCGGCTCGCCCCGCACCGTTTCGGATTCGTGGCAAAAGGCGCGTCGGATGACGCTGACTCTGGTCCTTCGTGGCAAACGGCGCGTCGGATGACGCTGATTCTGGTCCTGTAGGCGAGGCTTCAGCCTCGCAAATCGCCTCCAGGGCCATGATCGCGCCGTCAGCCTCGCAAATCGCCTCCACGGCCAAGGTCGCGCCTACCGGTGCCGCGAACCACCTAGCGCATTTCGGAATTGGGAAACCATCTCAATGAAGGCGACGCGCCGTTGCCCCTGAACGGACGCCATCTCCACGGCCGCGGCGAGCGGCGGGCCGCGCGGGGCAGGCGCATTGGAGCCGCGTGGGCGCTGCGCGTGTGGCAAAAAATAGCGGTCGGCTTCATCGACCCGCCCATTTTTT
>JANNKR010000165.1:0-19449 GCA_031396395.1 Betaproteobacteria bacterium
GGCAGCCGCGGATTTTTTATTTAATTTTGCGTACCGGCCACGCTGGCGGTCGCGGTACCGCTTTCCATTTTATGTCGGGGCCAAATCGACGGCCCCTCCAATTCAACTGGAAAGCGGTACCCCGCCCACCATCGCGGCCGACGACTTGGCGATACGTTGCCAACCCATTCGGGATAGCTCCACAGGTTGGTAGCGCCCGGCGGGCCGTAGGCGCGGTTTCAACCGCGCGCATCGCCACAAATTGCCTGTAACGCACCAACTCCGGATGTTTCCCTGCGCGCAAAACGAAGATCGCGACGTGGCGTGGGGGACCGCTTGCCGGGTCAATTGGAGGGGCCGTCGATTTGGCCCCGACTTGACCCGGCAAGCGGTCCCGCACGCCGCGTCGCCAGCACAACTCAACCCCGCGTCGCCAGCACAACTCAACCCCGCGGCGCCGGCATGACTGAACCGCACCCGGCCGCGCAACGAGAAGTTACGTCGCCGCGCGTGTTTCGAGGATGGCCACCGCCGGCAGCGTCTTGCCTTCGAGAAATTCGAGGAAGGCCCCGCCACCCGTGGAGATGTAGCTGATCTTGTCGCTGACGCCGAACTTGGCGATGGCCGCCAGCGTGTCGCCGCCCCCCGCGATGGAAAACGCCGGTGACGCCGCAATCGCTTCCGCCGTGACCCTGGTGCCGGCCGCGAAGGCGTCGAACTCGAACACCCCCACCGGCCCGTTCCACACGATGGTACCGGCGCCGGCGATGATCTGCTTCAGCACCGCCAGCGATGTGGGTCCGAGGTCGAGGATCATTTCGTCGGGCCGGACATTTTCGATGGCCGTGAGCCGCGGCACCGCGCTCGCGGAGAACTCGGTGGCCACGACCGCATCCACCGGGATCGGCACCTTGCCGGGAAACTCGTCCAGGATGGCCTGGGCCTCGCCGACCAGTTCGCGCTCCGCCAGCGATTTGCCGATGTTGCCGCCGGCAGCCAGGATGAACGTGTTGGCGATGCCGCCGCCGACGACCAGCGTGTCCACCTTGGCGACCAGCGCGCGCAGGATCGTGAGCTTGGTCGACACCTTGGAGCCCGCGACGATGGCCACGAGCGGCCGCTTCGGATGCGCCAGCGCGGCACCGAGCGCGTCCAGTTCCGCCGCCAGCAAGGGTCCGGCGCACGCCACCGCCGCGAAACGCGCAATGGCATGCGTGGTGGCCTCCGCGCGGTGCGCAGTGCCGAAGGCATCGTTGACATAGACATCGCACAGCGTGGCCATCCTGCGCGCCAGGTCTTCGTTGTCCTTCTTCTCGCCCTTGTTCATCCGGCAGTTTTCCAGCAGCACGACCGCACCCGGCTTCAATGCCGCGTGCCACGCACCGCCATCCACCCAGTCGTGCACCAGCGGGACGTCGATGCCCAGCAGCGCCGACATGCGCGCCGCGATCGGCGCCAGCGAATCGGAAGCGTTCCACTCACCTTCAGCGGGCCGGCCGAGATGCGACGTGACCATCACGGCCGCCCCGCGCGCCAGCGCATCGCGGATGGCCGGCACCGATGCGCGGATGCGCGTGTCGTCGGTGATGTTGCCCGCATCGTCCTGCGGCACGTTGAGATCGGCGCGGATGAACACGCGCTTGCCACGCAAATCGATATCGGCCAGGCGCTTGAACTTCATCGTGTCCATCCGGAATTGATGCCTGCGGTTGCGAAAACTGCGGCGTTCACTTGGCCTGCATCAGCGCCATCGTGGTGTCGAGCATCCGGTTGGAAAAGCCCCATTCGTTGTCGTACCAGCTGGACACCTTGACGAGGCGCCCCGATACCTTGGTAAGCGTGGCATCGAAGGTCGACGACGCCGGGTCGTGATTGAAGTCCACCGAGACGAGCGGCCCGGTGTTGTAGTTGAGGATGCCCTTAAGCGCGGCGGATTCGGACGCGGCCTTCATGATCGCGTTGACTTCCTCCACCGTGGTGTCGCGCGCGGCGATGAACGACAGGTCGACCAGGGACACGTTGATGGTCGGCACGCGGATCGCGAAGCCGTCGAGCTTGCCGTTCAGTTCCGGCAGCACCAGCCCGACCGCGGCCGCAGCGCCGGTCTTGGTGGGGATCATGCTCATCGTGGCGGAGCGCGCGCGGCGCAGGTCCTCGTGATACACGTCGGTCAGCACCTGGTCGTTGGTGTACGCATGAATGGTGGTCATCAGGCCATTGACGAGGCCGATCGTGTCGTTCAATGGCTTGACCATCGGCGCCAGGCAATTGGTGGTGCACGACGCATTGGAGATCACGGTGTCGCTGGCCTTCAGCACGCCCTGGTTGACGCCGAAGACGATCGTGGCGTCGACATCCTTGCCGCCGGGCGCGGAGATGATCACCTTCTTCGCGCCACCCGCGAGATGCGCGCCGGCCTTCTCCTTGCTGGCGAAGAAGCCCGTGCATTCGAGGACTACGTCGACACCCAGCGCGGTCCACGGGAGCTTGGCAGGATCGCGGTTGGCAAATACCTTGATGCGGTCACCGTTGACCACCATCGCGTCGCCGTCGACTTCGATCTTGCCGGGAAACTTGCCGTGCGCGGTGTCGTAGCGCGTGAGGTGCGCATTGGTCTCCGGGCTGCCGAGGTCGTTGATCGCGA
Organism: Betaproteobacteria bacterium; assembly: GCA_031396395.1. Classification (GTDB taxonomy): domain Bacteria; phylum Pseudomonadota; class Gammaproteobacteria; order Burkholderiales; family Casimicrobiaceae; genus VBCG01. The sequence continues at coordinate 2,624 of JANNKR010000165.1, forward strand.
CAATGGCCAGGTCGTGCTTCTTCCCGTCCTCGTAATGCGCGCGCAGGATGTTGCGGCCAATGCGTCCATAACCGTTGATCGCGACTTTGATGGTCATTGCAGTTTCTCCACGGGTTACCGTTGAAATGTCAGTGCAGGAGGGCAGGCGCGCCACCCGCTGCAATCAGCGCGTCGAGGTCGCGCCAGCCATAGCCCGCCTCGACCAGGTCCATACCGTCCCAGTTGAACGGCTGTTCGATTTCCAGTTGCGCACCCAGTGCTTCGTAGAAGGCACGCGCCTGCTTGTTGGCGGCGATCACCCAGACGATGAGGCCGGTGGCACCGTGCGAGCGCTGGGCGGAGGCCACCGCCGCCACCAGCCGTCGACCGACGCCGGTGCGTTGCAGGTCACGCTCGATGTAGACCGCGGCCAGCTCGGCGTTGAAGCCGAGCTTCGCCTCCGGCAGCATGCTGCCGGAGGCGAAGCCCACGATGCGGCCATCGATCTCCGCGACGAACGTATTGGTGGTGTTGGGCGCGGCGGTGAGCACCTTTTCCCATAGTGCCGTGCTCTCCTCCACGCGCATCGCCGCGAGGTAGGCATCGGGGATCATGCCGCGATAGGTGGTGCGCCACGCATCGACGCGCACCTGCGCGATGCCGGACGCATCGGCGGGCTGGGCGGGACGGATGTTGACGTTGCTCATCGCAGATGCTTGCGGTGCGGGCGCTAGACCACGCCGCGCACGGCAGCGGCCACGTGATCCACGGTGAACCCGAAATGCTTGAACAGCACCGGACCCGGCGCCGATTCGCCGAAGCTATCGATGCCGATGACGGCGGCATGCGGATCGTCGATGGCGCCGACGTAACGCCGCCAGCCGGCGGTGACGCCCGCTTCGACGGCGATGCGCGGGACGCCAAGCGGCAACACCGACGCGCGCCAGGCGGCGTCCTGCCGGTCGAACACGCTGGTGCAGGGCATCGACACCACGCGCACGTTGATGCCGGCGCCGGCCAATTGAGTGCGCGCACCCAGCGCCAGCGCCACTTCCGAACCGGTGGCGATGATGACGGCGCGCGGGCCGGTTACGGCAGCATCGAAATCGGCGGCGACGTAGCCACCGCGGTCGATCGCGGCGATCTGCTCGCTGCTGCGCGGCACGAAGGGCACGTTCTGGCGCGTGAACAGCAGGCACGACGGGCCGTCGCGCCGCTCGATGGCCGCGGCCCACGCGGCGGCGGATTCCACCGTGTCGCACGGCCGCCACAGGTCGAGGCCGGGGATGAGCCGCAGGCTGGCGGCATGTTCCACTGATTGGTGCGTAGGGCCGTCCTCGCCCAGCCCGATCGAGTCGTGCGTGTAGACGGAGATGGACCGCAGCTTCATCAGCGCGGCCATCCGGAGCGCGTTGCGTGCGTAATCGGAAAACGTGAGGAATGTGCCGACGTAAGGAATGAAGCCGCCGTGCAGCGCGAGTCCATTGGCGATGGCGCTCATTGCAAATTCGCGCACGCCGAAGTTCACGTAATTGCCCGGGCGGTCGCGCGCGACGATGGTGCTGCCGGACCAGTTGGTGAACACCGACCCGGTCAAGTCGGCCGAGCCGCCGATCATTTCGGGCAGCAGCCTGGCGAAGCCCTCGATCGCCTGCTGCGACGCCTTGCGCGTGGCGATGGTCTCGCCCTTGGCGGCTTGCGCCGCCACGAATGCATCGGCGGCCGCGTTGAAATCCGCCGGCAGATCACCGGCCATGCGGCGCAGGAATTCGGCCGCCTGGGCCGGAAACGCGGCGCGATAGGCCTCGAAACGCTTGTCCCAGTCCTGCTCCAGCAGCGCGCCGCATTCGCGCGCATTCCAGCCGGCGTACACGTCGGCGGGAATTTCAAACGGCGGATGCGTCCAGCCGATGGCGGCGCGCGTGGCCGCCACTTCCTTCTCACCCAGCGCGGCGCCGTGCGCGGCGTCGCTGCCTTGCTTGTTGGGCGAGCCCTTGCCGATGATCGTCTTGCAGCACAGGAGCGACGGGCGATCGGTGACGGCCTGCGCGGCCTTGATGGCGGCATCGACCGCGGCAACGTCATGGCCGTCGATGCCGGCGATCACGTGCCAGCCGTACGCGGCAAAGCGCTTGGGCGTGTCGTCGGTGAACCAGCCCTCGACGTGGCCATCGATGGAAATGCCGTTGTCGTCGTACAGGGCGATGAGTTTGCCCAGCCCGAGCGTGCCGGCGAGCGAACACGCCTCGTGGGAGATACCCTCCATCAGGCAACCGTCCCCTAGAAAGACGTAGGTGCGGTGGTCGACGATGGTGTGGCCGTCGCGGTTGAACGCGGCGGCCAGCAGTTTTTCGGCCAGCGCCATCCCGACCGCATTGGCGAGGCCCTGTCCAAGCGGACCCGTGGTGGTCTCGACCCCCGGCGTGACGCCGACCTCCGGATGTCCGGGCGTGCGCGAATGCAGTTGCCGGAACGCCCGCAACTCCGCCATCGGCAGGTCGTAGCCGGACAGATGCAGCAATGCGTATTGCAGCATCGAGCCGTGGCCGTTGGACAACATGAAGCGATCGCGATCGGCCCAGTGCGGATTGGCGGGATTGTGCCGCAGGTGGCGCGTCCACAACGCCACCGCGATTTCCGCCATGCCCATCGGCATGCCCGGGTGTCCGGATTTGGCCGCTTCGACCGCATCCATCGCCAAGGCGCGGATTGCGTTGGCAAGATCGTGATCGGAGGCGCGCGTTGCGGCGGTGGTGATAGTCATGATTGAGGTTTGGTCAAACGTAAAGGAAACGACGCGGCGCAACGCCTGTACTGTCGCGGTTGACATGCGGGAGAGCCTTAAATTATCGCTGCTGCGGGATCAGTGTGCAATAATTATGCGTTTTGTAGCCAACGCCTACCGTCCGACGCGCTGGTTCAGATCGACATCGAGGAAACGGCCGCATGGACGGCATTCATCTCCTGGGCGAGTGGTACGGCTGTCCCGCCGGTACGCCCGAATTCACGCAGGCGGAGCCGCTGCGTGACCTGTGCGTCAATGCGGCGGTTGAGGCCGGCCTTACCGTCGTCGGCCAAAGTTTTCACCAATTCCAGCCGCAGGGCGTCACCGGCACCGTGTTGCTGGCTGAGTCGCATATCGCGATCCATACGTGGCCCGAAGCCGGATTTGTCACGGTCGACGTCTACGTGTGTAATCTCCAGACCGACAATACCGCCAAGGCCGAACATGTCTTCCATGCGCTGGAGCGTGCATTGAAGCCGCGGAATACGCGTTTTCAGTCGATCCGCCGCGGAGGCGTACATGGCTGACAAGCCTGCCGGCCGCGCACCGCCCGGCGCGGCGGACCTCGCGCCGGGGACCCTGACCGAACTCCTGACTGCCGATTGGGCCTTCGTGGTCCAGTCGGCGCACGAATTCGAGCATTTCCGCACGCCGTACCAGACGATCGACGTCCACGACACCGTCACCTTCGGCAAGTTGTTCCGGCTCGACGGTCATTTCATGACCTCGGAGCGGGACGAATTCTTCTACCACGAAAACCTGGTGCATCCTGCCGCGATCACCCACCCGCAGCCGAACAGCGCGCTGATCATCGGTGGCGGCGATGGCGGGTCCGCCGAGGAGCTCCTGAAGCACTCGTCGATCCAGTCGGTCACGCTGGTCGAGATCGACATGGCGGTGGTGGACATCGCGCGCAAATACCTGGCCAGCGTGCATCGCGGCGCGTTCGACGACACGCGACTCACGCTACGCATCGAGGATGGCTTCGCGTATGTGCGCAATGCCACCGAACTCTACGACTTGATCGTCCTCGACCTGACGGATGCGGGCGGTCCGTCGGCGCAGCTCTACACGCCGGAGTTTTACCGCGCCTGTGCGGCGCGGTTGACGTCCGCCGGCGCGCTGACCCTGCACGTGGCCAGCCCGATCGCGCATCCGGAGCGGATCCGCACCACGATCGGGCAGTTGCGCGGGGTGTTTCCCGTAGTCATTCCCTACCTGACGTCGATACCGCTCTACGGCGGCCTGTGGATGATGGCCTGCTGCTCGCTCACGCTCGATCCGCGCACGCTGACCACGCTGCAGGTGGATCGCCGCATTGCGCAACGGGGCCTGCAGAACCTGCAGTACTACAACGGTGAAACCCACCGGGCGGCGATGGCGCTGCCCAATTTCGTCCGCGCGCTCGTCGCATAGAGCAACACACTTGTCACCTACCTCGTAGACGAGGCTTCAGCCTCGCAGGGATGATGTGACGCCGAACGCCCCTGCGCCCGTAGGCGAGGCTTCAGCCTCGCAGCGATGATTTGACGCCGGACCCGCGAGGCTGAAGCCTCGCCTACAGGTCGCAGCAGGTCGCAGCGAGACCGTCCGCAGGGCCTCGTGCGCTTGAACTGCCCGCGGGCACCCCCATATTCGCTATCAGGAAGGGCCGCGCCCCGCGTGCCCCTGTCGATACGGTAACGAAGCCACCATGCCATCGCTCTACGCAACGATGACCGACGCCGACTATGTCGTGATCGACGGCGAGCTGTTCTCCACAGGTTACCTGCGGGTGCCGGACGAATTCACAACAGCCGACGACGTCGTGGTCGAGGCCCGCCAGGGCGACCGCGAGATCGACATGACGCGCGCCGAGATCGAAGGCGCCGAGGACGTGGGCGAAGGCCTGTTCCGGCTGCGCAGCGGCTCGCTCGTCCGCTTCCTGTCCACGGCGGTCGTGCACTGACGCCTCAGGCGCTATGATGGCGCCCTGATGTCGCGCCGTGCCCGCAAATCCTCCACCTGCGTCACGCTGGTCCTGATCGGCGCGGCCGCCGTTTCCGGTTGCAGCGATCCGGCGCCGACGTCGCGCAAGGCCGCCTACGCGTCCAAGCAGGAGTGCCTGGCCGATTGGGGCGACGAGAAGGAGTGCGACGAGCAGGCGGCCCCGCGCAGCGGCAGTTCGGGCTCGCACATCTACTGGGGCCCGTCGTACCGCAGCCCTAGTCGCAGTTCCGGCAGCAGCAGTTCGAGTCGCAGCAGCTCTTCCTCCGGCAGCAGCAGCTCGAATCGCAGCAGTTCGTCCTCCGGCAGCCACAGCACGTCGCGCGGCGGCTTCGGCTCGCACGGGTCGTCCGCGTCATGATCCGCGAGACGGTGGCGCCGCGCTCGAACTGGCGGGAGGACTGCGAGGACGCAGGCTTCGCGTATCACTCCATCGATGGGGTGTACTGGGACGAGTCACGCTGCTATCGCTTCACCGCGGACGAAATCGACACGCTGGAGGCCGCCACCGCCGAACTGCACGCGCGCTGCCTCGATGCAGCGGAGCACATCGTCACGCATAATCGCTTCGACGCTCTGGCCATTCCCAAGGCATGGCATGAGCGTGTCGCCCGGTCATGGCGGGCCAGGGATCTTTCGCTCTTCGGCCGCTTTGACCTGGCCTATGACGGCAGCGGGCCGCCGAAGATGCTCGAGTACAACGCCGACACGCCCACCGCGCTGCTCGAGGCTTCCGTGGCGCAATGGCGTTGGCTGGAGCAGAAGATCCTGCCGCAGTACCCCGACGCCGACCAGTTCAACTCGCTGCACGAAAAGCTGATCCAGAGCTGGCGCGCCTTCGCGGTGACGTGGTCGGCGGGCACGCCCGTGCATTTCACGTGCGCCGCCGAGAGCGACGAAGATCGCGGCAACCTCGACTACCTGCGCGACGTTGCCACGCAGGGCGGCGTGGACGCGCGTTTCGTCGGGATCAACGACATCGGCTGGGACAGCACGGCCGGCGTCTTCGTCGACGAGACCGATGCGGAGATCCACGTGCTGTGCAAGCTCTACCCGTGGGAATGGCTGGCCGACGAGGCGTTTGGGTCGCACCTGCGCACGGCCAGCCTGCGCGTGATCGAGCCCGCGTGGAAGATGCTGCTGTCGAACAAGGGCCTGCTGCCGATCCTGTGGGAGCTGTTCCCCGATCATCCCAACCTGCTGCCCGCGTATTTCGAGCCTGGCCGCATCCACGGCGACTTTGTGGAGAAGCCGCTGCTGTCGCGCGAGGGTGCCAACATCGTCCTGCATCGCGGCCATGAAACCATCACCTCCGACGGCGAATATGGCGAGGAGGGCCGTATCCAGCAGGCCTATGCGCCGATTCCGCGCTTCGGCGACGACTACGTCACCATCGGCGCGTGGATCATCGGCGACGAGCCCGCCGGCATCGGCATGCGCGAGGATGTCGGCCCGATCACCTGCAACACCAGCCGTTTCGTGCCCCACTACTTTGTCTGAATCCACCCCAACGAGGTCTTGAGATGACGATCACCCAATCACTCGCGGGCCTGCCGGCGTTCCTGCTGTACTTCTCACTCGCCCTGGCGCTGCTCGGGCTGTTCATCGTGGTCTACGTGAACGTCACGCCCTACCACGAACTGGCACTGATCCGCGAAGGTAACGCCGCGGCGGCCATCTCGCTCGGCGGCGCCATCGTCGGCTTCGTGCTGCCTCTGGCGCGGGCGGTGACGCAGAGCGTGTCGGCGCTCGATCTTGTCGTGTGGGGCCTCGTGGCCCTGGTCGTGCAGGTGGTCGTGTTCTTCGCCGTCGGCAAGCTGATGCCGCGCTTTGTCGAGGCGATCAGGGAAGGGCGCGTTGCCGGAGCCGTCCTGCTGGCCGCGCTGGCCATCGGGGTTGGGCTGCTGAATGCAGCGTCGATGACGAATTGACCGAACTTTGCCCATCGCTGGCCCGCGGCCGACCCGGTAGAACGGGCCCGGGTATGTCGGCGAGCTGATTGCGCGCGGCGTCAGGCTCGGCGAGCAACTGCAAGTGGAGCCAAGCACTCAATCTTTCTTGTGTCCATTGCCTTTGCCCTGCTTGCCTTTCTTCCCTTGACCATGCGCTTCGTTCTCGCGATAACGCGGGGCATACACGGTGCTGTACCAATGATCCTGGACGAAGTAGACCGGTTGGCCGCATGCGCTGTATTTCCCGCAATGCTTGGACCAATTCCTGGCATGACCCGGGGGAACGCGAAGGTAGACCGGCTGGCGCACGACGCCGACCGGTATCCGCTGAATGACGATCGGCTCGGCATAGACGAGTTGCGGCGCAGGGAAACCTCCTATGTCGATGCGACCATAGAATCCGGGTTGGCCGATAGTCACCGATACGCCGACGTCGGCGCCAAGGGCGGGGATGCTTGCTGCTGCGAACAGGAAAACTAGCAAAGATCGGTTCATGATGGCGGGTCCTTTCGGGGCTGACGCTGGGTTGACCCTGGTGATGTCAAAGCGAACTCGAGGCAAACGTATCGCAATCCTTGGGCCGTCCCGAGTCCATGCCGCGCTTGAACCAGCGCACGCGCTGCGCCGATGAGCCATGCGTGAACGACTCGGGAATCACGCGCCCCTGCACTTGATTCTGGAGGCGGTCGTCGCCGATCGCTGTCGCCGCATTGAGGGCTTCGGCGATATCGCCGGAGTCCAACTGCCTCAAGGTGCCTGCGTAGTGTCCCCAGACGCCGGCATAGCAGTCGGCCTGCAACTCCAGGCGCACCGAAGCGAGATTGGCCTCGGCCGTAGATAGGCTTCCACGCGCTGACTCCACGCGCTGCATGGTCCCGGTGAGCTTTTGCACGTGGTGTCCGACTTCATGGGCGATCACATACGCCTGGGCAAAGTCGCCCGGCGCGCGGAAACGCGTTTGCAGATCCCGGAAGAAGGCGAGATCGATGTAGAGTTTCTCGTCTCCGGGGCAGTAAAATGGCCCCATCGACGATTGCGCAGTGCCGCAAGTGGAGCGTACCAGGCCGTCATAGAGCACCAGCGTCGGTGCGCGGTACTGGTTCTTGGACTGCAGGAAAATCGTGCCCCACACTTCCTCGGTGCTGCCGAGAACCTTCGACACGAACTGTCCCATCTCGTCGGCAGGTGCGCCCTTGGGCGCCTCGCGTGTTTCGCGTTGGGGAGCAACCTGCTCGGCCATGTTCAACACGGCACCCGGGTCAAAGCCCAGGAAGTAGGCAGCGATAGCAAGCACGATGCCACCAATGCCCAGCCCGCCACCAATGCCGATGCCGCGCCGGTCCTCGACATTGCCGCTGGCCCGCTGGTCTTCAAGACGCATGGTCATCCTCACAATCAAGATTCGAAGACGGCAATGGAAGTTCGTCCCAGCCGGATAGCCGCCGAGGATCGTGCCGTGCCGTTGCGCGGACGCGCCATCCGATGCTGAACGTGCGTGACCGCGTCTCTGCCGAGAATGCACTGCCAGGAGGTCCGCACCAATCCGCAATATGCTGAGCTTGATGTAGGACGCCGCGCCACCCGGCGTGGACGCGGGGTTTGTGAAATCGGCAATCGAAATGAGTGATACGCGGCCTCGGTTGTCGAGGCATGATTCGACTCGATGTCATCGGCAAGGGAGAGACGGTGTGGCTGCAATGGGTGACGTAACCAGTTGGAGCGCGTTTTTGCTCGGCGGCTGGGGCACCGTCTTCTCGGCTTATGTCGTCATCCAGATGCTGGCGCTATTCACGCTCAGGCCACCGTTCCTGCTGGCGTCGCTCATCCCGCTGGGAGTCATGGTTCTCGTAGGGCTGATCACGATCATTGCCTATCGGGGGCAGAGCAATCTCTGGCCGATCCTGTTGGTTCTCGCCAGCCCGATCGCGTTGCTTTCCGTGGCGCTCATTGAAGTCATCGGGCTCCGGGCGCGCGCGCATCCGCACCGGGAGATGCTGACCGCGATCGCGGTGGGCATTGTCGTACCGACCTTGCTGTTGATGGCCCGCGTCCTTTTCTTCGCACCCTGATCTCGACGGGAGGAATACCCTTGGATTCCAAGCTTGAAAGCAACCGCCAGAACGCGATCGCGTTCTACGACCTGATGTTCAACCAATGCAAGCCGGCCGAGGCGGTGGAGCGCTACGTGGGCGCCAGCTACACCCAGCACAATCCGCACGTGGCCGATGGCAAGCAGCCGTTCATCGAATACTTCGTGCGCATGGCGGCCGAGTACCCGGGCAAGAAAGTGACGGTCAAGCGTTCGGTGGCGGAGGGCGATCTCGTGGTCCTGCATTGCCACCAGGAATGGCCGACCGACGGGAACAAGGACTGGGCGGGCATCGACATCTTTCGCTTCGACATGGAGGGCAAGATCGTCGAGCATTGGGACGTGCTGCAGGTGGTGCCGGCCGCATCGGCGCACTCCAACACGATGTTCTAGCCGCGTGGCCGGTGGTCGTACCGGGTGCCCGGGGCCCGCCGGCCAGGTGCGGGAGCGGTGGGTCACGGCGGGCTTTACGCGCCCACCATATGCGTATATGCTCATAAACATATGTCCAAGATCAGGCCGGCAAAACGTACGGCAAACCCAGCGCAGGCGGCGGCTGTCGCGCCAGCGCCGGACGACCTCGACCGCGTGTTCGCCGTGGTTGCGCGCTATTTCAGTCTGCTGTCCGAGCCCACCCGCCTGCGCATCATGCACACGATCTGCCAGGAGGAACGCTCCGTCTCGGCCATCGTTGCCGCGACGGGCTTCACGCAGACCAACGTGTCGCGCCACCTGGCATTGATGCACAGCGTAGGCGTGGTCAGCCGGCGGCGCGAGGGCAACGGCGTGTACTACGGGATCACCGATCCGGAATTCGTCGAAATATGCCGCACCGTCTGCGTCCGCATCGCGAGCCAGATCGACGAGCAGAAGCCACTGAAGAAGGATCTGCTGCAATTTGCCGCCCGGCATTGACGCGATAACAGCGTCGCGGGCGTGAAGGAGGAATGACGATGTCGTCAGGCAAGAGTACCCCCGGTCGTATTCGACTGGCGCCGGAAAACCATCTCGTGACGCCGCCCGACCCGGCGCGGCGCAGTTTCCTGCGACGCGCGGCGACGGTGGGTACGGGCGCGCTTGCGGCGACCACCGCCATGCGTGCGTTGGCGGATGATGGACTGACGAAGAACCTTCCGCCCAACATCCCCGAGTGGGCCCGGACCCTCGGCGCGCCGATCCTGGCGTCGCCCTACGGCGTGCCATCCAGGTACGAAGCCAACGTCAAGCGGCGCGAAAGTCCCGGCCTCACCCGCACGCCGCATTCCTCGGTGTCGTTCACTCCGCTGCAGAGCCTGTTCGGCATCATCACGCCGTCCGGATTGCATTTCGAACGCCATCACGCGGGCATACCGGACATCGATCCGCACCAGCATCGGCTGATGATCCACGGTCTTGTGGCCAATCCGCGCATCTACACGATGGACGACATCGTGCGGTTTCCGTCGGTGTCGCGTGTGCACTTCATCGAGTGCGGCGCCAACACCGGCATGGAGTGGGGCAACGTCGCGGTGCCCACCGTGCAGTACACGCACGGCATGTTGTCGTGCAGCGAGTGGACCGGCGTGCCGTTGTCCACGCTGCTCGACGAGGCGGGCATCGACCGCAGGAAGGCAAAATTCATTCTGGCGGAGGGCTCCGATGGCGCCGCGCTGACCCGCACGGTGTCGCTGCAGATGGCGCTGGACGACGTGCTGGTGTGTTATGGGCAGAACGGCGAGATGCTGCGGCCGGAGCAAGGCTATCCGCTGCGACTGCTGGTGCCCGGCGTGCAGGGCGTGTCCAGCGTCAAGTGGCTGCGCCGCATCGAGGTGGGCGACGCGCCATGGAACACGCGCGAAGAGTCCGTGCACTACAGCGACCTGATGCCCGGCGGCATCTCGCGCCAATACACATGGATCCAGGAAGCCAAGAGCGTGATCACGTCGCCCTCCGGCGGGCAGGTGCTGCTCGACCGTGGTTATCACCAGATTTCGGGACTCGCGTGGTCCGGGCGCGGCAAGGTGCGGCGCGTGGATGTGTCCACCGACGGCGGCCGCAACTGGCAGGCCGCGCGCCTGCAGGAGCCGATCCAGACCAAGGCGCTGACCCGCTTCCGCCTGGACTGGAAATGGGCCGGCGAACCCGCGCTGCTGCAGTCCCGGGTCACCGACGACACCGGATTCGTGCAGCCGACCACGCGCCAGTTGCGCGCGGTGCGCGGCACGCGGTCGATCTATCACAACAACGCCATCCAGACGTGGCGCGTGGACGCAACCGGCGAGGTCAGCAATGTCCAGGTGCTTTGACCGGTTGCTGCGCGCGGCGCGCCGCCCCGGCCAGGCGCTGGTGGCGGGCGTGGCGTTGGCGGGAGCACTGGCTGTGTTTGCCGCGCCCTTGCAATTCGGCTTCGGCAAGCCCGCGACCGAGCGCGAGATAGCCGGGTGGAACATCGATGTCCGTCCGGACGGCACCGGGCTTCCGCCCGGTCGCGGTTCGGTGCTGCAGGGCCAGGCGATCTACGACGAGAAGTGCGCGTCGTGCCACGGCACCTTCGGCGAGTCCAACAGCTACCTGCAGATCGCGGGCGGGGTGGGGTCGCTCTCCACCGACCAGCCGGTGCGCACCACCGGCAGCAAACTCAACTACGCCACCACGCTGTGGGACTACATCAACCGCGCGATGCCGTTCAATGCGCCGCAGACGCTGACGCCCGACGAGGTCTACGCATTGACGGCGTATGTGCTGAACCTCAACGACATCCTGCCCGCCGATGCATCGCTCGACCAGTCCACGCTGCCCGGCGTGAAGATGCCCAATCGCAACGGCTTCACGACGGCGCACGGCTTCATGACGCGCGACGGCAAGCCCGATACGCGCAACACGGCGTGCATGAACAATTGCGCGACCAGCGTCAAGCTTTCGTCCGAGATGCCCGAGTACGCCCGCGACCAGCATGGCAATCTCGCGGAGCAGGCGCCGGGGGTCGGGGTGTCGGCACGCGTCGCCGGGCCAAAGGTGGCCGCCGCGCCCCGGTCCGGGGCCGAACTGGCGCAGGCCAATGCCTGCAATACCTGCCATGACGTCGCCAGCCGCAAGATCGGGCCGGGCTGGCGCGAGATCGCTGCCAGGTACGCGGGCGAGGGTGGCGCCGAGGCGCGCTTGCTGGCCAAGGTCAAGGCCGGCGGGGCGGGGGTCTGGGGCAGCATCCCGATGCCGCCGCAAGCCACATTGAAGGACGCCGACGCGCGCGCGCTGATCCAATGGGTCCTGGCGGGTTCCAAACAGTGATATCCAAATAGCCGTACGGCCGGCGCAATCCCCATGGCCCGGGCTAAAATGCAGGGTTGGTCTCAACAGGAGAGTTCACGATGGACATGCAACGCAGAGACGCATTGAAGAAGGGCGGCGGCATTTCGATGCTGACGCTGCTCGCCGCCGCGGGTTGGCTCGCACCCGGCGAAGCGATGGCGCAGGCGGTCTGGAACAAGGCCGCCTTCGACACCAAGACGATGGACGAGACGATGAAGGCGCTGGGCGGCAGCGCACCGGCGCAAAGCAAGGACATCACGTTCGTGCAGACGCCCGACATCGCTGAAAACGGCGCCGTGGTGCCCATCGCCATCGCCAGCGCGATTCCCAAGACCGAGGCGATCGCGATCCTGGTCGAAAAGAATCCGAACATGCTGGTCGCGATGTTCGAGCTTCCCGCAGGCACCGAACCTGCGATCTCCACGCGCATGAAGATGGGCCAGAGTTCCAATGTCTACGCGCTGGTCAAGGCCGACGGCAAGTTCTACGTCGCGTCCAAGGAAATCAAGGTCACGCTGGGCGGCTGCGGCGGCTGATCGCCCCCCCGTTCTAACAGGAGAAAAGACATGGCAGATCCGATGCGAATTCGCGCCAACGTGACCGGTGATTCCACCGAAGTCCGGGTGCTCATGAGCCACGAAATGGAAACCGGCCAGCGCAAGGATGCGGCGGGCAAGACCATTCCCGCCTGGTTCATCCAGAACGTGACCGCAACCCACAACGGCAAGAACGTGCTGACGGCGCAATGGGGGCCGGCGGTCTCCAAGAACCCGTTCCTGTCGTTCAAGTTCAAGGGTGGCGCCAAGGGCGACAAGATCCAGATCACCTGGGTCGACAATCGCGGCGACAAGCGCACCGACGAAGCGTTGATTGCATGACCCGGCGCGTCGTCTTGGCGGCAACCGCAGCGCTGGTCCTGGCCGGCGTGGCCCTGGCGCAGGATGCAACCGTGGAAGGCATCGCGAAGTATCGCGCGGCGCTGCAGGACGGCAATCCGGCGGAACTGTGGGAAGCGCGCGGCGAGGGCCTGTGGAAGACCGCGCGCGGGCCGAAGAAGGTCACCTTCGAGAAGTGCGACCTCGGGCTTGGGCCAGGCGTGGTGAAAGGCGCCTACGCCCAACTGCCGCGCTATTTTCCGGATGCCGATCGCGTGATGGATCTCGAAACGCGCCTCGTGCATTGCATGGTCACGCAGCAGGGCTATACGCTGGCCGATGCGAAGAAGGGGCCGTTCGGCAACGGCAACGAGAGCAAGTCCGACATCGAGGCGCTGGTGGCTTACGTCACCTCGGAGTCGCGTGGCGTCAAGATGAACGTGGCGGCATCGCACCCGAAGGAGCAGGAGGCTTACCGGATCGGTGAGAGGATGTTCTTCTTCCGCGGCGGCTCGCATGATTTTTCGTGTGCCACGTGTCACGCCGAGAGCGGCAAGCGCATCCGCCTGCAGGACCTGCCCAATCTCACCGAGAAGGCCGGTGCGCAATTGGCCTACACGACGTGGCCGGCCTATCGCGTGTCGCAGGGCGAGTTGCGCACGTTCCAATGGCGGCTCTTCGACTGCTTCCGGCAGCAACGTTTTCCGGCGCTCGAATTCACGTCGGACGGGTCCATCGCGCTGACGATGTTCCTTGCCCGCAATGCCAACGGCGCCGCTTTCGACGCCCCGGCCATCAAGCGCTGACGAGGCCGCCATGAAGACAATCATCTCCGTAGTAACCCTGGCCGCCGGAACGGCAATGTTGTTGTCCGGCTGCGCCAGCCCGCCCTCCGACGCCGAGATCAACGCCAGGGCGACGGCCATGCTCAAGGCCTCGTTCGCAGCGCGCGGGCAGGCGGGTCTCGACCGCCTTGACCAGGACGAGACGCAAAAGGCCTGCACCACCTATGCCGGCAAGGTGCCGGGCAAGGACGTCACCGATCGCATCGAGAAGGTCAATTTCGAGTCGATCAAGTGGCCCGCCGACGGCAAGTACCTGGGCAACTGGCAGAACGGCGAGAAGATCGCGCAGGAAGGCCGCGGCAAGCAGTTCTCCGATGATCCCGCCGGTCCGGTGGGTGGCAACTGCTATGCCTGCCACCAAGTCGCGCCGCAGGAAGTTTCCTACGGCACCATCGGCCCGTCGCTGTACCAGTTCGCCAAGGTGCGCGGCTACGGGCCCGACATCCAGAAGTACGCCTACGGCAAGATCTGGAATGCGGATGCCTACAGCGCCTGTTCCAATATGCCGCGCTTCGGCCACAGCAATATCCTGTCCGAGCAACAGGTCAAGGATGTCACGGCGTTGCTGATGGACCCGAACTCGCCGGTCAACAAGTAGCCGTGGAACAGGTCCGGGCATGAACCGTCGCGAATTTCTGCAGGGTATTGCCGCGGCCGCCGCCGCGGGATTGCCGGTGGCGGATGTCGCCGCGGCCCAGCGACGCGGTGACGCGTCGTTCTACGCCAACGTCACGCCCTTCGGCAACGTCAGCCTGCTGCATTTCACCGATTGCCATGCGCAGCTGAAGCCCATCTTTTTTCGCGAACCCAATGTCAATCTCGGCGTGGGCGCGGCGTGGGGCCAGCCGCCGCACATCGTCGGCGAGGCGCTGCTCAAGCACTTCCGCATCGCGCCCAATTCGCGCGAGGCGCATGCCTTCACCTACCTCGACTACACGCGCGCCGCGCGCGCCTTCGGCACGATGGGCGGTTTCGCGCATCTGGCCACGCTGGTCAAGCAGCTCAAGGCCACGCGCCCGCACGCGCTGCTGCTGGACGGCGGCGACACATGGCAGGGCTCGGCGACCGCGCTGTGGACGCGCGGGCAGGACATGATCGACGCGCAGAAGCTGCTGGGCGTGGACATCATGACCGGGCACTGGGAGTTCACGCTCGGCGCCGAGCGCGTCAAGGAAGTAGTCGAGAAGGATTTCGCCGGCAAGGTCGAATTCCTGGCGCAGAACATCAAGACCGCCGACTTCGGCGACCCGGTGTTCAAGCCCTACACGATGCGCACGATCAATGGCGTTGCGGTCGCCATTGTCGGCCAGGCTTTTCCGTACACCCCCATCGCCAACCCGCGCTATTTCGTGCAGGAGTGGACCTTCGGCATCCAGGAAGAAACGATGCAGAAGGTCGTCGACGAGGCGCGCGCCGCAGGCGCGCAGGCCGTGGTGCTGCTGTCGCACAATGGCATGGATGTCGATCTCAAGATGGCGTCGCGCGTGACCGGCATCGATGCCATCCTGGGCGGACATACGCACGACGGCGTGCCGCAGCCCACCGTGGTGACCAACCGCGGCGGCAAGACCATCGTCACCAACGCCGGCAGCAACGGCAAGTTCCTGGCGGTGCTCGATCTCGACGTGAAGGGCGGCAAGGTTGCGGATTTCCGCTATCGCCTGCTGCCGGTGTTCAGCGCACTGTTGCCGCCGGACGCAGCCATGGCTGCGTTGATCAAGCGCGTGCGCGCGCCCTATGAAGCCAGGCTCGGTGAGAAACTGGCCACGACCGAAGGCCTGCTCTACCGGCGCGGCAATTTCAACGGCACGTCGGATCAACTGATCCTGGAAGCATTGCTGGCGGAGAAGGAGGCGCAGATCGCGTTCTCGCCGGGCTTCCGCTGGGGCACCACGCTGCTGCCCGGGCACGCGATCCGGATGGAGCATCTGATGGACCAGACCGCCATCACCTATCCGTTCGTCACGCGCAACGATCTTTCGGGCGCCACGATCAAGGCCATCCTCGAAGACGTCGCCGACAACCTGTTCAATCCCGATCCGTACTACCAGCAGGGCGGCGACATGGTGCGCGTGGGCGGCATGAAATACGCGATCGATCCCAAGGCCGTGATGGGTTCGCGCATCACGCGCATGGAATTGAACGGCCAGCCACTCGATGCCGACAAAACCTACAAGGTGGCCGGCTGGGCGCCGGTGTCGGAGGAGGCGCGCGCCGCCGGCGGCGAGCCGATCTGGGATCTAGTGGCGCGCTACCTGCGCGCGCAGAAAACGATTCCGCCGCGCAAATTGAACCTGCCGGTCATTGTCGGCATGGAAGCCAATCCGGGGATCGCTGTCTAGCGGACGTCCCACCGCGAGCCGCGCGGCACCGTCATTGCGGCCGGGGCGTGGACGGCGAGCGCCGCGCGTCGTCGATCGGCAGTTCCACCAACGCGTCCACCTCCGCGCCGCTCGCCTTCAGCGCGTCGAACTCCGCTTGGAGCGTCTCCGGCGACTGCTTGCTGGTGCGTGCAAGCACGCGCGCAAGGCCCGGCGGCAGGTCGCGGCGCTTGGTGAACGCCGTCATCCACTCAAGGCCGGCATCGCTGCACGCACGGAATGCGATGAACGTGCCCACCAGCCCCCACGGCGACCCGGTGATGCTCAACACCGGCAGGCCGAAGATCAGGCCGAGTTGCGTGACCAGCACGCGCAGCGTGACCGTACCGACACTGCGCCCAAGCTCGGCAAAGGTCCAGGACCGCAGCGTTCGCAGGTCCCACATCAGGAAGAGGCTCTGCACGCAGATCGCATACACCAGCGCGGTGCGCGCGTCGGCCCAGGTCACCGGGCCCGCCACGCGGAACAGGAAGACCAGCAGCAGCACGAACACGCCATGGGCAAGCGTGAAGATCACCGTGATGCCAAGGAAGCTCGAGAGGTAGGCGTTCTCGCCCGCGAGCGCCCGCCGCGTGGCCTCCGCCCCCAGCTTGTGATCGGCGATCGTTGCCGACGACAGGTAATGTCCGGCCTTCTGCGTGGAGTT
>JANNKR010000168.1:0-1518 GCA_031396395.1 Betaproteobacteria bacterium
CCACCGCTGGCCCCCCACGTTGAAGAGCGTCGTCGTGTTGCGGTCGACCTCGACGGCGCCACGGCCACGCGGCAAGCCATCGATGAACGCGCGATCGGGTTGGTGACAGGAGGAGCAGGCGAGCGTGCCGCTGCGCGACAGCCGCGGATCGGCGAACAACGCGCCGCCGAAAGCAATCGCATCAGCGATGCCGGAAACGCGATTGGACGGATCACGCTTGCGCGCCATCGGCCACGGCCCCAACGCCACGACGGCCCGGATCTGCTCGGCCGTGAGTTCCGCGGGCGGTCCCGGTGACGATGCAAAAGCTGCTGCCGCCGCAGACGCTGCGTTGGGTGAAGCCCGGGGCACTGGCGCCTGCGCGAACGCGGCGGCAATGATCGCCAGCCCCGCGCCAGCGGCCAGGACCGACAGTGCACGGGCCGCCGGATAGCCTGCCGCTTTCACTCGATGCGCAACGTACTCGCCAGGCGCTGCGTGGTGTTGCCGGCGACGATATCGAACGTCAGGTCCCACCGGCCAGGCATGTGGAACAGCAGGCCCTCGGCGCGATACACGCCCGGACTGATCGTCGTGACCTGCGGGCGGTAGTTCATGCCGTGCCGATGATCGGGCATATTGGCGTCGACGCGAACCGCCGTGGGAATTGCAGCCTTGCCGCGCGGGCACACGGCAAAGTCGACGACGAAATGCGTGCCGACGGGCACGGTCTGCGGCTCGGTCCGGTAGGAAATCTGGTAGCGCGCATTCTCCAGCAGGCGCTTGTCACCGGGCAGCGTGGAACCACAGGGCGCCGCGGCGTGGGCGCCGCCGGCAAGCAGCGCGCCGCCCACGATGGCGGCGTGGGTGAATCTCATTGCGCGGAGGCCTTCCACGAGGCGAACAGCGCCTCACCGTTGCGCCACGCAATGCGCTCAGCCAGTGCCGGCGGCAGATCGGCAAGCCACGCGCGCGACCATGCTGCGTGCTCGACGACGTAATACCAGCGCTCCGGCGTGTAGGTGTCAGTGCCGATCATGAAGCGGTCGGGAAACTCCGTGAACGCGGCACGCCATTCCGCCGTCACCTTGCCGGACGGACCGTGGTCGCTGCGAAACGCGAGATCACACCACAGGTTCCTGTGCTTGCGCAGCAGTGCGCGCACGCGCTCGGGATTGTCGAAGCCCGAGTGCGCCCACAGGATGCGCGCATCGGGATCGAGCCTGAAGAGCCGCTCGATGGCATCGGGATCGGAGTGCGCGTGCAGCACCAGCTTGTACTGCTTCGCCAGGGCAACCATGCGCTTGGGCACCGGCAAGTCGGCATCCGCGCCGTAGAGATGGAATTCGCCGATGGCGGCGTAGCGACTGTTGCGCAGGCGCTCCTCGAGAAATGCGGCGACCGTGTCGTCGCGCACCCACGTGCCGACTTCGCTGCGGTTGCGGTAGGGTCGCAGCGACGGGATGATCAGGTCCGGCGCTTCCGCCACCAGTCGCTGCGTGCCGTCGTCGCCGGAACTCGAGACGATCGCGCGTTTCA
>JANNKR010000218.1:0-19137 GCA_031396395.1 Betaproteobacteria bacterium
CGCGCGCACGGGGCCGGGCTGCTCCCGCAGCGGCAGCACGACGAAGAGCGTCACCGCGAGGATGGCGCCGACCACGAACAGATAGGTGGTCTCGAACGGCACGACCGCCATCAGAAACAGCACGCCCGCGCCCCCGACGGCCTGGCCGACGGAGGCGCCGGCGAACATGAAGCCGTTGGCCACGCCGCGTTCGTGCTCCGGCAGCACGCTCACGGCCAGCGCATCGATTGCCACATCCTGGGTTGCGGCGAAGATGTTGTGCAGCAGGATGATTGCGGTGAGCAGCCCCAGCTGGGCCGTGATGTCGAGCGGCATCGCCACCAGCAGCGTGCCCATCATGCCGATCTGCGTCAGCAGGATCCACAGGCGCCGGCGACCGAACCGGTCAGACGAAAACGTGTCGACGAAGGGGCCGGCTATCCACTTGAAGGCCCAGGGCAGGTAGAGCGAGGCAACGAAGGCCCCGATGGCCGCGGGTCCCAATCCCTGGCGGCGCATCTGCGTGGCGATCGCGACGGCCGTGAAGCCGAGCGGAATGCCTTCGGTGACGTAGAGCATGAAGAACGCGCAGAGCCGGCCGTTCTTGGTGGCGAGCAGGTCGGGGAAGGGCAGGCGCATCGGGCAACGCTAGCACATTGCAGAGGTAAACCGTAGCGCTGCGCCGCCATTGGCGGGTCATGGCGCAACTGGCTACACTGGTCGCCCGCCGGTGGTGGCCACGCCCACTGCGTATCAACCGCAAGCACAAGGAACAGGATCATGGACGCACGCGAAGTGACGAGCATCGCCGACTGGCACGCGCACATCTACTTTGACGCCACCTCGCGCGACGCGGCGTGGGCCTTCCGGGAGGTCGTGCTGGCGGAACTCGGTGGACGCATGGAACTTGGCCGCTTTCACGAACGTCCCGTGGGCCCCCATCCGATGTGGAGCTATCAGATCGCGTTCGCGCCGCCGCAGTTCGCCGGCATCGTGGGTTGGCTTGCACTGAATCATGGCGCGCTTGACGTATTCATTCACCCGAACACGGGCGACGAGCTGCGCGATCATCGCGACTGTGCGCTCTGGCTGGGGCACGATCACGTGCTCGACCTGCGCGCGGTCGGCGGTCCGTAGATGCTTCAGGTCAGCAGCGCCACCGCGCCCGAAAACGTCAGGAAGGCCAGCGCGGTGGATACGAGAATGATCCGTGCGATGCGCCCGTTGTCGGCGTCGAAGCGCTCGGCCAGCATCGCCACATTGCTGGCCGATGGCAGCGCGGCCACCAGTACGATCACCGTCAGCGCAAAGCGGTCGAGCGGCACGCCAAGGTCGATGGCCGCCACGCCGATCGCCAGCACCAGCAATGGATGCACGATCAGCTTGATCAACGCGACCGGCACATAGTCGACCAGCGGGGTCGGGTCGCGGCTTTGCACCTGCGAACGCGCCAGCACTGCGCCGATCGTGAACAACGCAACCGGGGACGCCGAGTCGGCCAGCAGGCCGACCGTCTGGCCGAGGGGCTGCCACAACACGAAGCCGGTCGCCGATGCCAGCGCCCCCAGCAGGATGGACCATGGCATCGGGTTGGCAGCGACTCCCTTGAGCGCATGGCGGGCCGCCACGCTGACGCCGTGGGTATCCGCGCCGGCAAGCCGGGACAATGCGACACACAGTGAACTGGTGAAGAGCAGGTCGACCAGTATGGTGACGATCGCCGGTCCGGCGGCCGCTGCGCCCAGCAGCGCCACCAAAAGAGGCACGCCCATGTAGCCAGTGTTGGGGAATGCGGCCACCAGCGCCCCGAATGCGGCGTCGTTCCAGCCGATGCGTCCATGACGCGTCACCGCAATCGTGAACGCGACCATGACCACGGCGCAAACCCAATAGACCATGGCCACGCCGGGGTTCAGAAGTTGGGCCACCGGCGTGGATGCGCCGAAGCGAAACAGCAGGCACGGCAGCGCAAAGTACAGCACGAAGGTGTTGAGCCCTGGAATCGCGGCCAACGGCAGGAATCCGCGGCGGGTGGCGACGTAGCCGCACAGGACCAGCGCGAAGAATGGAAAGGTGACGAGCAGGATGGCAAGCAACGCGACCTCGACAGGCCACTACATCGGCACGATGTGGTTCCACAATGACGGTCGCGGCGTCACGCCATGGCCGGGTCCCGCCGGGACACTGTAGTAGCCGTCCGCGCAGCCCATCGTGGTATCGACGAACTGCAGATTGCGGTCGAACACCGAGTGCTGGTACTCATGATACGGGCAGTTCTGCAGCGTGGCCGCTGCGTGCAGGCTGGCTGCGAGAAAGATGCCGACGCCGATCGTGGCGTGCGGGATCACGCCCGCGCCGCCTGCTTCGGCGCGGCGCGCGATGGCGCAGAACTGCGATACACCAGTGTGCGCCATCTCCGGCTGCACGTAGGCCAGCCGCGCGTGATCCAGGCGCAGCGCGGCCTCGAATTCGTTGCGCCACTCCTCGCCGGCCGCAACGGGCAACCCGGATTCGGCGGCCACGCGGGCGAGACCGGCAACGTCTTCCGGCGCGCATGGCGCCTCGATGAAGTGCGGCTTGGCTCCGGCCATTTCGCGCGCGAGTACCAGCGCATCCGCCGCCGAGTACTGCCAATGCAGGTCCACCATCAGGTCGGCATCAGCACCCAGGCCCGCGCGCAAAGCGTGCATCTCCGCGGCCACGCCTTCGCGCGACACCACCGCCGCATACTTGATGCCGCGAAATCCGCGGGCACGCCACTCCTGTGCCATCGCGACGCGTTCGACCAGCGTGGCCTTGGGCAGGCCCGAGACGTAGGCAGGGATGCGCTGGGTGCGCGCGCCACCCAGCGCCTGTGCCAGCGACACGCCGTCGCGTCGCGCCTTCACGTCCCACAGCGCGATGTCGATGGCGGCCAGGGCATCGCCATAGAATCCGCCGGAGCCGCCACGCACCCGCATCAGGTCATAGAGCTCGGCATAGATGGCAGGTGGATCATCAAAGGAGCGCCGCAGCACGATGGGAATCATCACGTCACGCAACAGGGCAACGACGGCTTCGGGCGCGATGATGCCGTAGGTCTCGCCCCAGCCGACGGTGCCGTCCGCCGCGATGACCTTCACCAGGACGGAGCGGTCGATGGTGGGGTAGATGGTGCGATTGCCGCGACGAACGAAGTAGCCGCGTTCGTTGACCTCCTCGCCGGGACCAAGCGGCCCGAGGTACGGCGTGTCGCGCGGCAATGCGACGACAATCGGCTCGATGGAGGTGATTGTTGCGGGTGAGGCCATGGAGGCTGCGAGTATAGCCAAGCGGCGGTCGTTGTCGATTCGGCTGCCCCGCTCGAATGCGGTCGCTTTCATGGATGCGGGCTGGGATGCCATGCAGCAGGAAGCGGGGCGGCGCATCGAGCCGTCGCGTACGACCTGCGCCTGGCAGCCGGCGGGCTGGCCATCGAATCCCGACCGCACTGCGCGATGGATTGACTCGCCTGGTGGCCGGTGACCGCACAGGCCGGACACTGCCGTCTGCTCGGTTACAGGCCGCTAGTAATGGGGCAGCGCGCGCTTCGGAGAAAGGCTTGCCCACTCGCGCGCGGCGCGGCGCATGAACGCGTGCGCGGCGCGACGGCGTTGCACGGCCTGCCGCTGCAGCGCGCGCCACCAGGAAGGGCGAGGCGGCGGCAGGCAAAGGCGGGCATCGTCGTGCGCCTGGATGACGGTGCGGCCATTTTTTTCCACCATCCACGCGTCGCCGGCGTGCAGGATGATGTCGGCGAAGCTGTGTTCCTGGGTGATCCATACGGTGCCGCGGGTGACCCGAACGAGGGTGCCCCGGGCGTTGTCGAGGGTCAGGTGCCTGGCGGCGGCCAGGTCGATGCTGGAATCGGTCGGGTGGCAGGCCATGGGTATTTTCCTTGTCGATTGACATGCACCTGACGCATACTTTGGTCCGCGAAGGGTTCTGTCCGGCTTCGTGGTGGCCGGCGTCAGGGGTTTAGCAATAATCCGCTCCATGGTGATGGCCCTCAAACGGTGAATCCGCATGCATTGCATGCGTACAGATCATGCAAAAGACGCTGCGCCTGCTCCCGTCGCTCGACTTTCTCCGCGGTTTCGAGGCGGCGGGACGCCGCCTGTCGTTCACGCTGGCGGCCGAGGAACTGTTCCTGACCCAGTCCGCGCTGTCGCGGCAGATCAGGGCCATCGAAGATGCACTGGGCGTCACGCTGTTCGAACGGCGGCACCGGGCGCTGGCGCTTACCGTGGCCGGCCGTATTTTCCATGGCGAGGTCACGGCGGAGTTGCGCAATCTCGCAGTGGCCGTGGAAGCGTTGCGCGCGCGGCATCGGCCGGCCGGTCTCAAGGTGTCCACCACCGTGTCCTTTGCGTCGCTGTGGCTCATTCCGCGGCTATCCACGTTCCGGGCGCGCCATCCGCATCTCGAGGTCTACGTCGCGGCCGACGATCGCATCGCGGACCTGGCGCGGGGCGAAGTCGACGTCGCGGTCCGCTACCTGGCGGACGCCCGCGCGCCCGACGCCGCAGTGCGGCTCTTCGGCGAGCGGCTGATGCCGGTCGCCAGTCCCAAGCTCCTGCGTCGCAGCGCGCCGCTGGCGCGTCCCGCGGATCTTGCGCACCACGTACTGCTGCATCTCGACGATCCCACCGGCCTCATGCCCTGGCTCAACTGGCCCGCATGGCTCACGGCCAATGGGCAGGCCGAGTTGCGGCCCGCAGGCGCGATGCATTTCTCGCTCTACGATCAGGTGATCCAGGCTGCCATCGCGGGCGAGGGCGTGGCACTGGGTCGCATCCCGCTGATCGCACGGTTTCTTCAGGACCGAAGCCTGATCGCGCCCTTTGCCAAGCGCTACGACTCGCCCCGCAGCTATTTCGCAATCGCCGCGCCGCATGCGACGCAGCGCGCGGAGGCCGTAGCGTTTGTGGCATGGCTGCGGGACGAGGCGCGCGCCGCGCCCACGGCCATTGCGGGCAAATCCTCTGCGCGCGCCGCATCCCGCACGTAACGTCGCTAAGGTCCTTCCATGCTGCACGCCCCCACCGCTGCTTCCGCTTTCATCACCCGCTACGCGGCGCTTGTTCCGGCCGATGCGCGGGTGCTCGATCTGGCGGCGGGCACCGGCCGCCATGCGCGATTGATGGCGGACCGCGGCGCCCGCGTGCTTGCAGTTGATCGCGACGCTGCCGCGCTCGCCGCTTGCGGCATCGACCCGCGCATCGAAACGCGGGTGCTCGACCTCGAAACCGGTACCTGGCCGCTCGCGGGCGAGACATACGACGCGATCATCGTGGCCAACTACCTGCATCGGCCGCTGTTCCCGCACCTGCGCGCCGCGCTGGCGCCGGACGGGGTGTTGCTCTACGAGACCTTTGCCCTCGGCAACGAGCGTTACGGCCGGCCTGCCAACCCGGATTTCCTGTTGCGCGAAGGTGAGTTGCTGGTGCTGGCAAGCGCAGCGCCTACCCCGCTGACCGTGGTTGCCTTCGAACAGGGGCGCGTCGATGACGGCGGCCGCATGGCGGTACTCGAGCGCCTTGCGGCCGTAGGGCCGGCCTATCCGTGGCCGCCGGTCCTGCCTCCGCCGCCGGCGTGACGGAACGCCGTCCCGCCCCCGCGGTCGAACCCCGGTGCCGCCACCCGGACCGGCGGTGGCCGATGGAGTAAAATGCTTCTTTTTCCTTGTCTGACCCCATGTTGATCGGAAGCCTGGTCGCGATCGCGACCCCGATGCAGCCGGGCGGCGCGCTCGACCTTCCGGCGCTTCGCGAACTCATCGACTTTCATGTCGCCAGTGGCACGGCGGGGATCGTCATCGTCGGCACGACCGGCGAATCCCCCACGGTCGACTTCGACGAGCATTGCCTGCTGATCGAGACGGCGGTGAAGCACACCGCCGGGCGCATTCCGGTCGTAGCCGGCACGGGGGGTAATGCGACGGCCGAGGCCGTCAAGCTGGCGCAATTTTCCAAGGCGGCGGGCGCGGACTATCACCTGTCGGTGGTGCCTTACTACAACAAGCCCACGCAGGACGGCCTGTACGCGCACTTTCGCACCATCGCCGAAACGGTCGACCTGCCGATGATCGTGTACAACGTGCCAGGTCGCACGGTGGCGGATCTTGCCAACGACACCACGCTGCGACTGGCGGCGCTGCGCAACATCGTCGGCATCAAGGACGCCACTGCCGACGTCGGGCGTGGCAGCGAGTTGCTCAAGGCGCTGGCCGATGCCGGGCGGAAGGAATTTGCCGTCTACAGCGGCGACGACCTTACCGGGTTGCCGCTGTTGCTGATGGGCGCGCACGGCGTGATCTCGGTCACCGCCAACGTTGCCCCGAAGCTGATGGCGCAGATGTGCGCCGCCGCGCAGCAGGGCGATGTCGCCACCGCCCGCGCGTGCAACAACCGCCTGCTGGCGTTGCATCGCAGACTGTTCGTCGAACCCAATCCCATTCCCACCAAGTGGTCGCTGAGCGAGATGGGACTGATCCGGAATGAACTGCGGTTGCCGCTGCAACCACTCTCTTCGCAATTCCACGACACGGTTCGCGCCGCGCTCCGCGACGCCGGCTGTCTCGCGTAGCATCGAGGTAACCTCCCCATGATCAATTTAGCCGCCATTCGCCGCGTCGCCCCGCTGGTCGTCCTTGCCCTCACGCCCTGGTTGCTGGCCGGCTGCGAATCCCTGACCGGCGTCGCACCGTCGAAGCGCATCGACTACAAGTCGGCCTCGACCGGCCCCGCGCTCGAGCTGCCGCCCGATCTCACCACGCCGCGTTACGACGACCGCTACCAGGTCAACACGGCAGCCGGACAGGCCGCCGCCACGGCCAATCGAGGCACGCGCTCCGAGTTCCTGCCCACTGTTCCGGATGCCAAGCTCGTCCGTGCGGGAAGCGAGCGCTGGCTGGTCGTCAAGGCCACACCGGAGCAGGCGTGGAACACGGCACGCGAGTTCTGGCAGGAGTCGGGCTTCGTCCTCGCGGTCGAGCAGCCCAACGTCGGCATGATGGAAACGGACTTCGCGGAAAATCGCGCGGAGATCCCGGGCGATGCTTTCCGCCGCACGATCGGCAAGTATCTCGACATTTTTTACACGACCTACAAGCAGGACAAGTTCCGCACCCGTATCGAGCGGGGCACGGAGCCCGGCACGGTCGAGATCTTTGTCGCGCACCGCGGCATGGAGCAGGTCCCCACCGCCAAGATCGACAATTCCTCCCCGGCCGCGTTTGCGTGGGCGGTCACGCCGCCCAACCCGGCGCTCGAGGCCGAGATGCTCACCCGGATGATGATGAAGTTCGGTACGCCCGAGCCCGCGGCGCGCGCGGCCGTGGTGCAGGCCGCGCTTGCGCCCGACAAGGCGCGCGTGGTCAAAAACCCGGATGGCTCCTTCAAGCTGACCGTGGACGATCAGTTCGATCGCGCCTGGCGTCGCGTGGGGCTGGCGCTCGACCGGATCGGCTTCACCGTGGTCGACCGCGACCGCTCGCGTGGGGTCTACTTCGTCCGCTACGGCGATCCGGACAGCATTGCCGCCAAGAAGAACAACGAGGGTTGGCTGGAGAAACTGCAGTTCTGGAAGGCCGACGAGAAGGACAAGCCCGACCAATACCAGATCGTGGTGGCCGAGTCCGCCCAGCAGGCCAGCGTCGTCTCGGTGCAGGATCCCGGCGGGGCACCCGATCGCAGTCCGAACAGCGAGAAAATCCTTGGCCTGCTCAAGGACCAGCTGAAGTAGCGCGGACGGCGCAGTGCGCTTCGCTTCCATCGGCAGCGGCAGCGAGGGCAATGGCCTCGTCGTCGAGTCAGGGTCCACCCGCCTCATGATCGATTGCGGCTTCGGTGTGCGCGATGCTGCGGCACGCCTGCAGCGCATCGGGGTCGCGCCGGAGTCGCTGTCCGCCATCCTGGTCACCCACGAGCACTCGGATCACATCGGCGGCGTGCCGGCGTTTGCTGCGCGCCATGGCGTTCCGGTCTGGATGACCTTCGGCACCCGCAGCGTGGCCAGCACGCGCTTCGATGGCATCGAGCGGGTGTATGGCTTCGACAGTCATGACGTCTTCGTGGTCGGCGACCTCGAGGTGCGGCCGTTTCCCGTCCCCCACGATGCGCGCGAGCCCGTGCAGTTCGTCGTCACCGACGGCGCCCACCGGCTGGGCGTGCTCACCGATCTCGGCATGTCCACCGCCTGCGTCGAGCAGAGTCTCACCGGCTGCGATGCGCTGGTCCTCGAATGCAACCACGACCTCGCGATGCTGGCGGCCAGCACGTATCCGCAGTCCCTGAAGGCACGGATCTCCGGTCGCTTCGGCCACCTGCACAACGAGGCCGCGGGGGCACTGCTGTCCGCGCTCGACACCAGCCGGTTGCAGCACATCGTGGCCGCGCACCTTTCGCAGCAGAACAACACGCCTGAGCTGGCGCGCGCCGCACTGGCGGCCGCGCTGTCGTGCGCTGAGGACTGGATCGGTATCGCCGACCAGGCCGAAGGCTTCGACTGGCGCGCACTCAACTGATACCACGAAGGATTCGCACGCATGGAAAAGCGCAACGAGCTCTACCGCGGCAAGGCCAAAACGGTCTATGCAACCGATGACTCGCATCGCCTCGTCATGCACTATCGCGACGATGTGTCGGCCTTCGACGGCGTCAAGGTCGCGCAGCTTGCGCGCAAGGGCGAGACCAATAACCGGATCAACGCGCACGTGATGGAACTGCTGGCCAAGGCCGGCGTCCGCACCCATTTCGTCAGCATGATCAACGACCGCGAGTCGCTGGTGAAAGCAATGAAGATGGTGCCGGTCGAGTGCGTCGTGCGCAACGTCTGCGCGGGCTCGATGGCCAAGCGCTTCGGCATCGAGGAAGGCACGAAGCTGGCCGAGCCGATCTTCGAGTTCTTCCTGAAGAGCGATGCGTTGCACGACCCGTTGTGCAACGACGACCACATTCGCGTGCTGGGTTGGGCCACTGCCGGCGAAATCGCCGAGATGCGCGCGCTGACGCATGCCGTCAACGCGGTCTTGAAGCCACTCTTTGCCAACGCCGGCATCGACCTCGTCGACTACAAGCTCGAATTCGGCCATCCCACCGATGATCCGAACGGACCGCTGGTGCTGGGTGACGAGTTCACGCCCGACGGCTGCCGGCTGTGGGATGCGCGCACCGGCGAGAAACTCGACAAGGACCGCTTCCGCCGCGACCTGGGCGACGTGATCGAGCACTACCGCGAGGTGGGTACGCGGATAGGCGTGCCGTTGTGATCCGCGATCCGTGTACGCGATCCTGCACGCGATGATGTAGGCGAGGCTTCAGCCTCGCTGGTCCGGCGTGACGATGACTCCGCGAGGCTGAAGCCTCGCCTACGGGAAATACCTACAGGCCAAGCACGGTAGCGGAGAGACCCGGTTCGCCGGTGGCCCAGATCTGTTCGAAGCGCCCGACCAGCGGACGGGCCATCGCCGGCTGCTCGATCGCAAAGGACGCGCGTGGCTGGTCGATGTGAAAGCGATGGAGGAAGTGCTTGCCATCGGCGATCAGCAGCGGGTCCATCGCATGGCGGGCTTCCGGCCCCGTCTTGTAGACCGTGATCGCGTGCGCATGGTCCTGCAGCAGCCGCTGCAGCCGCGGGCATGAACCCTCGAGATACCGCGGGTCGTGCAGGATCAGATCGATGCGCGCGCCGGTAAAGCGGCGCAGGAAGGCGCGCAGGTTGTCGGCCCGCGACACTGTGTTCCAGCCGCACTGGGACAGATCGATATCGAAGACCTGCAGCCGCAGCTTGGCCAGCCCGATCAATTCGTCGATGGCGGCCGTCTGCGCGGCGACCGTGTCGACGATCACCTCGCGCGGTTCCTGGGGCAACGAAGGTTCAGCAGGTGTGGACGTATCCATCGCAATGGGCCTGGTGGAGAAAGGCGCGCGCGCCGACGGGCAACTTCGCGGATTGCGTAGCCGTCAACGCACGCAGATTGGCAAGCTGCATCAGCACGTCCCGATCGCCGCCGGGCCACGCATGCGGATTGCCGTTGAGATAGATCGCCTCGTCGTCGTAGAGCCACTGGGTACGGCGATCAAGACGCACGCCGTGCTTGCACAGCGCTGCGTCGAAACGGACGCGTGACAGCGGCGCCGCCGGCGGCGCGAACACCACGTGCCCCTTCGGCTCCGACAGCATCGTGCCCAGGAAACGGGCCACGGTCCCGCGCGTCCAGCGCGCGCGATCAAGTGCCGCGGCAGCCTTCTTCACCATGCCGGCATCGATACGCGCGGGTTCGCCGGTAGGTCGGGCATCGGGGTCCTGGTAGCGTCCGGGGATCTCGACATGGTCGCGGATCCAGTCGAAAAACGCCTCGGCCAATTCCTGGTGCGACGCGGCACGAAAGCCGATCGAGTAGGTGGTGCAGGCGTCCACCGCAATCCCGTCATGGGCATAGGCGGGCGGCAGGTACAGCATGTCGCCCGGGGCCAGGATGGCATCGTGTTCGGGCATGAAGCGGCGCAGGATCTTGACCGGCAGCCCGGGCCGCAACGCCAGGTCCTGTTGCCGCCCATAGCGCCAGCGACGCCGCCCGAAGCCCTGCAGCAGGAACACGTCGTAGGAGTCGAAATGAGGACCAACGCCGCCGCCCGGCGCGGCATAGCTGACCATCAGGTCGTCCAGCCGCGCAAACGGCAGGAAACTGAACCGGCGCAGCAACGCGTCGGCGGCATCGCTCTCCAGGTTGGCGCCCTGCACCAGCAGCGTCCAATCGGTGGCCGGCAGCGTGCGCAGGACCCGCGCGGAGAACGGGCCATGTTCGAGGGACCACGCGCGGCCACTGCGCACCAGCAGCCGGGACTCGACGTCGTCGCGCGCCGCCAGCGCAAACAGCTGCGCCCGGGAGTGCAGGCCGTTGAAGTCCGGCACGGCGCCGCGCACGAGCAACGCATCCTTTTGCCAGAAACGCCGCAGGAAGGTGGCAGGGGTATGGCCGCCCAGCAAGGGCAGCCGCGGGGAGGGCGGGCGGGGCATCACGGCAAGCCTACCACCGCCGTGCCCCGCGCCGGGCCGCAGGACGCGTACAATGCGCCCGTTTGCCCGCGCTGCCATGACGGCGGCGTTCCCTCCAGCCCGAGCCCTCGATGAACATCATTGCCAACTCCGTCGTCACCCTGACCTTCAAGCTTTTCGATGCCAGCAACCAGCTGATCGAGGAGGCCCCGGAACCGCTGACCTATCTGCACGGCGGCCATTCCGGCATCTTCCCCAAAATCGAGGAAGCCCTCAACGCAAAAAAGACCGGTGACTCGATTTCGGTCACGCTGGAGCCCGAGGACGCCTTCGGCGAATACGACCCCAAGCTGATCCGGATGGAACAGGTCACCGAACTGCCGCCCGACATCACCGTGGGTGGCTATCTGGTCGCGGAGCAGGACGGCCACGAGGTGGTCTGGCGCGTCACCGGCATTGCTGACGGTCAGGCCGTGCTCGATGGCAACCACGAACTCGCGGGTCAACGGTTGCGCTTCGATGGCACGGTGCTCGAAGTCCGCGCTGCCACCAAGGACGAGGTCGCGCACGGCCACGCACACGGCGCCGGCGGCCATCACCATCACTGACGCGGCACTAGTGGACTGCAACGCCCAATTCGAGACTGTCTGGCGTGCGATCCGCGCCGATTGCGGCGTTGCCGAAGCTCGCAAGGGGAGTGGCCCTTGCTTCACTTCAGCGCCTTGCACTCGACACGGATCGCAAGGCCAGAGCGCTTTGCTCAGTCTCGAATCGGACGTTACAGTCCACTACTCCGCCGCAAGGCGCTGCAACGCATAGAGGGCGTCGAGCGCTTCGCGCGGCGATAGCGCATCGGGGTCCAGCGCGCGCAGCCGGTCCAGTACGGCCGCTGCCTGCGGGTCGGTGCTGGCCGCGACATCCGCCGGCAAGACAGCGCTGAACAAATCGCCCTGCCCGTCGTCGCGCGCCGCATGCTGCTCGAGCCGCGCCAGGTAGTTGCGCGCCTGGCGGACCGTGTCCGGCGGCACGCCCGCCAGCTGGGCCACCTGCAGGCCGTAGCTGCGGCTGGCAGGCCCTTCTTCCACCGCATGCAGGAACACGATGCCGTTGCGATGTTCCGCGGCGTCGAAATGCACGTTGGCGCAGCCTTCCATTTCGGAGGCGAGCGCGGTCAATTCGAAATAGTGCGTGGCGAATAGCGCCAGGCAGCGATTGCGCTCGGCCAGCCGATGCGCGATCGCCCAGGCCAGCGCAAGGCCGTCGTAGGTCGACGTGCCGCGGCCGATTTCGTCGACCAGCACCAGGCTTTGCGGTGTCGCGCGATTGAGGATGTACGCGGCCTCCGTCATCTCCACCATGAACGTGGACCGCCCGCCCGCCAGATCGTCGGCCGCGCCGATGCGCGTGAAGATGGCGTCCAGCGGCCCGATCTGCGCACTTTGCGCAGGCACATACATCCCGCAGCATGCCAGCAGCGCCACGACGGCGGTTTGCCGCATGTAGGTCGACTTGCCGCCCATGTTGGGTCCGGTGACCAGCAGCAGCCGCCGGTCGGCGCGCAGCGTGACGTCGTTGGGAATGTAGGCGTCGACCATCCGCTCGACCACCGGATGCCGGCCGCCGCGGATCACGATGCCGGGTGTGGCCGTCAGTTCCGGCCGGCAGAAATCGAGTTCGCGCGCGCGTATTGCAAGCGTGCCCAGCACGTCGAGCCGGGCCAGCGCTGCGGCCGCGCGCTGCAATTCGGCAATCGCATCACGCAGCGCATCCAGCACGCCTTCGTAGAGGAACTTTTCGCGGGCAAGCGCGCGCTCCTGCGCGGACAGCGCGCGATCCTCAAAGGTCTTCAGCTCCGGCGTGATGTAGCGCTCCGCATTTTTTAGCGTCTGCCGGCGGCGATAGTCGTCGGGAATTTTTTCGACATTCGCGTTGCTGACCTCGATGTAGAAGCCGTGCACGCGGTTGTATTCGACCTTGAGACTGTTGATGCCCGTGCGCGCGCGTTCCCGCGCTTCGAGCGCCACCAGGAACGTGCCGCAGTCGGTGTCGATCGCGCGCAGCTCGTCCAGTTCGCTGTCGTACCCCGGCGCGATGACGCCGCCGTCGCGCAACTGCGTGGCCGGCTCCGGCGCGATGGCACGGGCCAGCAGCGCGGCCCATTGCGCATCCACGACCATGTCCCGTTGCGCCGCGCCAACCAGCGGCACCGCGAACGCGTCCGCCGCCGCCGCGATGGACGGCAGCGTGGCCAGCGTGTCGCGCAGGCCAGACAGGTCCCGCGGCCGCGCGGTTCGTAGCGCAACGCGGCCCGCGATGCGCTCGATGTCGACGGTACGCTTGAGCAGCGTGGCGAGCTCGTCCGCGGCGGCAGGCGCGCCGAGCAGCGCTGCGATGGCGTCGAGGCGCGCGGCCACCGCGGCCTGGTCGCGCAGCGGTTGCAGCAGCCATTGCCGCAGCAGCCGGCTGCCCGCGGCGGTGCCGCAGTGGTCGAGCAGCGACAGCAGCGTGGGCGCGGTGTCGCCGGCCAGCGTGGTGGTGATCTCGAGGTTGCGGCGCGTGGCGGGATCCAGCGCGACAAAGGTATCCGGGTATTCGACGGCCAGCGTGCGCACATGGGTCAGCGCGGCCTGTTGCGTGGCCCCGGCGTAGTGCAGCAGCGCGCCCGCGGCGCCAACACCCAGCGGCGCGTCGGCGGCGCCGAAGGCCGCGAGGTCGCGCGTGCCCAGTTGCGCGGTCAACGCGCGCGTGGCGGCATCGTGGTCGAATTGCCAGGGCGGCAGCGCGCGCACCGGTGGCAGTGCGCCGCGCAGTTCCGGAGGCGTGGCCCCGTCCTGCACCAGCAATTCGGCCGCGCCGATACGCTCGAGCACGCCGGCCGCATCCGCCAGCGGCACATCGGTCAGCGTCAGCGCGCCTGCGGCGAGATTGAGCCACGCAATGCCCGCGCGCTTGCCGGAGGTGACCCACGCGGCCAGCAGGCAATCGCGCTTGGCTTCGAGCAGGTTGGCATCGGTGACGGTGCCCGGCGTGACGATCCGGGCCACCTTGCGCTCCACCGGTCCCTTGCTGGTGGCGGGATCGCCAAACTGCTCGACGATCACCACCGACTCGCCCTGCTGCATCAGCTTGGCGAGATAGGGCTCGAGCGCGTGATGGGGGACGCCCGCCATCGGGATCGGCGCGCCGGCGGATTGGCCGCGCGCCGTCAGCGTGATGTCGAGCGCGCGCGCCGCATGCTCCGCGTCGCCGAAGAACAGCTCGTAGAAGTCCCCCATCCGGTAGAAGACGAGCTTGTCCGGATGCTCCGCCTTGACGCGCAGGTACTGCTGCATCATCGGCGTATGGGCGGCAATGCCGGCAGAGGTGGGGGCGCTCACCCGCGCATTTTACGGGAGCGCGGCGCGGCTCACCCGTTGGCCGCGGCCATTAGGGCGGCGTGATACGTCCCGCCACCCGAAACTTGCCGTCGGCATCGAATTTCCCGATGACCGCCTCGCCGGTGCCGGGGCTGACCCCGGTGAACGCGGCGATCGTTGCGCCATGGGACACCAGGATCAGGTTGCCACCCGCCGGGGGTGTGCGCGCCAGCGCCTGAAATTGCGACTGCTGCTGAACCGTATTCTCGCCGTGGGTAAAGAGGTTACCGAGCATCGGGTCGGCGCGCGCCTGCCCGAACGCGATGCGGGCCGTGTCGAGGCAGCGGCACCATGGGCTGGACAGCACCTGCGCGAACGGGACGCGTTGCGCGCGAAATGCCGCCCCCAGCCGCCTGGCTTCCTCCACGCCGGCGGCGGACAGGTTGCGCTGGGTCCGGCAGTCGTCAAGCCGGAATCCCGGCGGATCGCCGACGCCGGGATCGGTGACGGCATGGCGGATCAGGACGATCTGGCCCCCGTCGCGGAGAAGCGCCCACAATGCGGGGTCGGCCCAGGCGGGGGTCACGGCGAGCAGGAGCAGCAGTAGCAGGACGCGCAGCATGGCGCAAGCGTACACAGGCATCGCAACCGGCGCCATGCGTCAAAACGCGCCTTTGGCGTGTCACGACGCCCTCGATCTATGCGCCGGATGAGTGCGACAATCAGCCATCGACGTTTCCCGACCCGAAGGGGCGACCATGCATCGCGATGATCCCAAGACCCTGTCGCCGGCTGCCACCGGCACGCGCCACGCCGACCGGGTGATCCGGTCCCCGCGCGGGACGCAGCGCACGGCCCGCAGCTGGCTGACCGAAGCGCCGCTGCGCATGCTGATGAACAACCTCGACCCCGAGGTGGCGGAAAATCCGAAGGAGCTGGTGGTCTACGGCGGCATCGGTCGCGCGGCGCGCAACTGGGAATGCTTCGATGCCATCGTCGACGTGCTGCGGCGCCTGAATGATGACGAAACGCTGCTGATCCAGTCCGGCAAGCCGGTGGGTGTGTTCAGGACGCATGCCGACGCGCCGCGCGTGTTGATCGCCAATTCCAACCTGGTACCCAAGTGGGCCACGTGGGAACACTTCAACGAACTCGACCGCAAGGGCCTGATGATGTACGGGCAGATGACGGCGGGTTCGTGGATCTACATCGGCAGCCAGGGCATCGTGCAGGGGACCTACGAAACCTTTGCGGAAGCCGGGCGCCAGCACTACGGCAACGATCTCGCCGACAAGTGGATCCTCACCGCGGGGCTGGGCGGCATGGGCGGCGCGCAGCCGCTCGCTGCCACGATGGCGGGCGCGTCGATGCTGGCCATCGACTGCCAGCGCTCGCGCATCGAAATGCGCCTCTCCACCCGCTATCTCGACGAGGAAGCGCGCGACCTCGACGATGCGTTGGCGCGCATCGCCCGCGCGACCGCCACCCGCAAGCCCGTCAGCGTGGGCCTCGTCGGCAACGCGGCGGAAATCCTGCCGGAACTTCTAAGGCGCGGCATCAAGCCGCACATGGTGACGGACCAGACGTCGGCGCACGACCTGATCAACGGCTACCTGCCGGCCGGATGGTCGGTCGACCAATGGATTGGCGCGCAGCGCGATCCGTCGCAACATGCGGCGCTCACCATGGCCGCGAAGCACTCGATCAAGGCGCACGTGGAAGCGATGCTGGCGTTCCACGCGCAGGGCATCCCCACGTTCGACTACGGCAACAATATCCGGCAGGTGGCCTTCGACCAAGGGGTCACCAACGCCTTCGACTTCCCGGGCTTCGTGCCGGCGTACATCCGGCCGTTGTTCTGCGAAGGCAAGGGCCCGTTCCGCTGGGTGGCGCTGTCCGGCGATCCCGAGGACATCCACAAGACCGACCGCAAGGTGAAGGAACTCTTCCCCGACGACGCGCACCTGCATCGCTGGCTGGACATGGCCAGCGAGCGCATTGCGTTCCAGGGGTTGCCGGCGCGCATCTGCTGGCTGGGTCTGGGCGACCGGCATCGGGCCGGTCTTGCGTTCAACGAAATGGTGGCCAGCGGCGAGTTGAAGGCGCCGATCGTGATCGGCCGCGATCACCTCGATACCGGCAGCGTGGCCAGCCCCAACCGCGAAACGGAATCGATGCAGGACGGCTCGGATGCGGTTTCGGATTGGCCGCTGCTCAATGCGTTGCTCAACACCGCGGGTGGCGCGACGTGGGTGTCGCTGCATCACGGCGGCGGCGTGGGCATGGGCTATTCGCAGCACTCCGGCGTGGTGATCGTCTGCGACGGCACGGATGCGGCAGCGAAGCGCATCGCGCGCGTGCTGTGGAACGATCCTGGCACCGGCGTGATGCGGCACGCGGATGCGGGTTATGCGTCAGCCATTGCCGTGGCCAGGGCGCAGGGGCTGGACATGCCGATGCTGTAGCTATGCTTGCCCCAGGTCGACGGCCATCCGGTGCTAGAGTCCGGCCATGCTTGTGATTTCGAGGGTCAGGCAACGCCACCAGCGATGAGCGCACCATGACGCCCAAGACGCATTACGCGAAAAGCGGCGACCTGCATATCGCCTACCAGGTGGTTGGGCAGGGGCCTTTCGACCTGGTGTACATCCCCGGCTGGGTTTCCCACGTCGAATTGGCGTGGGAGGAGCCCAACCTGGCGCGGTTTCTCGGACGGCTCGCATCGTTCTCCCGGCTCATCGTCTTCGACAAGCGCGGCACCGGTCTCTCTGATCGGGTGCCCATCGACAAACTGCCCACGCTCGAGGAGCGGATGGACGACTTGACCGTCGTCATGGACGCCGTGGGTTCGAAGCGCGCCGCATTGTTCGGGTTTTCGGAAGGCGGCAATCTGGCCGCATTGTTCGCCGCCATGCATCCCGAGCGCACCCGGGCGCTGGTGCTCGCGCATACGTTTGCCTCGCGCATCTGGAGCCCCGAGTACCCATGGGCGCCAACGCCCGAACAGCGCGAGGAAGAGTACCGGCTGGTCGAGTCCGAATGGGGCAACATGATGGACCTGGCCCACTACGTGCCAAGCAAGACCCGCGACTTCGAATTCTCGAAGAGCCTGGCCACCTACTTTCGGCGCGCGGCCAGTCCCGGCGCGGCCGTGGCGCTGCTTCGGATGAATACGCAGATCGACATCCGCAGCATCCTGCCGACCATCCGCGTCCCGACGCTGGTGATGCATCGCACCGGCGACCAGGACGTCAATGTGGCGGAGGGCCGCTACATTGCCGAGCGCATTCCCGGTGCGCGATTCGTCGAGCTCGCCGGCGACGACCATCTGCCGTGGGTCGGCGACCAAAGCCGTTTCCTCGACGAGATGCAGGAGTTTCTCACCGGCGTGCGGCCCGCTCCAGAGTATGAACGCGTGCTGGCTACCGTCATGTTCACCGACATCGTAGGTTCGACTGAAGTGGCGTCGCGCCTGGGCGATCGCGATTGGCGTGACCTGCTCGGGCGCCATCACACCATTGCGCGCGCCGAGATCGCGCGCTTTCGCGGTCGCGAAGTCAACACGGCGGGCGATGGTTTCATTGCCACCTTTGACGGTCCCGCCCGCGCAGTGCGGTGCGCCAGCGCGATGCGCGACGCATTGCAACCGCTGGGCATCGAGATTCGCGCCGGCGTGCACACCGGCGAAATCGAACTCGACGGCGACGATGTCGGGGGCATCGCGGTGCACATCTGCGCCCGCGTGGCCGCCGCGGCCGCCGCCGGCGAGACGCTGGTGTCCAGCACCGTGAAGGATCTGGTCTCGGGCGCGGGTCTTGCGTTCACTGATCGCGGCGCGCATGCGCTGAAGGGCGTGCCCGGCGAGTGGCGCCTCTTCGCCGCGGCCTGACGGCAATCCGGGTACAGCGCACGCGTACCGCCGGTCATGTCCACCCGCGGGGCGCGCCGCGCTACTTGCGCATCAGCGTGCTTTTCCCGAACAACGATTCGATCAGGTCGACCGCCACCTCCGCGGTGCGGTTGCGCACGTCGAACGCGGGGTTCAGTTCCATCAGGTCCAGCGAGCCCAATTGTCCCGTGTCCGCGATCATTTCCATGCACAACTGCGCTTCGCGGTACGTGGGGCCGCCCCGGACGGTGGTGCCCACACCGGGCGCGATGTCGGGGTCGAGGAAATCGACGTCGAAGCTGACATGCAGGTGCGTGTTGGCGTCCATCGTGCCCAGCGCCAGCTGCATCGCCTCGCGCATGCCCATCTCGTCGATGTAGCGCATGTCGAAGACCTCGAGGTCGACGTCGTGCACCAGTTTCTTCTCGCCCACGTCCACGCTGCGGATGCCGATCTGGCGTACCCACTTCGGGTTGATCGCGGGGACGGTGCCGCCGATTTCGATCAACGCGCGCGGACCGATACCGCACAGGCAGGCGACCGGCATGCCATGGATGTTGCCGCTTGGCGTCAGGACGTTGGTGTTGAAGTCGGCATGCGCGTCGAGCCACAGGATGCGCAACCGGCGGCCGTGCTCGCGGCAGTGGCGCGCGACGGCGCTGATCGAGCCGATGGCGAGGCAATGATCGCCACCCAGCAGGATCGGCAGGTGACCGTGGTGCAGTTCGGCGTGGACGGCTGCGTGCACGGACTCGTTCCATGCGACGACCTCGGGCAGATGCCGGTAACCGTCGACCGGCGGCATCCACGGATTGCTGGGGCCGGTGAGGTTGCCCCGGTCGACGACGGT
The DNA here is from genome assembly GCA_031396395.1 of Betaproteobacteria bacterium. Lineage (GTDB taxonomy): Bacteria > Pseudomonadota > Gammaproteobacteria > Burkholderiales > Casimicrobiaceae > VBCG01. Next base: position 19,094 of record JANNKR010000218.1, read on the forward strand.
GAGACCGTGCGCTTCGAGTGTTTTCTGGATGCCCGCCACCCGCA
>JANNKR010000255.1:0-2163 GCA_031396395.1 Betaproteobacteria bacterium
GAAAATCGGGGTCTGTCCCTGATTGTTCTGAGGTTTTGTCGGTGCTGTTACGCGAACCTCACGCCACCCGCCCGAACCACAGCAGCGACAACGTCGCGGCGGCCACGGCCAGCACCGCCGCTGCGGCCGAGAACAGCGCGCTGATCTCGGTTTCCTTGCGCTCGAGCAGGAAGCGGCTGTTGAGGTTTTCGTAGATCGACTTCAGGTCCGCCGCACTGGCGGCGTGAAAATATTCGGCGGCCGTAATGCTGGCGATGCCCTTTAGCGACTCCTCGTCGAAGCGCATGAAGACGGACATGCCGTCGATGTCGATCGGCGCGCCGGCCGCCGTGCCGAAGCCCACGGTGAAGACGCGCACGCCATGATCCGCCGCCATCCGCGCTGCCTGCAGCGGATCGGGGCCTGTGGTGCGCCGGCCGTCGGTCAGCCGGATGATCGCCGCCGAAGTGAATGAACCCGGCGGCACGACCTAGACCTCCTTCTTCTCCGCCTTGGGAACCACCGGCGCGCCGCGTTCACTGGGCAGCTTGCGGGCGCCGTCGCGCGGGCCGAAATTGTTGCCGAACACCATCCTCTCGAGGTTGATGCCCTCGTCCGGAAAAATCGTGGCGAGCGATGCGATGATGCCGCTGCCGATGGCCGTGTGGCGCTGCATCTGGAAGCGGTCGATGGCCGCGACCAGCTCCTCGCGATCACGCGTGGGCGGCTGCACCAGCAGCGCCGTGCCCGCGAAGGTGACGATAGCCACCTTCACGTCGGCGGGAACCTGTTGCACGAAATCCCGTGCCGCAGCCTGCGCGGCGATCATGCGGTTGGGCTGGATGTCGGTGGCGCGCATCGACAGCGACACGTCAATCGCCAGCACGATCGTACGGCCTTCGGAGGGCAGCGTCACCATGGCGCTGGGTCGCGCGATCGCGATGATCGCGGCCGTCAGCGCAAGCAGGAACAGCGCCGGCGGCAGGTGGCGCCGCAGCGCCTGGCCCGGCCCGATCGCCTGCCTGACGAGGCCGAGGTCGGCGAAGCGTACGGCCACCTTTTTCCGGCGCAACAGCAACACGTAGGCGCCAACCAGGATCGGCACCAGCAACAGCAGCCAGAGATATTGCGGCCAGAGAAAGATCACCAGTTACCTCCCAGCGGGCGAGGTGTGCACAGCCAATTACTGTAGCACCGTCGGGGGCGCCTGCGAATGGCCCTTCGTCTCGACCACGGTGGACAAGGCGATGTCCGCGTAGAATCCAGAGCCCGTTAATGCACCCCTAACCCTGTCCTGGAGAACGCCATGTCCAACGCCCAGTCCTGCCGCTGTTCGCGCTTCCTGCGGTTCGTGCTTGCCGCGCTGCTTGCGCTTGGTACCGCCGGCGCCGGCGCCCAATCGCGCCCCGATCCGGCCGCGCTGATGAAGGCACAACGTGAAGCGATGGCCGCCCTGGCATTCATGGATGGCGTGTGGCGCGGCACGGCCTCGACGCTGCGGGCGGATGGCAGCCGCCACGAAATCACGCAAACCGAGCGCATCGGTCCACTGCTGGACGGCGCGGTCAAGGTGATAGAAGGCCGAGGCTACGAGCCCGATGCCAGCACCAGCTTCAACGCGCTGGGCATCATTTCGTACAACGTCGCCACGATGGCCTACTCGATGCGATCGTACGCAATGGGCTTCACCGGCGACTACGTTTTCAAACGCACTGCGGACGGCTTTTCCTGGGAAATTCCCGCCGGACCCATGACGATCCGCTACGGCGCGGTAGTAAAGGACGACACCTGGACGGAGGTGGGCGAGCGGGTTGTTCCCGGCAGCGAACCGGTGCGCTTCTTCGAAATGAAATTGAAGCGTGTCGGTGACAGCGCATGGCCGGGCGCCGGGGCCATCGCGCCGAAGTAGCATGTCATTGTTCCGCGATGCGTCCCTTTCGGCCATCGTGGCCGGCTTCGTCACCGTGCTGGTGGGCTTCACCAGTTCGGCAGTGATCGTGTTCGCCGCGGCGCAGGGCCTGCGCGCCGCCCCGGCCGAGGTGGCCTCGTGGATGTGGGCGCTGGGGCTCGGCATGGGCCTGACCTGCATCGGCCTGTCGTTGCGCTACCGCATGCCGGTGGTGACTGCGTGGTCGACGCCGGGCGCGGCCATGCTGATCACCGCGACGGCCGGCATCGCGATGC
>JANNKR010000257.1:0-4619 GCA_031396395.1 Betaproteobacteria bacterium
ACATGGCGAGGATGCGGCGAAACATCGAAGTCATGGAAACTTCCTCCAATGGGTCAGCGGGCACGCGCGAGCTTGCGCCTTGCAAGCAGTTGTTGCACTGCCGGGATCTTGAACAGGACCACCACCGCGATCGCGATCCACAGCACGGCGGAGATGGGTCGGGTGAAAAACGGTTCCATGCTGCCGTCGGACAGCACGAGGCCGCGGCGCAGTCCCTTTTCCATGAGGTCCCCCAGCACCATGCCCAGTACCAGCGGCGCAACCGGGTAGTCGAGCCGGCGCAGGATGAAGCCGACGACACCGAAACCCAGCATCACCCACACGTCGAAGAGGCGCTGCGAGATCGCGTACGAACCCACGACGCAGAGCACGAAGATGATGGGCAGGATCACCGGCTTCGGTACCATCAGCACCTTGATCAGCAGTTTGGTCAGCGTCAATCCATAGAGCAGGATGCCGAGCGTGGCGTACATCATCATCGCCACAACGTCGTACACGAAGGTCGGCGCCTCGGTCATGATCATCGGACCCGGGCGCACGCCGTGGATCAGCATCGCCGCCATCAGCACGGCAGCAGGCGCCGAACCGGGGATGCCGAGTGTCAGCACCGGGATGATTGCACCTGGCACGCAGGCGTTGTCGCCGGTCTCCGCGGCCATCAGGCCGTCGATCGAACCCTTGCCGAATTTCTCGGGCTCCTTGCTCGCGCGCTTGGCCGCTGCATACGACGACCACGCCGCCACGTCCTCGCCCACACCGGGCAGTATGCCGATGAACGTGCCGATGAGTCCCGAGCGCAGAATCGTGCGCCAGTGCGCGACGACGTCGCGAACCTTGGGAATCACCGAGTCGAAGGGATTGATCTTCACCGGGAACGACTTCTCGCGCACGGCGACCAGCAGCTCCGCGAAGCCGAACGCGCCCACCAGCGCCGGCACGAGATTGAAGCCACCGGCGAGGTCGCGACTGCCGAAGGAGAAGCGGTCGAAGGCATAGATGGCTTCCTGGCCCACGCAGGCGCTGAAGATCCCGATCAGACCGGCGATCCAGCCCTTCAGCGGATCGCCACCGGTCAGCGTGCCGGCGATCACGACCCCGAACACCGCAAGCCAGAAGAACTCGTACGCGCCGAACTTGAGCGCGAGTCCGCCCAGGATGGGCGTGAAAAGCGCCAGGAAGAACATCCCGATCAGCGTACCCAGCACCGACCCGGACGTGGCGATTCCCATCGCACGACCCGCAAGACCCTGCTTGGCGAGCGCGTGGCCATCGAGGCACGAGGCAGCCGACGCCGGGGTGCCGGGAATGTTGAGCAGGATGGCCGAGCGCGAACCGCCGTAGATCGCGCCGACATAGGTGCAGATCAGCACCAGCAACGCCTGATTCGATGGCATCTTGATCGTCAGCGTGGTCATCAGCGCGACGCCCATCGTCGCGGTGAGGCCAGGCAGCGCGCCGATGATCACGCCTGCCAGCGACGACAGCAGGATCAGTCCCAGCGAAAGCGGATCGAGAAACGTGCCAAGCGAATGGCCGAAGGCGAGCAGCCCGTCGAACATGGCCGGCGGCTACGGCAAACGAACGTAAAACAGTTTTTCGAAGGCCTGCGACACCACCAGCGCCGTCATGATGCCGCACGTCAAAGCGAGTTTCGCATCCTTGCGTGTCTGCACCGGCGTGCCTTCGGCCATGCGGTCGGCCCGCCGGAACACGTAGACAAAGGTGGTCACGAACAGTGCAGTACCGAGCCAGAACGGCAGGCCGTGGCCCACGAGCAGCAAGGCGTAGGCAAAGAACATCGCGGCGGCCAGCCGGAACCGCGATGGAGGTACGAGCACCGTGTCGTCCGGTTTCGCTGAGGTCCAATGGGTTGCGCGCGCGCGTCCGAACGAGCGCCACGCCAGCACGCCACCGAGCAGCGCGAGCAGCATGCCGATGATGCCCGGCCACAGTCCCGGTGCCGTGTAGAGCGTGGCCCCCTGACCTTCGAAGCGGTCCATCCGCCAGGAGGCGAAGACGATGCACGCGCCGAACGCGATCCAGGCGAAGGCCGTGCGCAGATCGGTGCGCGGACTGACGGGATAGGGGGATGCGTGCATGCGCGCCGAGGTAGCGAAGGTCAGGAAGAAGCATCCCCCGGCGCGCGCGAGCGAACCGGGGGGGGCAAAAGTCACGCGTCGATCAGGGCCGGGCGATGCCGAGGGTGTCCGGCGAAACTTTCGCCTTGCCGCCATCGAAGGCCTGCCACGCATTGACCTGCACCGCTGGCATCACGGCCTTCTGGGCGTCCGCTCCCGCCGCCGGCGCAAACTGCGCGCCGCGGCTCGTCGCATAATCCTTCAGCGCTTTCGAGTTGCTGATCTTGTCCGCCCAGATCTTCTCGACCGTGGCGATCACCTCGGGCGGCACGCTCTTCGGAATGAAGATGCCGAAGTAGTTGGGCGGATCCTTGAAGGTGCTGATCGTCTTGGTCAGCGGTTCGATCGTGCCGTAGCCGTCGATCTCGATCGGCTTGTCGCCGACCACGGCCAGCGGGCGCAGCTTCTTGCCACGGATCATCTCGGCCTGCTCCACCGTCAGCTGCGTCGTGGCATCCGTTTCGCCGGCCACCGTCGACACGACTGCGGGATTGCCGCCGTCGTAGGTCACGTGCTTGTACTTGACGTTGGCAGCGCGGGCGATCGCTTCGATCGCGCTATGGCCGCTCGAGTTGACCCCGGCGGTGGCCACGCTGATCTGGCCCGGCTTGGCGCGCATCGCCTCGATCAGTTCACCGACCGTCTTGTACGGCGTGTTGGGGTTGACCGACAGCGTCGACACGTTGGCGACGTTGAGGAACAGCGCCCAGTCGCCGATCTTGGTGTCCAGCATGCCCAGGACCGCGTAGGTGCCGAGATCCTTGGCGGCGCCGGCCGTCCAGGTGTAGCCGTCCTTCGGCGCCTCGATCGCGTTCTTGGTGCCGATCGAGCCCGACGCGCCGGGCTGGTTGACGATCACGACCTTTTGGCCAAGAGCGGCTTCGATCTCGGCTGCAGTCACGCGGGTGACCTGGTCGGTGGAGCCGCCCGCCGCCCATGGCACGATGATCGTGATGGGCTTGGTGGGTTTCCACGTGGCCTGCGCCTGGGCCGGCAGGGCCGCGACCGCGGCGAGGATGGCCGCGCCTGCGGTCATCAGGATTCGGGTGCTGCGCTTCATGGTGTCGCCTCCTGGTTGATGCGGATCGATGCGCCCCGCGTGCGGGGTGAAATTGACCGGATGCGGGGCGTCTGGCGGCCCCGTCGGGTGGTGATAACCGGTTGGTTAATTAGCATACCTGCGGGCGGGTGGGCAATGCAAGCCCGAGCGTACCAACTGTTCGACGCCTCGTGTTCCCCGTAGGCGCGGCTTCAGCCGCGCGGGAAGTCCGAAAGGCGCGTCCCATCGCGCCGTCATTTCGCCAGATACCCCAGCACCAGCTCATTGATATGCGCCAGCCGCTCGGCCTTGGCCCCGGTGGCCAGCAGATCGCGCCCGAAGATGGTCGAAAGCGTGTAGTTGTTGGACAGGTAGAAATACCCCAGGGCCGCGATGGACACGTACAACTGCACCGGGTCCACGCCACTCCGGAACACGCCCTCGCGCGCGCCACGCACCAGCACTTCGGACAGCGTCTCGATCAGCGGCGAGTGCATGGCGCGGATCTTCTGTGAGCGCTTGAGGTGCTGCGCCCGGTGCAGGTTCTCGCTATTCAGCAGTGTCATGAACTCGGGGTGCGCGAGATAGTAGTTCCACGTGAAGACGATCAGCTCGCGCACGCCGTCGACTGGCGGCAGGTCGGCCAGGTGCAGGCCCTGTTCTTCATTGCGGATATGTTCATAGGCTCGCTCCAGCACGGCGAGGAAGAGGGCCTCCTTGCCGCCGAAGTAGTAGTAGAGCATCCGCTTGTTGGTCCTGGCGCGCTCCGCGATGCGGTCCACGCGGGCGCCGCCAAGGCCGTGGCGCGCGAACTCGGCGGTGGCCGCGTCGAGGATGGCGGCTTGCGTGCGTTCGGCGTCGCGCGTGGGGCGCGCTGTCTTGGCGCGCGCTTTGGCGGCAACGGCGGGACGGGCCATGGCGGACATGGCCGTGATATTAACCAACTGGTTACTTCGGGGCAAGCGGCGGAACAGCGCCCCTCGTGCTGATCCTTGCGCGTCCTGAAATGATGCATGTGGCGCTCCATGCTGCCGCTGGGCTGACCTGCGTCAACCTGTGCCCGCGGTTTCCCGGGCATGCTTCCAGCATTGACGCGAAGCGGTGCCACGGCGAGCATTCAGGCGGCGTCTTTCCGAGCATTCCATGACTCATCCTCCTTCGACTCCGACCATTCCTTGGCATGCTCTTGAAGCCGGCGCCGCCATCGAGCAGCTGCGCAGCGACGGCACCGACGGGCTGTCCACGCACGAGGTCGCGATACGGAGCGCCGAGTACGGCCCCAACGCGCTCCCCGAGGCTGTCCGGCGCTCCGCGTTCGTGCTCCTGCTGCGCCAGTTCATGAGTCCGCTGATCTACATCCTGTTCATCGCGGCAGGACTCGCCGGCGCGATGGGCCACTGGGGCGATGCCACCGTGATCCTGGGTGTCGTCGTCGCCAATGC
>JANNKR010000290.1:0-3372 GCA_031396395.1 Betaproteobacteria bacterium
GCATGGGCGTCGATCGTCGAGGACGAGGGCAAGCGCCGCGACTACCAGAAGATCCGCGGGCTGGGCGGCTTCGTCCGCTCGGGCTGGGACGAGGTCAACGAGATCATTGCCGCCGCCAACGTCTATACGATCAAGAAGCACGGTCCGGACCGGGTGATCGGCTTTTCGCCGATCCCCGCGATGTCGATGGTGAGCTACGCCGCCGGCAGCCGGTACCTGAGCCTCATCGGCGGCGTGTGCATGAGCTTCTATGACTGGTACTGCGATCTGCCGCCGGCCAGCCCGCAGGTGTGGGGCGAGCAGACCGACGTGCCCGAGTCGGCCGACTGGTACAACTCCACGTACATCATCGCCTGGGGCTCCAACGTGCCGCAGACCCGCACGCCCGACGCCCATTTCTTCACCGAGGTACGTTACAAGGGTGCCAAGACCGTCGCGGTGACGCCGGACTACTCCGAGGTGGCCAAGCTGGCCGACCTGTGGATGCATCCGAAGCAGGGCACCGATGCCGCGGTCGCGATGGCCATGGGCCACGTGATCCTGAAGGAGTTCTATGTCGACAAGCGGTCGACCTACTTCGACGACTACGCCCGCCGCTACACCGACCTGCCAATGCTGGTGATGCTGAAGGAGCACAAGCTCGCCGACGGCCGCACCGTGATGGTCCCGGACCGCTATGTGCGCGCGTCGGATTTCAACGGCAAGCTTGGCACCGCCAACAATCCGGAGTGGAAGACGGTCGCGTTCGACCAGGACGGCAAGGTCGTGCTGCCCCACGGCGCCATCGGTTTCCGCTGGGGTCCTGATGGCCGCGCCGATGCCGGCCAGTGGAATCTCGAGTCAAAGGAAGCGCGCCACGGCCACGAGGTGAAGCTGAAGCTGTCGGCGCTGGAAGGCGACCAGACCGGCACGACCGTGGCGCAGGTGGGCTTCCCATACTTCGGCGGCATCGAGCGCGCCCACTTCACCGGCAATGCGCAGTCCGACGTGCTGGTCCACGGCGTGCCGGTGCAGCGCATCGCGCTGGGCAAGGCCGGCGACGAGCGGCACGCGTTCGTGGCCACCGTATTCGACCTGCAGCTCGCGCAGTACGGCGTCGCCCGCGGCGTCAAGGACGAGGCGTGCGCGCGGAACTATGACGACGACGTGCCCTATACGCCTGCCTGGCAGGAAGGCATTACCGGGGTTCCGCGCGAGCAGATCATCACGGTCGCGCGCCAGTTTGCCGACAACGCCGACAAGACCCAGGGCAAGTCGATGGTGATCATCGGCGCGGCGATGAATCACTGGTACCACAGTGACATGAACTACCGCGGGGTCATCAACATGCTGATGCTGTGCGGCTGCGTCGGCAAGAGCGGCGGTGGCTGGGCGCATTACGTCGGCCAGGAAAAGTTGCGTCCGCAGACCGGCTGGACGCCGCTTGCTTTCGCGCTCGACTGGATTCGCCCGCCGCGGCAGATGAACTCGACCAGCTTCTTCTACGCGCACACCGATCAGTGGCGCTACGAGAAGCTGGGCATGGAGGAGGTGTTGTCGCCTCTGGCCGACCCCAAGCTCTACGCTGGCAGCATGATCGACTATAACGTGCGCGCGGAACGGATGGGTTGGCTGCCGTCCGCGCCGCAATTGCAGACCAATCCGCTACAGGTGGTACGCGACGCGCAGGCCGCGGGCATGGACACCAAGGACTATGCAGTCAGGGGCCTCAAGGACGGGTCGCTCAAGATGAGCTGCACGAATCCGGACCACGAGAGCAACTGGCCGCGCAACATGTTCGTCTGGCGGTCCAACCTGCTGGGTTCGAGCGGCAAGGGTCACGAGTACTTCCTGAAGCACCTGCTCGGCACCAGCAATGGCGTGCAAGGCAAGGACCTCGGTCCGCAGGATGCCAAGCCCACTGAAGTGGTCTGGCATGACGAGGCCCCCGAGGGCAAGCTCGATCTGCTGGTGACGCTCGACTTCCGGATGAGCACCACGTGCCTGTATTCCGACATCGTGCTGCCCACCGCCACCTGGTACGAAAAGAACGACCTCAACACCAGCGACATGCATCCGTTCATCCATCCGCTTTCCACCGCAGTGGATCCGGCTTGGCAGGCGCGCAGCGACTGGGACATCTACAAGGGCTTCGCCAAGAAATTCAGCGAAGTCTGCGTGGGCCACCTGGGCCTCGAGAAGGAACTGGTCCTGGTACCGCTGATGCACGACAGCCCTGGCGAGCTGGGCCAGCCGTTCGAGGTGCAGGACTGGAAGCGCGGCGAATGCGAATTGATCCCCGGCAAGACCGCGCCGCAGATGGTGGTGGTCGAGCGCGACTATCCCAATGTGTTCAAGCGCTTCACCGCGCTGGGCCCGTTGATGAACAAGGTGGGCAACGGCGGCAAGGGCATCGCGTGGAATACGCAGATCGAAGTCAAGCAGCTGGGTGAATTGAATGGCTTGGTACGTGCCGAAGGTGCGACCAAGGGCATGCCCCGCATCGAATCCGACATCGACGCCTGCGAAGTGGTGTTGCAGCTGGCGCCCGAGACCAACGGCCACGTGGCGGTCAAGGCCTGGCAGGCCCTGGGCAAGCAGACCGGGCGTGATCACGTCCACCTTGCGCTGCATCGCGAGGACGAGAAGATCCGCTTCCGCGATATCCAGGCGCAGCCGCGCAAGATCATCAGCTCGCCGACGTGGAGCGGCATCGAAAGCGAGACCGTCTCCTACAACGCCGGCTACACCAACGTGCACGAGCTGATTCCATGGCGCACGCTGACTGGCCGCCAGCAGTTCTACCAGGATCACCCGTGGATGCGCGCGTTCGGCGAAGGCCTCGCGAGCTACCGCCCGCCGGTGGACCTGAAGACCACGGCGGGGATCCACAACATCCGCTCCAACGGCAACCCGGAAATCCTGCTCAACTTCATCACGCCGCACCAGAAGTGGGGCATCCACTCCACGTACACGGACAACCTGCTGATGCTGACGCTGAGTCGCGGCGGGCCGTGCATCTGGCTGTCCGAGGACGACGCCACCAAGGCCGGCATCGTCGACAACGACTGGGTCGAGCTCTTCAACATCAACGGCGCCATTGCGGCACGGGCGGTGGTCAGCCAGCGGGTCAATCCCGGCATGGTGATGATGTACCACGCGCAGGAGAAGATCGTGAACACCCCGGGTTCGGAGATCACCGGCGTGCGTGGCGGCATCCACAATTCGGTGACCCGCATTGTGCTGAAACCCACGCACATGATCGGCGGCTACGCGCAGTTGAGTTACGGTTTCAACTACTACGGCACCATCGGCACCAACCGCGATGAATTCGTCGTCGTGCGCAAGCTACGGCGAACAACATGGCCTCGTCGAGGTGACCCATGCCGAGGG
>JANNKR010000333.1:0-2570 GCA_031396395.1 Betaproteobacteria bacterium
AGCACGGCCAGACGCTCAAGCAATTCGTCACCGAAGCGCTACAGCAGAAGCTCGCCGTCAACGCAAGCAACGTTCACCTCGGCGAGCCCGCATGGATGCAGGGATTTGGAAAACTGCGCCGGCTGCGCAATGAGAGCGTGCAGATCCGGGCCAGGATCGACGAAGCGTTCGGCGTGATTGAACCTGAGGATCGCGCGTGATTCTGGACACCAACGCGCTGTCCGCGTTTGTGGACGGCGATGTTGGTGTCGGCGACATACTCCGCCGGCAGTCGCGGGCCGCCATTCCCGTCATCGTTCTGGGCGAGTTCCGCTACGGCATCGCGGAGTCCAGGCATCGAGCGGCCTATGCTGCGTGGCTCGACTCCCAACTGACGCACTTCGAAATCCTTGCGGTGACGGACGAGACGGCGCTCGCGTACGCCGCGCTTCGGGTGGCTCTGAAGCGAGCGGGGCGTCCGATCCCGGCCAACGACGCCTGGATTGCTGCCCTCGCGCTTCAACATCGGCTCCCGATCCTCAGCCGCGATCAACACTTCGACGGCGTGCCCGGCCTGAAGCTAGCGAACTGGTAAGCGTTCACCCCCATCCGGAATGAGGGACACTGCATGGTCGCCTGGCCGGACGTTGGCGTGCCGACGATGCCGGAGCGCACGCGCGAAGACCGCTGGCACCGCCAAATCAAACGTCACCGTCCATACGGCACCAGGACCGGCAGCTTGCCGCGATCGCGAACATAGCGATCCATCCAGACCTTGGCCGCCTGGTTGTATTCGTCGCGACGTTCGGTGATGCCATGGTCGGCGCCCTCGACCAGCAGCAGGCCCACCGGCTTCCGGGCCGCGAACAGCGCGCTGGCCATGTCCATCGAGTCGCGCGGGTCGACGCGCCAGTCGGCGGTGCCGTGGACCAGCAGGATCGGCACATTGGCGGGCAGGCGATCGACAAAGCGGACGGCCGAGCGCGCCTCGATCGCCTTCGCCCGCTCCGTTTTCCAGTTGGGGACGATCTGCGCCGCGACCTCGGTATCCATCTCCGGCCGCAGTGAAATCCAGCGCTCCAGGTCGGCGCTGCCCGCGCCGATCACCGCGGCCCTGACGCGATCGGTCCTGGTCAACGCGATGTACGTCATCATGCCGCCGCGGGAATGCCCCCACATGCCGATGCGGTCGCGATCGGCAAAGGCAAGCTGGTCGAAGACGCGAATGGCGCTGTGCACATCGTTGACGTCACTGCCGCCGAACTCGTCCTGACCTTCCGATCCCGGCGAGCCACGATAGTTCGACGCGAACAGCACGTACCCCCATCCGGTGACGAGTCGCGCACGGCTGAGAAAGATCGCCGGCGTGATGGCGCCAAAGTCCCGGTTGCCGCCACGATTGAACAGGACGCAGGGCAGGCGCGTTGCACCCTCGGGCGCGCCCTTCGGGTAGGCGAGGAAGCCGACGATACGCAAGCCATCCGATTCGTAGACGACACGTTCGGCCACGAAGGCGGCATCCGCCGCGGTGGCGATTGCTGTGCGTTCCAGGATGTCGCCATTCGCGGACCATGCTGCAGCGGCATGAAGCGCGGAAATCGCGCAGAGCAGCAGAAATTTCGTGGCATGGCGCATAGGGGGCACTCCGTTTCGGCAAAGTTGGCAACCACGAGTATCGAAGGCTCGGCCAAGCCGGTCAACTGTGTCCACGTGCGCCGCTACCCACCGGTTGGGCGTACCCGCCGCACCCAAACCAAGCCGGGCAGCAACAATCCACGGTCAATTCCAGGCTTGACCTCAAGGTCCTGCGCGGGCAAGGTGCTGAGGATGTTGGCCGCCTGCGTTGACCGCACGACGCGGTTGTGCCGGTGGATTGAAGCCGGAAACGTGGTCTGTCCCTGATTTGCGATGCGCGATTCGCTCGACAACGAAGTCACCTGCAACGGCGCCGATGCGCTCGCCGCCTACGAGCGCGCGATGGATGCGCATCTCCATGCGTGGACGGGCACGCTGCCCGCACTGGACGAAGCGTTGGCGGCGGATCCCGGCTTCGCGCTGGCGCATGCACTGCGCGCGCTGCCGCTGGCCACCTGGGGCCATATGGTGGAGGCGCGCGAAGCGGCGGCCCGTGCCCAGGCCTGTGCAGGGGGTACTACTGAGCGCGAACTGGCCCAGTTGGCGTTGATCGCGGCACTGGTCAGCGGCCAGGCGCCGGAAGCGTTGCAGCGGGTGCAGGCGCATGCGCTGCGGTGGCCCACCGACCCGGTGGCCATCAGTACCGCGTTGGGTGCCTTCGGATTGCTGGCCTTCAGTGGCCGGCTGGACCACGACACGGCACGGCTGGCGCTGGTGGAGGCCATCGCGCCGCACTATCCAGCCGACCATGCGTGGCTGCTGGCCCACCGTGGGTGGGCACGCATCGAATGCGGTCGGGTCGACGAGGGAAAGGAATTCGCACAACGTTCGCTGTCGGTACGCCGTGCCAACGGCAACATCGCGCACATCGTGATGCACAGCCACTTCGAGGCCGGTGAACCTGACGCAGCGCTCGCGTTCGTCGATGCGTGGTTGCCCGACTATCCGGCCGATGC
>JANNKR010000337.1:0-3933 GCA_031396395.1 Betaproteobacteria bacterium
GCGCTACGAGCCGAACGCGATCAGCCCGAACGTGATCGGCGGGCATCCGCTCAACAACGTGTCCGCGGGAGTGCGCGGCGCAACGATCGCCGGCGGCGGCGTGCCTCCAGCTAGCGAGCCGGCCTACAATTTCGAGGGACCGAATGTTGTGACCGATATCTACGGGACTGTGGGCGGGGGCTATGGCAATCGTGCGGGCGACACCGGGGATGTGATCAGCGCGGCGTTCGCGACCATCGCAGGAGGTTTTACCAACACCGCGAGTGGGTTCGCCAGCGCGATCGCCGGGGGCGATATCAGCGTCGCAAGCGGCAGCTGGAGCGCGGTCGGCGGGGGCATCAACCAACTCGCCAGCGGCCAGGGCAGCACGGTATCCGGAGGCGGGCAGGGTCACGCGACCGGATTCTGGTCTACCGTTCCCGGCGGCAACAACAACACCGCAAGTGGGAGTTACAGCTTCGCAGCAGGCTATCGCGCGAAAACGCAGACTGCTGATCCCACGCCCGTCGTACACGACGGTACGTTCGTCTGGGCCGATTCCAGCAATTTTGATTTCAACTCGACGGCCCCAAACCAGTTTGCAGTGCGCGCCACCGGTGGCGCACGGATCGTGCTGGGAATAGACGGCGGGGGAGTGCCGACGTGGACGTGCGCGGTGGTAAGCGGCGGCAGCTGGGGATGTTCGTCGGATCGCAATCTGAAGCAGAACATGCGGCAGCTCGACGGCCAGGCGGTGCTGGCGCAACTGGCGGCGATGCCGATCTACTCGTGGAACCCGAAAGGTGAGAATGCGCAGCACCGCCACTTCGGCCCCACCGCGCAGGACTTTCATGCGGCGTTCGGCCTGGGCGACTCCGAGTTGCGCATCGGACAGCAGGATGCGGACGGCGTTGCACTCGCCGCGATCCAGGGTCTTAACGCGAAGCTGGACGATGCCATCGCGGAGCGGGATGCTCGCATCGCCGCGCAGGCGCGGGAGATCACCGAGCTGCGCCGGGCGATCGAGGTGCTGATGGCGCGCACGTCGCCTGAGGGCAAAGTGGCGCAGACACGCTGAATTCGGCAGCGCCATCGCAACGGGAGGCCCGGTTCGCCGGGCCTTCGCTTGTCTGCGGCCAAGCGAGCCCCGATTACGACGGGCCGGTACCGCCGGAGCCCAATGTACCGCCTTGATTGAAGGTTTCGGGGTAGCAAGCGCCGAGAGGTGACGCGCCGCGGCACTGGCTGCCCAGCCGAGGCGCGCGAAGCGACTGATGTGCCGCTACGCGGTGCCAGAAGGTGTTACGCGGTGCTACGCCGGATAGCCGTCCGGGTTCCGGCTCTGCCAGCGCCAGGTGTCCTCGCACATCTCCCGCGGGCCCCGGGTCGACCGCCAACTCAACAGGCTGGCGGCCAACGACGCGTCGGCGTAGCAGATGGCGATGTCGCCCGGCCGACGGTCGACGATCTGGAAGGCCACTGGCCGGCCGGAGGCCGATTCGAAGTTCTGCACCATCTCCAGCACGGTCGTGCCCGCGCCGGTGCCCAGGTTGACCGTCACAAATTCAGGTTTTCCGCGCAGCCGCTCAAGGGCCGCCACGTGTCCTGCCGCAAGATCCACCACGTGGACGTAATCGCGCACGCCGGTGCCGTCCGAGGTCGGATAGTCGCCGCCGAATATCCGCAGGAACGGGCGCCGGCCGATCGCCACTTGCGCCAGGAACGGCATCAGATTGTTGGGCGTACCCAGCGGGTCTTCCCCGATCAGGCCGCTTTCGTGCGCGCCGACAGGATTGAAGTACCGCAGTACCGCGATGCGCCAGCCGGGCTCGCTTTGCGCGAGGTCGCGCAGCATGGACTCGGTCATCTGCTTGGTGCGGCCATAGGGGTTGGTTGCGCGCAGCGGGTGCTCCTCGGTCAGTGGTAGTTGGACGGGATCGCCGTACACCGTAGCCGAGCTGCTGAACACCAGATGTCGCACCTTGGCTTCGCGCATCGCCGCGAGGAGTCGCAGGGTCCCTGTCACATTGTTTTCGTAGTAGAGCAGCGGCGTGGCGACGGATTCGCCCACCGCCTTGAGGCCGGCAAAGTGGATGACCGCCTCGATCGAGTGCGTCGCGAAGACCTCGCGCAACGCGTGTGGGTCGCAAACATCGCCCACAACGATCGGAACGCGCTTGCCGGTGATTTGCTCCACCCGTCGAACCGCCTCGATCCGACTGTTGGACAGGTTGTCGAAGACGACGACCTGCTCACCCCGCTGGAGCAGTTCCACGCAGGTGTGGGATCCGATGTAACCGGCGCCGCCCGTGACCAGTATTGCCAATCTGCAGTCGCTCCTGTCTGGGTCCGCGCGTCCACTTTTTGATCGAGGGGCGCGGTACGGGCCGAAACCCGGTTCTTTGCGCACCCGCAGGCGCGGATCTACGCGCCAACGATGTAGCAGGATTCATGCCGTGAAATGCGGCGAAATGGTGACATTCAAACGTGACGCCCGGTTGACTGGAGGCGGTATCCGGGACGATGGTGACCGGGCGCGCCGCGCCTGATCGAGGCACGCTGGGCGAAAATACGCTGAGGGCGTGCGTCACGCACCGTCGCAGCCGCGATCGCGGCGGAGAGGCTGCAGACTTGCCGGGAATGTGTGCGGGGCCAGGCCCCGGAAGTGCTGAATTTGGTAGGCGCGATTGGACTCGAACCAACGACCCCCACCATGTCAAGGTGGTGCTCTAACCAGCTGAGCTACGCGCCTACAGCCCATAAGTATAGCTGGATGCCGCGGTGACGGCAAATTGAAGGAGTAGATAGGGACAGACCACGATTGTTTTGGGTTTGACCCAAGACAATCGTGGTCTGTCCCTATTTACTGGCGGGCGGCGAGATACACCAGTCCGAACAACAGCGGCTGATGTACGAGGTAGACGGCGAGGCTGTGCCGCCCAAGGACGCCGAGCGCTGCGGGCATTCGCGTTAACACCGCCAGGGTACGAAAGTCGTGGCGCCTTAAAGCGTGCGCGGCGGCGATGCCAAGCAGCATCACGCCAGTCCACGGCAACAGCGGCACGTAGTCTTCCGTGGGTGGCTTGGCGGTCATGAAGCCTACCCAGCCCAAGGTCCGGCTATCGAACAACGATGACGTCCATACATTGCCGGCGACGATCACGGCGATGCCAAGAACCAGCGCCAACCACGGACGATCGGCCAGCGGGCGCAACACGATCAATGACACCGCGATCGCGTGCAGCACGCCGAACCAGATGTAGCGCTGCGGGAACACGATGTAACTTGCCACGCTGACCAGCATCGCTGCACCACCGACGCGGGCCACCTGCCACCAGAACCGCGCGCGACCCTGCGCCGTGGACTGTGCCAGGACCAGGCTGATGCCTGCCAGAAGCAGGAACGACGACAGGATCGCGGTGCGGGCGTGCAGCCAGAAGGGGTCGCGGTAGAAGTCGGACGTCGTGAACCCGAAATGGCGAAGGTCGAAGCAGAAGTGATACGCAACCATCGCAATGATCGCGAGCCCACGCAGGTTGTCGATCGCCGGAACGCGCGCCGAGGTTATTGGGACCGCATACCCGCTGTTCTGCGCCACCCGTGCCGCGCTTCGTCGCCGCGCCATCAGCGGCTGGCGTTGCGCCAGGTCAGGCGTACCGCGCCGTCGGCATCGGGCTTACCCAGGCTTGCCACAGCGCGCGCCAGCGCCGGCGGCGCACCGGGTATCGGCGCGATGGTGATATCGCCATCGTTGCCAGTCGCCGTAACGTTGATCGTCCCGTTGACACGGACATCACCGCCGCTGTTGGTCACGCGCGCGACCATGCGCGCTTCCTGCGGTGTCACCTGCACGTCGACCGTGCCCAGGTCGGCCGCGCCCGCAGCGGTGGCCACCCGCGCGCGCAGCCACCGCGCATTGAGGTTGCCCTGGCCGCTGCTGCCGTTCCAGCGAAA
>JANNKR010000339.1:0-2673 GCA_031396395.1 Betaproteobacteria bacterium
GCCTATTGCGCGAGGCTGAAGCCTCGCCTACATGCATTGACTAGGGTTGGCGGTTGAAGCGCATTGCGCTGCCGTTGGCCAGCGTCAGGGTCAGTTGGCCGCGCGTCACCCCGTAGGTGGCCACGCGTTCCAGGTCGCGCAGGAACTCGCCATCGCGCGAGCCTTCGGCGCACATCATCTTGGTGAGAGCGAACGGGCCCATCTTCATGGTGACGCCGTTGACTTCATAGGGGCCGGCGCCGCGGTTGCAGTCGGCGCGCAGGTTGACGCGGCCACCACCCTGAAACGCCAGCGTGTAGCGATCGGCGCCCTGCGGCGCCACCCCCGGCGCGCCAACCTGTTGCGTGCCCTGCCACAGCCACACGGCGCCGACGAGGTCGTTGCTGGCGTCGGCGATCATCGGCGGGGCGGCATTGGCAGGGACAAAGGCGGGCACGCGGTTGAGATTGCCCTCGTTGCCGGGGGCGGCGCAGGCCGCAAGCAGCGGCAGCAGCACCACGAGCCGGAAAATCGTGCGAACCATGCGCGGGACTCCTGTTGTGAGCAGGAATCGATCATAACGCGCCCCGGCTGGGACCGTCCCCGGGCGCGGTAGAATCATTGTCCTCGCCATCATCACGTGAATGCGTCACGACTCCATGTCCCGCCACCATCCCGCCATCCTTGCCGCGCTGAATGCGCAGCGCGTGTACGACCATTGTGCAACGCTTGGCCGGCTGTCGGAGCTGGAAGGCGGGCTGACGCGCGTGTTCCTTTCGCCGCAGCAGGCGCAGGCCAACACCCACGTCCTGCAATGGATGCGCGAGGCCGGCATGCGGGCCCACGTCGATGCCATGGGCAATTGCGTGGGCCGCTACGAAGGCGACCAGCCGGGCCTGCCATGCCTGATGCTGGGCTCGCATCTGGACACCGTGCGCGATGCGGGCCGTTACGACGGCATGCTGGGCGTGCTCTCCGCGATCGAATGCGTGGCGGCGCTGCACGCGACGGGCACGCGCCTGCCTTACGCGATCGAGATCGTCGGCTTCGGTGACGAGGAGGGCGTGCGCTTCGGCTCCACGCTGCTTGGCAGTCGCGCGGTGGCCGGCACCTTCGACCGTGCGCTGCTCGACAAGACCGATGCCAGCGGCATGACGATGCGCGACGCCCTGCGCGCGTTCGGCCTCGATCCGGCCGGCCTCGACACGGTGGCGCGTCGTCCCGAACAGGTGCTGGCCTATGCCGAGCTGCACATCGAGCAGGGCCCGGTGCTCGAGGCGGAAGGGCTGGCGGTGGGGGTGGTCACCGCCATCAATGGCGGCAATCGCTTCAGCATCGAGCTGACCGGCATGGCCGGTCACGCAGGTACCGTGCCGATGGGATTGCGGCGCGATGCGCTGGCTGCAGCCGCCGAGTGCATCCTGGCCGTGGAGCGCATCGCCGCTTCGCTGCCCGACGTGGTCGGCACCGTCGGCCGCATCGACGCGCAACCGGGCGCGATGAACGTGATCCCGGGCAAGGTCGTGTTTTCGCTCGACGTCCGTGCGCCCACCGACGCGCAGCGGCACACTGCGGTGGCCGCGATCCGCGCCGGGATCGAAAGCATCGCCCAGCGGCGCAACATCGGCATTGCGCTGACGCCGCTGTGGGAAGCGAAGACCGCTCCGTGCGCGCCGGCACTGCAGGCGCAGTTTGCCGCCGCCATCCACAGCGAAGGACTGCCGGTGCGCCACCTGCCATCGGGCGCCGGCCACGACGGCATGGCGCTGATCGATATCGCGCCGATCGGCATGCTGTTCGTCCGCTGCGAAGGCGGCATCAGCCACAATCCGGCGGAGGCCATCACCGTGGCCGACGCGGCCACCGGCACGCGCGTGTTGGCGCGCTTCATCGTCGATTTTGCGCCGCCACCCCGCGGCTAACGCCACCATGTCCGATATCGCGTCCACCATCCGCACCTATCTCACCGCGCATCAGCGCGACCAGCAGGCGTTCCTGGCTGAACTGGTCAAGGTGCCCTCCGACAACCCGCCGGGCGATTGCGCGCCGCATGCGCAACGCGCCGCGCAGCTGCTTGAAGCCATGGGCTTGACCGTGGAACGCCATCCGGTGCCTGCCGCGGACGTGGCCGCCAACGGCATGATCTCGTGCACCAACCTGGTCGTGCGCGCGCATTTCGGCAACGGCACCGGACCGGTGATTGCGCTCAATGCCCATGGCGATGTGGTGCCGCCGGGGCTCAACTGGACCGCCGACCCCTATGGCGCCGAAGTGCGGGATGGCTACATGTACGGGCGCGGTGTTGCCGTATCGAAGTCCGACTTCGCCACCTACACTTTTGCGCTGCGCGCGCTGCAGGATGCGGTGGCAAAGGGCGCGCGCCTCGATGGCGGCATCGAGCTGCATTTCACTTACGACGAGGAAGCAGGCGGCGCCATCGGGCCGGAATGGCTGCTTGCCCGCGGGATCAGCAAGCCCGACCTCGCATTCTCGGCAGGCTTTGCCTACGGCATCACCACCGCGCACAACGGTTGCCTGCATCTCGAGGTTGAGGTGGTCGGCAAGTCCGGCCACGCGGCGGAGCCGGAAAAGGGCGTCGATGCGCTCGAGGCTGCCAACGGTTTGCTGACCGAGCTCTATGCCTTGCGCAAGACCTACGGCGCACTGCACTCTGCAGTGGCAGGCATCGGCTCG
>JANNKR010000344.1:0-3410 GCA_031396395.1 Betaproteobacteria bacterium
CTGGCGTCAACCAGCGCCGTGCCGCTTGCTGCCGGCGAAAACCTGCGCGGACGCGGCGCGTTCGCACAGGCCATCGACGACGGCTATCTCGCGTTCGTGCAGCCGGATGTAGGCAAGTGGGGCGGCATCAGCGGCGGGCTGGAGGTCGCGCGTCTCGCCGCCGCGCGCAACATCGCCTATTGCCCGCATTGGCTGGCCGGTGGCGTGGGCCTCGCCGCATCGATGCATGCGCTGGCGGCGTCCGGCAGCGCCGGTGGCTACGCCGAGGTGGACGCCAATCCCAATCCGCTGCGCGAGGAGGTGTTTGCGTTCGCCGTCAGCGACGGCAACGTCACGCTCTCCGACGCGCCGGGACTAGGCGTGGAACCGGACCTGCGGCGACTGGCGCGTTTCATCGTGCCGCATTGACTCCCTGCTCGACCATCGACGCGTTTCCGTAGACGAGGCTTCAGCCTCGCAGCGAATGGATGGAATCTCTCGAAGGATCGTCGAACCGCCAAACCCGCGAGGCAGAAGCCTCGCCTACCGCCAGCCACCGTCATTCGGGTGCTGCAAACTATACCGCCGGCGTGAACTTGCCGGCCTGGTAATCCGCCACCGCCTGCATGATCTCTTCCTTCGTGTTCATCACGAAAGGGCCATGTTGCGCGATCGGTTCGCCCAGCGGCGTGCCCGCGATCACCAGAACCCGTGCCGGAATGTCCGCGTGCAGGACAACACCGTCACTGCCAGCCGTGTTGGCGAGAATCACCATCCGCTGCGATGGCACCTTCGTACCGCCGACAACCACTTCGCCGCGGAACACATAGACGAACGCGTTATCCTGCGGCGCCAGGGACTTTGCAAACGTGGCGCCCGCGGGCAGCGTGATATCAAGATAAAGCGGCTGCGTCGTTTCGCGCTGCATGGCGCCGTCGACACCATGGCTGCGACCGGCGATCACGCGCACGACCACCCCTTCCGCCGTCGTGAATTCCGGAATCTGCGCACTCTGGATGTCGCGATACCACGGCGCGCGCATCTTGTCCTTGCCGGCGAGATTCAGCCAGAGCTGGAAGCCTTCCATGCGGCCGTCTTCCTGTTCCGGCAGCTCGGAGTGGATGACGCCACTGCCGGCGGTCATCCATTGCACGCCACCGTTCTGCAGCAGCCCTTCGTTGCCGGCACTGTCGCGATGGCGCATGCGGCCCGCGATCATGTACGTCACCGTTTCGAAGCCGCGATGCGGGTGATCGGGGAACCCGCCGATGTAGTCCAGCGGATTGTCGGTACCGAAGGCGTCGAGCATCAGGAACGGATCGAGGCGACGCTGCAGCGATTGCGTCAGCACCCGCGTCAGTTTCACGCCGGCTCCATCGGAGGTCGCCTGCCCCGTCACCACGCGCTCAACTGAGCGCGGATGGGTCACTTGTTCCGTGGCCGGATGGTTGAGCGTCTGAGTCGTCATGGCTATTTCATCCTAGGCTATTGAGTACGGCACCGTTTCCGTAGGCGAGGCTTCAGCCTCGCACGGCGCCTGCGAGGCTGACGCCTCGCCTACTACCACTTCACCTACGGGCTCCACCGCAATGCAAACAATATTCTCGCCTACGCCGCAACCGCCAGCGCAATCTGTTCGTTGGCCGCCTCGAGACCGACGCGCTCCGCATCCGGGCCCATGGCCAGGCCTTCGGCATAGAAGAATTGCACGTCGGTCATGCCGAGAAAGCCCAGCACCATTTTCAAATACGGTACCTGGGTGTCGGCCGGGGTGTCGCGATACTTGCCTCCGCGCGTCAGCGCAACGTACACCTTCTTGCCCTGCAGTAGTCCTTCGGGACCCGTGGCCGTATAGCGAAAGGTCACCTGCGCGCGGGCGATAGCGTCGATCCAGCTCTTCAACTGGGCCGGCACGCCGAAGTTGTACATCGGCACGCCCAGCACCACCACGTCTGCGGCCTGGATCTCCGCGATCAATGCGTCATCCAGGGCCACACGTGCGGCCTGCGCAGGAGTACGCACGTTCGCACTCGCCATCTGCGCCGCCATGGCCGCCTCGTCCAGCGCGGGATGCGGTGTGCGGGCCAGGTCGCGCAGCACCAGCGTCGCGTCGGGGTTGGTGTCGCGCAGGCGCTCGACCAGCGTCGCCGCGAGACGCGTCGAGTGGGAGCCTTCGGTGCGGGCGCTGGAATTGATCTGCAGGATGTTCATCGTCACTCCATGGGGATTGAAATTGCCATGGATTAAATATAATTGTTGTTTAGGTATCGCATAAGCCGTCCAATCGGATAACATTGTTGCTTTAAAATTGCCAATCTGCCGCTCGCGCTCTGCCGACTACAGGCGAGACTTCACTCTGGCGTGCATGCGAGGCTGAAGCCTCGCCTACAACCTCGCTGACCGCCTCGCCTATAAACTTTTGCCGCCACAGGCACGACAATCCGGCGTCCATCACTGCCCATGACCATCTCCCCCAATGATCTCCTGCTCTTCGCGCGCGTGGTCGACGAGGGCAGCTTCACCCGCGCCGCGGCGCGCCTCGACCTGCCGAAATCCACCGTATCCCGCCGCGTGGCCGCGCTCGAGGCCGGGCTGGGCGAGCGCCTGCTGCTGCGCACGACGCGCAAGCTCACCGTCACCGACTTTGGCCGCAGCATCCTCGATCACGCCCATAACGTCGCCGACGAAGTGGCTGCGGCAACGCAGTTGGCGCAGCACCGGCAGATCGAGCCCAGCGGCCGCCTGCGCGTGTCGATGCCGGCCGACTTTGCCAACGTGATCCTGGCGGAGTTGCTGGCGGGATTCATCGCGCGTCACCCGGCCATCACGCTCGAAATCGACCTGTCGCCGCGCCGGGTCGACCTGATCGGGGAAAACTTCGACGTCGCGATTCGCATGGGTGCGCTGCCCGACGACGCGTCGCTCGCAGCGCGCCGGCTCGCCACGTTCTCCACCGGCCTGTACGCGGCTCCCGGGTACCTCCAGCGTCGCGGCACCCCCACCCATCCGGAAGGGCTGATGGAGCACGACACGTTGCTGTTGCTGGCGCGCTCGGGCGAACCGATGCCGTGGACCCTCACCTGCGGTACCGTCCTCTGGGAAGGCCTGCCGCCGGGCCGGGCCACCGTGAACTCGCCGGAGGTTCTGACTCGACTGGCCCGGCTTGGCTCGGGTATCACGATAGTGAACAATCACTTCGCAATGCCCTACGTGGCCAGTGGCGAACTGACGCCAGTGCTGCCGGACTGGAGCCCACCCGTGGTTTCGGCCTGGGCCGTCTTTCCCGGCCGACGGTTGATGCCGGCCCGCGCCCGGCTGTTCATCGATGCGTTGGCGGAGGAATTTTCAGGACCGCGATGCCGCGCTGCCGAGGCTCGGCTCAAAAAGTCGGTGGTGGCAGCATCGACTCAACGCGCAGCCGCCGGCGCATA
>JANNKR010000346.1:0-7465 GCA_031396395.1 Betaproteobacteria bacterium
GCTCGTCGATGGTCAACTTCGTGCCATGACCAGCTATGGCAAAGCCTACACCACAGACTGGACCCTGGATGTGCTGCCGCTGCGCCGGTCGTCGTTTGCCGGTCGCGCCATGGTGGACCGCGAGTTCGTGCATGTCGACGACGCGCTGACCGTGGTCGACACCGAGTTCCCGGACGTGAGCAGACTCATCAGGCAGCATGGATTTCGTACGTGCCTGGCGGTGCCGCTGCTGCGTGAGGGTCGCGCGGTGGGCGTCATCGCGTTGAATCGCCTGCAAGTAAAGCCGTTTGCGCCCGCAGAGATCCACCTGGTACAGACGTTTGCCGACCAGGCGGTGATCGCGATACAGAACGTGCAGATGTTCAATGAGGCCAAACAGGCGCGCGCTGCCGCCGAGGATGCCAACGAGGCCAAGAGTTCCTTCCTGGCCACGATGAGCCACGAGATCCGCACGCCGATGAACGCGGTGATCGGCATGAGCGGCCTGCTGCTCGACACCAGGCTCGATGCCGAGCAGAACGACTACGTCAACACAATCCGCGACTCCGGCGACGCGCTGCTCACCATCATCAACGACATTCTCGATTTCTCGAAGATCGAGGCCGGCCGCATGGATATCGAGGCTCAGCCCTTCGACTTGCGCGAGTGCGTCGAATCAGCACTCGACCTTGTCACCACCCGCGCGGTGGAAAAACACCTCGACACGGCCTACGTGTTCGAAGGCGAACTCCCGGCCGCCATCATCGGCGACGTGACGCGCCTGCGCCAGATCCTGCTGAACCTGCTGTCCAACGCGGTGAAATTCACCGATGCCGGCGAGGTGGTGCTGACCGTAGTGGCCAAGCCGCTGACCGCCAAGCGCGCCGAGCTCACGTTTGCCGTACGCGACACCGGCATCGGCATCGCGGATGAAGGCATGAGTCGGCTGTTTCAGTCGTTTTCGCAGGCAGATTCCTCCACCACGCGCAAATACGGCGGCACGGGTCTCGGCCTCGCCATCAGCAAACGGCTGTCCGAGTTGATGGGCGGGCACATGTGGGCGCTAAGCGACGGTGTCGGCAAGGGCTCCACCTTCATGTTCACGATCGAAGCCGATACAGCCGAACTGTCGCCCACGCGCCAGCGCGATTTCGTCGGCGCGCAACCCGAACTGCAGGGCAAGCACCTGCTGATCGTCGACGACAATGCCACCAACCGGCGCATCCTGACGCTGCAGACCGCCAAGTGGGGCATGTCGTCGCGGGCGACGGAATCGCCTCTCGAATCGTTGCGCTGGCTGGACGCAGGCGAGGCCTTCGACCTCGCCATCCTCGACATGCACATGCCCGAGATGGATGGCCTCACCCTGGCGCGCCAGATCCACGCCAGGCATCCGGCGCTGCCCCTGGTGCTGTTCAGTTCTCTGGGCCGCCGCGAAGCCGGCGACAATGAGGGCCTCTTCAATGCCTACCTGGCCAAGCCCATTCGCCAATCGCACCTGTTCGACACGCTGGTCGGCCTGCTGGCGCGCGACGTGGCGCGCCGGCCGGCGCCGGTGCAGGGCAAGTCGCAGCTCGACCCCGAACAGGCCACGCGTCATCCGCTGCGCATCCTGCTGGCCGAGGACAACGTGGTGAACCAGAAGCTGGCGCTGCGCCTGCTGCAGCAGATGGGCTATCGCGCCGACCTCGCGTCCAACGGCATCGAGGCCATCGAGTCGGTGCAACGGCAGGTCTACGACGTGGTATTGATGGATGTGCAGATGCCCGAGATGGACGGGCTGGAAGCGTCGCGCCAGATCACCACGCGCTGGCCGGCCGGCAAGCGCCCGCGTATCGTCGCCATGACGGCCAATGCCATGCATGGCGATCGCGACATGTGTCTCGCCGCCGGCATGGACGACTACATGACCAAGCCCATCCGCGTCGAGCGCCTGGTCGAGGCGTTGAACAACGTCACCGCACGCAAGGATCGCTGATGACCGCACCGACGATCGATTCCGCCACCTTTGAGGAACTGAAGGCCACCACCGGCGCCGAATTTGCGATGGAACTGGTCGGCACCTTCCTCGAGGAGGCACCGGGCATGCTCAACGACCTGCGCACGGCGCTGGGCGCCAGCGACGCCGACACGTTCAGGCGCGCCGCGCACTCGCTCAAGTCCAATGGCAACACCTTCGGTGCGCTGACGTTTGCCGCGCAGGCGCGCGCGCTGGAGTTGGCGGGCCTGCACAGCGTGAAGGCAGGCGGCACCGGGCCACTGGATGAACTCGACGCCGAGTTCGCTCGCGTCGCCGCGGCCCTGGCGGCCCTGCGCTATGCGTGACCGGCTTACTACCCCCGCCCGACTGCTGGTGGTCGACGACAACAAGGTCAACCGGCTGCTGCTGACCCGCAGCCTCGAACTGCAGGGGCACACGGTGGCCTCCGCGGAAAATGGCCGCGTGGCGCTGGAGATGCTCCACCGCGATGACTTCGACCTCATGCTGCTGGACATGGAAATGCCCGAGATGGATGGCTTCCAGGTGCTGGAGCAGCTGGTCGGGGACCTGCAGTTGCGCGATATGCCGGTGATCGTGACGTCGTCACTGGAAGGCATCGCCAACGTCGTGCGCTGCATCGAGCTTGGCGCCGAGGATTACCTGCCTAAGCCCGTCAATCCGGTCCTGCTGAAGGCGCGCATCGGGGCCAGCCTGGAGAAGAAGCGGCTGCGTGACCAGCAGAAGGAATTCGTTCGCCGCTTTGCCACGCCCGAGGTGGCGCAGGACCTGCAGAAGTCGGGGTTTTCGCTGGGCGGCAAGCGCGTGCATGCGGCGGTGCTCTTTTCGGACATCCGCAACTTCACTGCGCTGGCCGAGTCGCAGGCGCCTGAGGAAACCATCGAGCTGCTGAATACCTACTACGCGCTGATGTTCGATGCCATCACCAGTCATGGTGGCGTCGTCACCACGATGATGGGCGATGGCCTGATGGCGGTGTTCGGCGCCCCCTTTCCGCTGCCGCATCACAGCGAAAATGCGGTGCGCGCGGCGCAGGAAATGATCGAACTGATCGAACTCTTCAGCCACGAGCGCATTGCCATCGACAAGCCAGCGCTCCGGATCGGCATCGGCATCGCCTCAGGCGAGATGGTGGCGGGCTATACCGGCACCAACGACCGGGCCGCCTATACGTGCATCGGCGACACGGTCAACATCGCCGCCCGTCTCGAAGGGCACACCAAGATATTCCACCGGACGATCCTGATCGACAACGCTACGCGCCTGGCGCTGGGCGATCGCTTCGCCGTCGAGCCGCTGGGGCCGGTGCCGTTGAAGGGCAAGACTGAGACGGTGGAGGTCTTTGCGGTCGCGTGACCTGATTGGCTGCGCCATCGG
This sequence comes from Betaproteobacteria bacterium, assembly GCA_031396395.1. GTDB lineage: Bacteria > Pseudomonadota > Gammaproteobacteria > Burkholderiales > Casimicrobiaceae > VBCG01. The sequence continues at coordinate 3,356 of JANNKR010000346.1, forward strand.
TGCCCGCCAACGCCTTCCCTGGCTCGCTGCTCGTAGGGAACCCCGCTGTCAGGCTGGACTGGTGCTGCGGAAGGATTCGCGCTTCGAAATCGTGTCGAACCACCGCGCCAGATTGGCGCATCGGTCCCGCCACTTGTCGTCGGCGAAACGCAGATCAAGATAGCCCAACGCGCAGGCGATGGTGATATCGCCGATGTGCAGCGGTTGACCCGGATCGCGCCTCTGCACATCGAGGTGGTCGAGTGCCTGGGCGATCTTGAGGCGCTGCCCGGCGATCCACTCGCTCCAGCGCAAGGGTTCGGGCCGAGCAAACGTCTCGTAGCGCAACAGCAGCGCTGCATCCATGACGCCGTCCGCAAGCGCCTGCAGGCGCAGCGCCTCCCACCGACGCTCGCCTTCGCGCGGGAACAGCGCACCCCTGCCGAGCACATCGAGGTATTCGCAGATCACGGCCGAATCGAACAGCGGCGCACCGCCATCGCGCTCGAGGGTCGGGACCTTCATCAATGGGTTGTGCGCAGCCACCATGGCATTGGGCGCGGTCGGCGATACGCTCACGGGGACCAGTTCGATCCGGTCGCGCATCCCCAGCTCGACCGCGCACATCAGGACCTTGCGGGCATAGGGCGAGGCGGGTGAATAATGCAGCTTCATGGAAATTCCTGGACAGGGTTAGGCAGGCAGCACTATAGAACAATGGCCTGCGCCGGGGCGCCGCCTGGCATCCGAGGCCGACATTTGCCGTGGAATGGTGTATTTTCCGACCTAGGCAAGCGCATTCAGAATGTTTATACTGTTTTGCCATTTGCCAGAATAATAATTCCAACGGACGCAGGCACGGCCAGGAGTCGTGCCATCCACATCGACGCACGCGGTACCCAACGGGAGGAGACCCAATTGAACAAACGTACATTCACCACGGTGTTCGCAGCGCTGCTTGCCATCGGCACCACCGCGCTGCCCATATCGGCCACAGCCCAGGACAAGGTCGTCTGGAAAGCTTCCGACGTCCATCCGCTCGGCTACCCCACGGTCGAGGCCATCCAGCGTATGGGCAAGAAGCTCGAGAAGGAAACCAACGGCCGGATCTCGATCCAGATGTTTCCGTCGATGCAACTGGGCGGAGAAAAGGAAATGATCGAGCAGGCGCAGATTGGCGCCCTGCAGATTGCTCGCATTTCCGTCGGCGCGATGGGTCCGGTGGCTGACGAGGTCAACGTATTCAATATGCCGTTCATCTTCCGCGACGAAGCGCACATGCGGAAAGTGATCGACGGCCCGATCGGCCAGGGACTGCTGGAGAAGATCAACAGCAATCCGAATTCACGGCTGATCGTGCTGGGCTGGATGGATGCCGGTACGCGCAGCGTGTATTCGAACAAGGCGGCGTCCAAGCCGGAAGACCTGAAGGGCCAGAAGATCCGCATGATGGGCAACCCGCTGTTCGTCGAGACCATGAATGCGATGGGAGGTAACGGCGTCGCCATGGGCTTCAATGAACTGCTCCCGGCACTGCAGACGGGCGTGGTCGACGGTGCGGAGAACAATCCGCCGACGCTGCTGGCGCAGAACCACTATCAAGTCAGCAAGGTCTACAGCCAGACCGGCCACCTCATCATTCCCGAGATCTTCGTCTTCTCGAAGAAGTCGTGGGAGGGCTTGTCGAAGGCCGACCAGGCGCTGCTGATGAAGGTCTCGCGCGAGGCACAGATGGAGCAGCGCGCCCTCTGGGATGCGTACACCGTTGAAGCCGAGACCAAGCTCAAGGCCGCCGGCGTCAAATTCGTGCCGGCCGACAAGGCAGCGTTCTACAAGGCGACGCAGCCGGTGCGGGACAAGTACGGTTCCAAGTACGCGGTGCTGTTGAAGCAGATCGAAGACACGAAGTAATCGAAGCAGCCAAGGCACGCGGCGCCTCACGGGCCGCGTGCCTTTTTTCGACCCCGGTTCCGGGAGTTCCTGCATGACCCTCAAGCATCGCTACGCGCAGGCCATGGAATGGCTGTACCTGTTCTGCGTGGTCCTGTCCGGCTCCGCATTGGTCATCATCACGCTGATCATTCCCTTCGGCGTGTTCATGCGCTATGCCATGGGCAATCCGCAATCGTGGCCTGAGCCCGCCGCCGTGGTGATGATGGTGATGTTCTCCTTCATCGGCGGTGCAGCGGTGTATAGGGCCAACGTGCACGTGGCCGTGGAGGCCCTGCTCAACGCGGTGAAGCCTGAATTGCGCAAAATGATGCTGTGGGCCGTCGACGTCTGCATGGCCGCCACCGGGCTCTTCATGCTGGTCTATGGCATCCAGCTTTGCCTCATCACCCGCTTCCAGGGCATGGCCGAATTTCCGTGGCTGTCGGTGGCCTTCGTGTACTCACCAATCCCGATCGCCGGATTGTTCACACTGCTTTTCCTAATCGAACGCGTCTGGATCGGCATGCCGCCCAAGACCTCGATCATGTATCGCGACGCGGCCACGGAGCTCGAATAAGCCATGGATACCCTTGTCCTGCTGGGATCCTTTGCCGTCCTCTGCGCGCTGGCCGTCCCCGTGGCCTATGCACTGGGACTCTCCGCGATCATCGCGGCGATCTACGTCGACCTGCCGCTTGAAGCCATCATGCTCAAGATCTCGGATGGCACCGACGACTTCGCACTGCTGGCCATCCCCTTCTTCGTGCTGGCCGGCGGCATCATGGCCGAGGGTGGCATGGCGGTGCGCCTCATCAATCTTGCCAAGGTTGCCGTTGGCTTCATCCGCGGCGGGCTGGCGCTGGTCAACATTTTGGCGAGTACGCTCTTCGGCTGCATTTCCGGATCGTCGGTGGCCGACACCGCGTCGATTGGCTCGGTGATGATTCCGCAGATGGTCAAGGCGGGTTATCCACGCGTCTTTGCCACCAATGTGACGATCTGTGGTTCCGTACAGGCGCTGCTGATCCCGCCCTCGCACAACGCCGTGATCTATTCCCTGGCTGCCGGCGGCACCATCTCGGTGGCCAGCCTGTTCCTGGCCGGTATCCTGCCGGGATTGCTGTTCGGGCTGTGCCTGATCGGGCTGGTGCTGATCATCTCGCACAAGCGTGGCTACCCCAAGGGTGAGCCGACCCCGATGAAGGACATCCCGAAGATCGTCACCGACGCGCTGTGGGGCCTTGGCACCGTGATCATCATCATGGGCGGCATCCTCGGCGGCATCTTCACGCCCACCGAGTCCGCCGCGGTGGCCTGCGTGTACGCCTTTCTGGTCACGTTCTTCGTCTACCGCGACTACAAGTGGAGCGAGCTGCCCAACCTCGTGCACCGCGTGGTCAAGACCGTGGCGATGGTGATGATGCTGATCGGATTCTCTGTGGCCTTCGGCTACATGATGGCCATCATGCAGATCCCGGCCAAGGTCACCGGATTCTTCCTGTCGGTGTCGGACAACAAGTACGTGTTCCTGTTCCTGGTCAACTTCCTGCTGCTGCTGCTCGGGACCTTCATGGACCTGGCGCCGATGCTGCTGATCTGCACGCCGATCTTCATGCCAGTGATCGCCAAGTTCGGCATCGATCCGGTGCACTTCGGCATGATCATGATTCTCAACCTCGGCATCGGGCTGATTACGCCGCCGGTCGGGCCAACCCTGTTCGTCGGATGCGCGATCGGCAAAGTGACGATGGAACAGGTGTCGAAGGAGCTATGGCCGTTCTATGGCGCGATGTGCATTGCGCTGCTGATGGTGACGTACATTCCCGCCATCTCGCTGTGGCTGCCGGGGCTGGCCAAGTAGCCTTCCTCAGCAAACGTCGTCGTCAATCGCCGCGAACGAGCCGATCGAAGAGGTCGGCGGCGCCCATCTGGCCGCTGGATTCGTAGCGGGATCGGGCCGCCCCGTAAGCAAGGGCGACGCAAAAGACGTAGTAACCTGAGGGTTATCCTCAGGAGCAACACCTTGCCCATTCGTCCTTCGTTTCGTTTCGCATCGGCCCTGACGTTGTCGGCCATCGTCATTGCCGCCTTCCTGCCCCTGCCCGCGCATGCGGCCGCATCCGGCCCCATTCCGCCCCTGGCGCCGGGCGCCCACGCCGTCGGCTGCAGCAACGTGGCGCAGGACTTCTCGCGCGTACC
>JANNKR010000347.1:0-3134 GCA_031396395.1 Betaproteobacteria bacterium
GCCGAAGTTCGCCCCGCCGGATAGTTTCACGCTCAGCGGTTTCGCCGACGCCCAAACTGCATCGTTGGCGTTGCCGTCCAGCGCGGGGGCGACGCTGGCCTTGCCCACGACCAAGGTATTGGCTGGCGGCGGCGTGTCAACGGTCGTGCATGCCGCGAGCGAAGCCGCGGCCAAAGCGACGAAGAGCCTGGTCCTGGTAAGCATGGTGATCCCCTGGGTGATGAACAACGACGTGTCGGGAGTTATCGTTCGACAGAATCGATTTGCGATACCGCACGCTTATCATCCTGAGGCAACGACATGCCCGCAACGTTGACCTGTATCAAGCCGGATGGAAAGCTGCCGCGCATCACTTGACGCGCGTCAACTTCGATGGCCGTTACCCATCGGGATACCGCGGTTGCCCATGGCGCACGCCTACGAATCCAATGCGTCAGCCTTGGCAGGCGCGCCCGTCGTGCCCGGTCGGTCCCGCCAACGATGCAGCGGCCAAACCCGACGCACCAGAAAACAACGGCCGCATGATGCGGCCGTTGTATCGGAGCGAACAGTGCGAATCAGGCGCGCTTGCCCTTGCCCTTGGCGGTAGAGGCCACCCGCGTCGGCGCGGCCACCTTGGTCGGACGCGCGCCCTTGGCGCCGCGATTGACCGCAGGCTTGGCGGCCACCATCGGCATCGATTCGCCGGTTTCGAGCCAGTACTTCACGCGCTGCGCATCGCCCATCCGCGCGACCTTGCCGATCGAGTCGAGCAGCACGATCACCATCGGCCGGCTGGCAACGGTGGCGAGCATCACCACACACCGACCTGCTTCGCGGATGTAGCCGGTCTTCTGCAACTGGATATCCCAGGTTCCGCTCTTGACCAGAGCGTTGGAATTGTTGAAACCGAGCGTCTGGCCCCTGGGCTGCACTTCGACGTAGTGCGCCGGCGTGGTCGAATGCACGCGAATCACCGGATACATGGCAGCGGCCTGCACCATCCGCGCCAGGTCGGTGGCGGTGGACACGTTGCGCGGTGACAGGCCCGTAGGATCCTCGAAGCGGGTATTGGACAGGCCCAGCAGCGCGGCCTTGGCGTTCATCGCCTCCACGAACGCAGGCGTGCCGCCCGGGTAGTGGCGCGCCAGCGTGGAGGCCGCGCGGTTCTCCGATGACATCAACGCCAGCTTCAGCATCTCATCGCGCGACAGCGTCGAGCCCATGCGCAGGCGGGAGTGACTGCCCTTCAGGAAATCGAAGTCCCCCATGTCGACGGCGAGCGCCTCGTCGAGAGGCTGGGCGCCATCGAGCACCACCATCGCCGTCATCAGCTTGGTGAGCGACGCAATGGGGGTGACTTCGTTGGCGGCCTTCGCGTAGACGACCTGTCCATCGGTCGGATCGATGACCACGGCATTGGCGGAAACGAGCTTCAGCTTGCCCGCGTCCAGGACCGCCGGCGCGGCGGTGGCCAGCGACGAAGCAAACACCGCGAAAACAATGAGTAAACGACGGGTCATGAGGCAGATTCTCAATGATGACTGCCCGGGTTATCGCATGCCCCGGGCATATCCGTCAATCCCCCAGGCAAATCAGGGGTTTAGGCGAGGCTTCCCCTGTGGTGTCCCGGCAACGGTGGCAAGACCGCGCCGGGATCGTGGGCTTCCTGGTCCTGCTGCAACCGCCACATCCGGGCGTAGGTGCCTTTCGCTGCCAGCAACTCCGGGTGCGTGCCCCGCTCGACGATGCGGCCCTGCTCGAGCACCAGGATTTCGTCCGCATGGACGATCGTGGACAGCCGGTGGGCGATGGTCAGCGTCGTGTGGTTGTGGGCGATCTCGCGCAATTCGGCCTGGATCGCCTTTTCCGCCCGCGAGTCGAGCGCGCTGGTCGCCTCGTCGAAGATCAGGATGTGCGGGTTCTTGAGTACGGCCCGCGCAATGGCCACCCGCTGCTTCTCGCCGCCGGAAAGCTTCAAGCCCCGCTCGCCAACCGGCGTGGCATAACCTTCGGGCAGGCCATTGATGAACGCGTCGATCTGCGCGAGGCGCGCCGCGGCCACGATTTCGTCGTGCGTGGCGCCCGGCTTGCCGTACGCAATGTTGTATTCGATGCTGTCGTTGAAGAGCACCGTGTCCTGCGGCACGATCGCGATCGCCGAGCGCAGCGTTTCCTGCTGCACGTCGCGGATGTCCTGGCCGTCGATCGTGATGCGGCCGTCGCTCGCTTCGTAGAAGCGATAGAGCAATCGCGCCAGCGTCGACTTGCCGCCGCCCGAAGGCCCCACCACCGCCACCGTGCGTCCCGCCGGGATGGTGAACGACACGTCGAACAGAATGCGGCGATTGGATTCATACGCGAAGTCGACGTGCTCGAAGCGCACCTCGGCGCCGCGCAGAACCAGCGGCAGGGCCCCGGGTTTGTCCTTGATCTCGGCGTTCTCCTCGATCAGGCCGAACAGGCGCTCCATGTCGGCCAGGGCCTGCTTGATCTCGCGGTAGATCACACCCAGGAAATTGAGCGGGATATACAACTGGATCATGAAGGCGTTGACCAGCACGAGGTCGCCGATCGTCATCGTGCCCTCCACCACGCCCACCGTGGCGCGCCAGACGATCAGCGTGACCGCGATGGCGATGATCGCGGACTGCCCGACGTTGAGGATGGACAGCGATGTCTGGCTCCTGACCGCTGCGGTCTCGAAGCGCTGCAGGCTCTCGTCGTAGCGACGCGCCTCCCATTCCTCGTTGCCGAAATACTTGACCGTCTCGTAGTTGAGCAGGCTGTCGATGGCGCGCGTATTGGCCTTGGAATCGAGATCGTTCATCGTGCGCCGGAAGTGCGTGCGCCACTCGGTGATCAGCACGGTGAACGCGATGTAGATCACGAGCGCGCCCAGCGTGATCGCCGAGAACGTCCAGTCGTAGCGCGCGAACAGGATGCCCAGCACCAGCGTGATCTCGATCAGCGTGGGCAGGATCGAGAACAGCGCGAAGCTGATCAGCGTGGAAATGCCGCGCTGGCCACGCTCGACATCGCGCGTGAGGCCGCCCGTCTGTCGGTGCAGATGAAAGCGCAGCGACAGCGCGTGCAGGTGGCGGAACACCCGCAGCGCGATCTTGCGCACCGCGCGCTGCGTGACGCGTGCGAAG
>JANNKR010000366.1:0-4601 GCA_031396395.1 Betaproteobacteria bacterium
GCCCGGCGAGTCGCATGGCGGGTAGCATGAAGCGGTAGCTCTTGGCATCGGCAAAGAAGTCGCGGGACTCGAGCCACGCGACAACTGGCCCGAAGACGTTGGCCAAACGCATGCCGCGGCGCTGCAGCTGCAGGAGCATGAACCGCCGAAAGCTCTCGTGGAATATCCGCAGGCCGCCCTGACCCGTGGCGCGGGTCAGGACCGGCGACAGAACGGCAAGGGCTTCAGGGACCCTGTCCTCTAGCAGAGTGCCGACGATCTCGCGCAACTCCGGTTCGGTGACGGAAAAATCGAGGACGCCAAGGACGTCGGCGATAGCTTGAGCCTGGGCGCTGGCCGAGTCGTACAGGTGCTGGTAGTAGCGCGCAATGTCGCCCTGGATGACCGGTGAGGCGCTGAGCCACTCCAGCGGATCGGCAACGGTCCCGGCCCGCAGTCCTTCGGCCAAGCCACGGGCCAGGTAGCGCGCATACAGCGGGTTGCCTTCCGTGCGCTCGGCCAGCAGGTCCATGACGGCGCCGCGGCGGTCCTCATCCCGTAGATTGACCGTGTCGAGCGCCGCGGGCACGCCCAGCGTGTTGGCCAGGCCAAAGATCTCTTCCTTCGACCAGGGATCGACGGTGTGCTCGTGCAGGCGGTCGCCGAACGACTGCCTCAGAGGATCGAGGTGGGGTCCCGGCTGTGAACCGACGACCAGGGTGACCCCAACGGGGAGGTTGAGCGTGGACAGCCGCTCCACGATATCCGTCTCGTTATCGCTGAGACCGGCTGACGCATCGACCACCCGGGCGATGTGGTCCAGACCGTCGACGATGACGACGATGGTGTTGCCCTCCTCCGCTGCTTCGTTCAGGAAGGTCTCTAGCTCGCTCAGGCCGGCGGCGAAGACCTGGGGCGGTGTCAACGAGCGTGTCTTGAACGCGTCGCTAAGTTCACCCAGGAGGTTGCCGAAGAACACGTCAGTCGTGACGCGCCGCTCGACCAGGTCGTCACCAGGCTCAAGGAAGCAGTAGTGACGAGCCACGATTGCGCCGTCACGCTGCAGGTCCTCCGCCAGTTGCGTAAGCGCCCATGACTTGCCTGACCCCGGACCTGCCAGCACCAGATGAACTCCGGCCCGAGCGATCGCCCCTCGCAGACGTGTCCGTAGGCCAAGCCGCTCCTGCAGGATCGACCGGTCAAGCGGGAACGCTTGTGCGACGCGACCGAAGTCGGTCCGCAAGCCAAGTCGCTGCGCCACGTCCGAAGGACCGAGGGTGTCTCCGTTCGTCCGCGCCATCGACGCGATGTAGATGGCCAGCGCAGCCACGTCCTCCACACGGCGCTCGCCGTTCGGGTACCGGCCGATGCCGACCTGCTCGGTCAAGGCATTGAGCAGCTGCCGCTCAAGTGCTCCGGGAACGTCAAGGTCCAGAGAAGCAGGCGGCAAAGCCAGTTCGACCACGAAGCGTTCGCAAAAGCGCAAGACCTCATCCCGCGCGAGAGGCCGGGTGCCGGCGGGCGCATGCCGCAAGGACTCAAACACCGGTGGACCCTGTTCCGGCCACACCCGGGCCGCGTCCAGTCGGAAAGTCCTTGTCGTGTAGGTCGCAAACGTTCCGTCGACCTCGGCCGGCAGCAACAGTGGCGCGATGGGGTCCGACGCCGCTGGCAAAGCCCAAGTCGCGCTCAATCGGTACTGGTCAGCCTGGGCCTGGCCTTGCGCCGTGAAGGTGTTGACCAAACGGTCAAAGCGCAGCGATGAATCGTTGGCGTTGAAGTCGGCAAAGCACAGAGCCCTGTCCGCGTGCGCGCTGGACTTGAGCTGACGTCGGGTGCGGCAACCTGCGGCGGTGATCTCGATGTCATCGAAGCGATCATCGTCGACGGCCTTCCGGTCGACGACCACCGCTTCGTACCGCTGCACCAGACAGCAAGTCAACAAGTAGGCCGTGACAAGGTCCTGGTACGCGTATCCGCGATGCGCTGCGGCAAGTGAGCCAGCCCGAGGCTGGCCCAGTCGAGCCACGCTGCCAGGTGAACCGGAGGCGTCCAATGCTACGAGTTGAAAAGTGCTTGATGCATCAGACTGGGAGTGTGGCGTACTTCGACGGTCGACGGTGGGCGTGCGCGGCGGACGCTGACCGCGCACCGGCCTCAAGCGCTTGCGCGTGGGCCAGAGTCGCGACCGGATCCGTCAGCCAGGCTCGTCCATGAGGTTCGGCACCGGAGGTCGGGGCCGCGGAAGCTGCTCGCGCACGGCACTCCGATCGGCGATCCCCAGGACCAGCCCGACCTGGTCCTCGTCCGCACCGCGCTCGTACATCCTCGACCTGAGGCCGGACTGAAGGTCCGCTGTCGGCTGCCTCTAGATCTGTGAGCATAGGCGGCGGCTTCTGCTCAAAAGCTGCCGCTCATTTGATGCGAACCGAAAGTCTGCTGCCAGTCTGTTGCCGCCGTTCACGGCCAGGCCCTGAACTTGCGGTGACGACCGAGAACCGAAGATCAACGTCGGCAATCTCGACACGTCAATATGCTGTCGCAGATGGGACTGGAACTCCGTCGCTTTCGCCCCATACTGCCTTCAACGAGCCCGTTGAACTGGCGACCCGGACTTCTTGGTTTCCAGGAACTTGGCCCAGTCGCTCATCAACAGCACACGTTTGTCGAAAAGGTCGCCCCGCCGATAGGCGGCCTCGACCTTGTCGCCCACGGCGTGGGCAAGCGCCATCTCGGCGACCTCGCTGGCGTGGTGGGTGCGCTCGGAGCACCAGTCTCGAAAGGTGCTGCGAAATCCATGCGCGGTGGCTTCCACGTTCATGCGGCGCAGCACTGCGGTCAGACTCATGTCCGACAGCGGTCCGCGCAGGCCCGGGAACACCGCGGCGTCAGGCTCGCCCTTTGGCAGTGCCCGCAGTAACTTCACAGCAGGCCTCGACAAGGGGACCCGGTGTTCGCGCCCGGACTTCATCCGCTGTTCGGGGACGATCCACAAGGCTTCGGCCAGGTCCAGTTCCGACCAAACAGCGCCACGAACTTCCCCTGAACGTGCGGCAGTAAGGATCGCAAACTCGAGCGCCCTCGCCCCCATTCCTGCCTGGTCACGCAAACGACCCATGAACAGGGCCATGTCATCGACGGCGACGGCCGCGTGGTGCCGAACCTTCGCAAGCTTGCTGGGCTTGGGCAGCGCGGCGTCGAGGTTGCCCCGCCAGCGCGCCGGATTCGGCCCCTCGCGAAGGCCCCGTGCGGCTGCAAAGTCGAGCACCAGCTCGATTCGGGATCTGACGCGCGTTGCGGTTTCAGTCTTCGATGTCCAGATCGGTTCGAGCACCTTGATCACATGCGCGCTGGTCACGTCGCGAACAAGCAAGGTGCCGATGATGGGTTCTGCATATGTGCGCAGCGTGGAAGCCCACTGGGCCTCGTGCTTCGCGTTCTTCCAGGTCTTCGCGTGTTGGGCGATGTACTGGGCAGCGACAGTGGAGAACGGTTGCTGCGAGTCTCGCTCTGCGGCGGCTGCGCTCTGGACTGCACGCCGCACCGAGATGGGGTCGGCACCCAGCTCGATCTTGGAGCGATGGGCACGGGCCTTTTCCCGCGCCTCGGCCAGCGGCACCGATGGAAAGCTGCCCAACCCCATTTCGCGTTGCCTGCCAGCCACGCTCACGCGAAGGACCCAGCTCCTGGCGCCTGACCCACTCACCTGCAGAGCCAACCCGTCAACGCCGCCGACGCTCCACCGCCCAGGCCGCGACAGTCTGCGAACCTCGAGTGGTGAAAGCTCTCTGGCCTTGCGCGGCATCGATGTACCCCTTACCTACCCCCAATACACGGCGAGATTGTAGGGGATGATGCGGGATCGATGGGGACTGATTTTCCAGCGACTTGGCTATGAAAAAGGCCCCTTGCGGGGCCTCTTCATACGGTCAACTGGCGGAGTCGGAGGGATTCGAACCCTCGATGCAGGTTTTGCCCACATACTCCCTTAGCAGGGGAGCACCTTCGGCCACTCGGTCACGACTCCAGTGGAGTGGATTCTAGTTCAGGCCGCCGCCGGTTCTCCGTCCAGTTCGAACGTGCGGTGCAGCGCGCGCACCGCCAGTTCCATGTACTTTTCGTCGATGACGACGCTGGTCTTGATCTCGCTGGTGGAGATCATCTGGATGTTGATGCCCTCCTCGCTCAGCGTGCGGAACATGGTGGCGGCCACGCCGACGTGGCTTTTCATGCCGATGCCGACAATGCTGACCTTGCAGATGCGCGGATCGCCCGTCACTTCGCGTGCGCCAGTCGCCGGGGCCACTTGGTTCTTCAACAGGTCGAGCGTGCGCTGGTAGTCGTTGCGGTGCACGGTGAACGAGAAGTCGGTCTTGCCGTCATGCGAGACGTTCTGGATGATCACATCGACGTCGATGTTGGCTTCGGCCACCGGGCCGAGGATGCGGTAGGCCACGCCGGGCTTGTCGGGCACGCCCAGGATCGTGACCTTGGCTTCGTCGCGGTTGAAGGCGATGCCCGAGACGACGGCTTGTTCCATGGTGGCGGCTTCCTCGAAAGTGATCAGGGTGCCCGAGCGGGCTTCCTCTTCGATCGGGATATCCCAATCGGTGAAGCTCGAC
>JANNKR010000340.1:0-4156 GCA_031396395.1 Betaproteobacteria bacterium
TGGCCAGCGCCGACGGATCGTAGTCCCGCAACAGGATCGTGGCGTAGAGATACGGCAACGCAAGCGCGGCAATCGTCAGCAGGAAAGGCGTCGAGGAGGTGTTCTCTCCGGCGGCATCGCGCCGCTCGACCAGCGCGACAACGCCCAGCTGCAGCCGCGTGAACGCAAACGCAAACACGCCCGCCTGCAGCAGGAAGACTGCCCAAGTGGCGAGCTTCAGCGTTACATCGGGCAGGCTTGGCACCAGCACCTGCGCCGCGTGCCAGGTGACCCGATCGATGGCCGCAAGACCGCCGACCAGCCAGCCGGCCCATCGACAGTCCGCGGCGGCGCTCACCTCCGCAAACGCTTTTTCGGCAACGACGTTCCATGCCGTGCCACGCGTATCCGGCGCACCGATCAATAAGAAGTCAAGGATCAGAAACCCGACCGTGAGCACGATCAGATTGAGCGCGCGCAGCGGCCAGCGGCGCGCCACCAGGCCCAGTCGCTCGGCACGAACCTGGCCCGCCAGCCACCGCTGCACCGGGCCGATGAGCAGCGCCAGCACCACCACATCCGCCGCCACCACCAGCCATTGCGCCGGCTGCAGCAACGCGCCGAACGCCAGCAACATGGTGGCCCAGAACAGCGCGATGCATGCCTGCCACGCGCCACTGACGTTGCCTGACCAGAACCAGCGCCGGACGCGGCTGCCTTCCAGCGTCACGCCGGCCAGCACTGCACGCCGGCGAAACTGCGCGTATTCCTTCTGCTCGTGCCAGATCGGCCACGCGATCGCGGCCACAATGAAGGGCAGGCTCCAGCACGGGACCTGCAGCAACGCGTGCGCCGCAAGGAATACCGCTCCGGCCGCGGCAAGCATCCATAGGGCGCGTCGCATTTGCGGCTAGGGCTTTGGCGCTTCGGCGGCGTTGACGCAGGGCGCGGAGCGTTTCGCGTTGTCCGGCGCGATCAACGAGCCGCTCGCGACTTCCGTCCGGTCAGGCCCCTTCGATGATGCGAATTTCACGATCGGCGCCGTCCCCCAACGCATCCAGTGCGGCCTTGTAGGCAGGGCTGTCATGCGTGGCAACCGCCTGCGCAACGCTGTCGAATTCGACCAGCACCGTGCGCTGTTTCAGGCCCAGTTCGTAGACCACTGCGGGCTCGCCGCGAGCGAGGAAGCGGCCGCCACCGGCGGTGATGGCGGGGCCGGCGAGCTTGGCGTAGGCGGCGAGTTTGTCGGGGTTCTTAATGACGCGGTAGGTGCTGATCCAGTAGGCATTGGGCATGAGAGGCTCTTTCTTAAAATTGGCTAGTCTAGCGGGCGCATGCAGTTCGCGCCCTCGATTTTGATTGTCAGGTCTCGGACTGGACCGCGTATCCTCCCGATCGTTGACAATCGATTGCACCGGAGTGCCCTCCAAAAATTCCCGCGGCCGATGTACGACACTACCGGGCGAGCGGGGTGAGTAGAAAGAAACCGACTTATCCATCACCGCAACCAATGCCCCACGGGCTGCAGCAGAAATTGTTCAAGAGCAATGCCGTCTCCTCCCACGAGCAGTGTGCGTGACGGTTTGAACGCCGCGGTAAACGCGGCGGTGCCTGAGTGAACCATCGGCGCACGCCCGCTCTTGACCTCGATGGCAACCAGTCGCCGGCCGGCCTTGACGACGAAGTCGACCTCCTGATTTCGATCACGCCAGTAGAAAAGTTCACATTCGCCGGCCGCAGCGGCATTCACCAGGTAGGCGCCAACGCTGGACTCCACCACGCGTCCCCACAATTCAGGGTCGGCTGCCGTCTCGGCGAAACCCAGTCCGCTACCCGCCGACATCAGGGCGGTATTGAAGACCTGCAGCTTGGGACTTGACCCGCGGCTGCGCACCACCTGGCCGGCATATTTCTGCAATCCTGTGATCATGCCCGCCCCAGCCAGCAGGTCAAGATAGTGCGCCAGCGTCGTGCTGTTGCCGGCGTCCTGCAGCTGCCCCAGCATCTTGGTGTACGAGAGAATCTGGCCTGAGTAGCGGCACGAAAGCTCAAACAGGCGCCGCAACAACGCCGGCTTGTCCACGCGCGAAAGCAACAGCACGTCGCGCGCAAGGGTGGTTTCGATCAATGCATCCAGTACATATCGTGACCATCGCGCTGGCTCGCCGATCAGTGGCGCCGCGCCCGGATATCCCCCGTAGTACACATATTCGTTCAACGACCAGCCGAATGCGTCGCGCATCTCTGCAAACGACCAATGCGGCAGATGCAGTACCTCGAATCGTCCCGCCAGACTCTCTGCCAGCCCGCGCGAAATCAGCAATGGCGCGGAACCCAGCAGCACCACGCGCAACGCGCGTCGTGCCTGCGTATCCTCGTCCCACAGGCGCTTGACCGTTTCCGACCAACCCGAAATCTTCTGGATCTCGTCCAGGACCAGTACGGCCCCGGCTTTGCCTGCGCCAACCGCCTCCAGGCGCGCAGCGTCCCACTGCTGCGCGATCCATTCGGGACCACGCAGCGTCGGCTCATCTGCACTGGCAAAACGCGCTACACGATCCGACGCGTCGATCACCTGCTGCACCAGCGTGGTTTTGCCGACCTGGCGCGGCCCGGTGACCGCCTGGATGAACCGGCGTGGCTCGGCCAGCCGACGGGCGAGCGTCGCGCCCTGCGGGCGAGTGAAGGTGGTCGGGCGTTTCACGGTTTACTCAATGTGATGAGTATTTTTACTCAATATAGTGAGCAAAGCAAGAGGCTGGCCCGTGATAGATTCGACGGCATGCTCGGCAATCCACCCGTGGCGACAATCCTCGCGGTTATGCGCGTACCACGCGCGCTATCCATGCGAATTCCGCCGGCGTCGCACCAGGTCGCATTGGCGATCCGCTGACGGTGAGCAACGGTCCGCACGCCCCGTTTTCCAAGAGCTTCCGCCGCTACCTGTGGACGCGTTTCTTCGGGACCACCGCCAACCAGACGCTGATGGTCGCGCTGGCCTGGCAGATGTACGACATCACCGGGCGCGCGTGGGACTTAGGGATGGTCGGCCTGCTGCAGTTCGTGCCGGCGCTACTGCTGACGCTTCCGGCCGGGCAACTGGTCGACCGCGTGGACCGTCGTGGCGTGTTGGCCGCGAGCCTGTTGCTGCAGGCGGTGGCGGCGCTGGTCCTCGCGTGGGGCAGCCCGCGCGGATGGGTGAACCGCGAACTCATCTTCGCGATGTGCGTGGTGCTGGGCACCGCGCGGGCGCTGCAGATGCCGGCGCAACAGGCCATCGTGCCGGCACTGGTCACGTCCGAGCAGTTGCCGCGCGCCTATGCGTTGACGTCCACTCTCCTGAAATTTGCCATTGTCGGCGGTCCGGTACTCGGCGGCTTCATCTATGCGATCGGACCAGCAATCGCGTATGGCACATGTCTCGCGCTGCTTCTGGTCTCTACCATGCTCGTCGCGACGATCAAGCGCATTCCGGTTGCCCTGACACCCGGCCCGGTCTCGTTGAATTCGCTGTTTGCGGGCGTCGTGTTCATCTGGCGCAAGAAGCAGGTGCTGGGCGCGATCTCGCTGGACCTGTTCGCCGTCCTGCTGGGCGGGGCCACGGCTTTGCTGCCCATCTACGCGCGCGACATCCTGGGTACCGGGGCATGGGGCCTCGGTTTTCTGCGCGCAGCGCCGGCAGTGGGCGCACTTGTCGTCGGCCTTGCGTTGGCCCGATGGCCGCTGGCGCGGCATGTTGGGCGGCGCATGTTCGTCAGTGTCGCGATCTATGGTGTCGCCATCGTGGTCTTCGGTCTGTCGCGCGATTTCACGTTGTCGATGATCGCGCTTGCCGTCAGCGGTGGCGCCGACATGGTGAGCGTGGTGATCCGGCAGACGCTGGTGCAAATCGATACACCGGATGACATGCGCGGCCGGGTCAGCGCGGTCAACAGCGTGTTCATTGGCGCCAGCAATGAGCTTGGAGAGTTTCGCGCGGGGACCGTTGCTGAGTTTGTCGGGCCTGTCGGGGCGGTCGTTATGGGTGGGGTTGGTACGTTGATTGTGGCTGGGCTTTGGATCAGGACGTTTCCGGGGTTGGCGCGGCGGGATCGGTTGCTGCTGACACACTGACTGTTCAATCTCCGGTATCAAGCAGGTCAGCGAATCGAGGTGATATGCTTTCGATAACCTTGCG
>JANNKR010000343.1:0-7043 GCA_031396395.1 Betaproteobacteria bacterium
GCATCTGCCGCTATTCACGAAGCCGCTGGCCAGGGTCATCATCCGCGAGGAACACATGCAGCAGACTGCGCTGTCGAAGCCGCCAGGGACGCTGGCGCCACGTGTGCCTCAATGGAAGCCGATGTTTCCGGACTACCGGCAAGGACTGGACGAGGTCATCGCGGACTGGGGCGACTGAGCAAAAAGCAAGTCACGAACCACAGTAACGGCGAAGCCTTGCGTAATATCGAGACAAGCCACCGCAGGATCAGCGGGCCGGGCCGCGCGACGGGGAATGTCGGACATGATGGAACTGGACACCTTTCATATCCTTGCGTACGCCGCGGGGGTAATCGCCGGCCTGCTGGTCTGCGTGAGCTTCTTCATGAAGACCATCATCCCGTTGCGGATCGTGGCCCTCGCCAGCAACCTGGGTTTCATCGTGTTTGGCGTCATGACCAAATCCTGGCCCGTGTTGCTGTTGCACTGCGCGCTGCTGCCGATCAATCTCACGCGCGCGATCCAGATGGTGCGGCTGACCCGCCAGGTGCGCCTGGCATCCACGGGGAGCCAGCCGTCCGAGGTCTGGCTGCGGCCCTATATGAAGACCAAGCGTTTCGCCAAGGGCGAGGTGCTGTTCCGGAAAGGCGATCCGGCGACATTGATCTACTTCATCGCCGAGGGCCGCATCGAATTCACGGAGATCGGCATCGTCCTGGAACCCGGGCACATCTTCGGCGAAATCGCATTCTTCACGCCTGCACGCAAGCGCCTGCTGACGGCGCGCTGCCTCGAAAAGTGCACGGTGCTGAGCGTGGGCGAGGAAACGCTCATGCAACTCTATTTCCAGAATCCCGAGTTCGGGTTCTATCTGGTCAAACTGGTGGCGGGACGGCTCGCCAGCAACGTCGAGCGGCTCGAAGCAAAGCTGGCGGAGAGGGACGCGACCGAAGCCGGCCAATAGGCAGGACGTATTGCACTGGCGGCGCCCCCACTGCGGCCGCGACAAAACGCCGCATGGCGACCATCATTGCGGCGGCAGTGCGGCGACGTTGCCGTCCATCTGCCCATCCGCGCGCACGCCCAGCCAGCGCACGCCCTGCGCGTCGAGAAATGCCGGCGCGTCCGCCTGCAGCAGCATCGCGATGGTCGAGCAGCTTCCCGCCATCACGCACAGTGGCGCGACGACACTGACCGATTGCCAGTACGTGACCGGCATTCCGGTCGTGGCGTCGAGGATATGGCAGTAGCGGCGGCCGTCGATCTCGAAGAATCGTTCGTAGTCGCCGCTGGTGGCCAGCGCAGCGGCGGCCAAGGCCATGCCGGCGATGGCCACCCCCTCCCGCCGCGGATGGCGGATGCCCACGCGCCACGGCGAGCCATCCTCCTGCGCGCCTAGCGCGCGCACGTCACCGCCGAGATTGACCAGGGCATGGCGCACGCGATATTCCTGCAGGATCGTCGCGGCGCGATCAGCGGCGTACTCCTTGCCGATGCCGCCGAAGTCGATCTCCATGCCGGCGCGCGGCAGCCGGACCGCGTGGTCGTCCCACTCGACGGCGGGCCAGTCGATCAACGTCGTCACGCGATTCACTTCGCGGTGGCCCGGCAGCACAGGCGGATCGGCGCGGAAATTCCACACCTGTCGCAACACGCCGGACGTGAGGTCGAAGCGGCCCTGGCTCAGGCGGTGGCATTCGTCGGCGTAGCGCAGAAGCGCCGCGGTTTCGGCGTCGATGCGCACGGCTTCGCCCCCCGCCTCGCGATTGATCCGCGACGTCACGCTGTCGTCGCGATAGCGCGAGTACTTATGCTCGATGCGCAGGACGTCTGCGCTCGCGGCGTCGGCCGCACGCTGCGCGTCGTGCGCGTCCGCGCCGGCGATCTGGATCTCGTGCACCGAGGCCATCGCGCGAAAGGTGACGCGGAAAGGAGGTGCCGCCATGGCGGCAATTATCCCGCAGGTACGCCATGCCCCGTGCGGACGCTCACCGATCGAAAATCGGAAAATTCGCCCTGGCCCCTTTGACAGGTCTCTTTACCAGTCGAGCCGGACCCCGTTTCCGCTTTTCCGCCAGGCCAGACTTCAGAAGGTCTTGATCAGGTCGACCTGCAGCCACCGCGCGGAGAAGGTCTGGATGTCCGGGCTGCCGCTGCCGCCCAGGCGCCAGCTGGGGTTCTGCTGGTAGTAGTCCGCACGCAGTGCGAGGCTCCAGCCGTCACCGAACGACTTGGCGACGGTGAGGCCCCCGGTCAGCGCGCCGAAAGCGGCCAGGCGCGTGTCGGCGCTGTAGTTTTCGCCATCGACATAGCCCTTGGGCCATGGCGGATTCTTGTAGAAATCGGCGGCACTTTGCGTGTAGTAGCGCAACAGCGGCGTCAGCGTCACGCCCCACGGCAGTGCCTGGGCCCACGAGACCTCGAACATGTTCGACGTGCTGCCGAACGAATCGACCAGCAGCCGGTAGCCCAGCTTCATGGTGGCATCCGGTCCGGCCAGGTACTGGTTGTAGCGCGTGAGCCACGCGGCGATCTGGCGCGTGGACGGCCGCGTGTCGAGCGACTTGTAGGGATCGCTGTAGTAACCGTGCCCGGTGGAGTAGGTCAGGTTCGACTGCACGATCGCGTTCTTGTTGAGCGCCTGCGTGACGCCCACCAGGAAGTCGACCGTGTTGCGCGATTCGTTGACGGCGATGCCGTTGGTGGAGTTGATGCGGTCGTTGGTGCCCGCAAGGCCCAGCGTCCACGTGCGATTGCGGTCCTCGCTGAAGAACTGCACCTGGGTGCTGGCAGCACGCGACAGGAAATCCTGCTCGGACGACACCGCGCCATCCACGCTGATGGCGTAGCTGCCGAAATACTTGGTGACCTTGAGATTGCCGGCCGTGCGGTAGTCGGTGATCGTGGCGCCGGACAGCGTGTTGAAGAACTTGGGCGACGCGCCGGACATCGCGTCGTAGACCAGCGCACCTTCCGCCACCCACGTATCCGACAGCGGGACCAGCGCATACATGCTGGGCGCCTCGACTTTCATCCGGTTCTTGCCGGGCTGCCAGTCGCGATAGTTGAGGTACTGCAGCTCGAAGATGCCCTGGTCGGGGGCAGCCTGCGCGCAAGCCGCGGCCGGCAGCATGCCGGGCAGCGCCAGCGCGGCGGCCAGGAGCGGCGACACGCCGCGCGACGGGCGATCAGTTGCAGCCACAGCCGCCACCGCCCACGCCGTAGCCGCCGGCTGCGGCTTCCTTGCTGGTGTAGATGTGGGCCTCCGCGCGCGCGTTCAGGCGGTCGTGGTCGAACTGCATCGACGGGCGGGCCAGTTCACCGCGCTCCCACGGCTTGGGCGGGTCGTAGCTCGCGCACCCGGCCAGCATCAGTGCAGCTGCAAGGGCGATCAGGTGGCGCATGGCGTCGTGTCCTCTACTTGCCGGCAGCGGCCAGCAGGGCCTTGACGCGCTCCTCCAGCGGACCGCGGGACTCGTCGACAAATCCGCGCTCGACGTAGCTTACGGTGCCGCGTGCGTCGATCAGATACGAACTTGGCATCCCCTTGACCGCATACGCCGCGGGCGTGGATCCGGCCTCGTCGTACAAGACCGGGAAACTGGCCGGCAGCAATGCCAGGAATTTGTCGGCGTCGGCGCGCTTCTTGTCGACATTGATCGCGACCACCGTGAAGCCCTTGGCGCCATACTTTTGCTGCATCTCGTTCATCCACGGGAACGAGCGGCGGCAGGGACCGCACCACGACGCCCAGAAGTCGACGTAGACCACCTTGCCGCGCAGCTGGTCGAGGGCCACGGTTTCGCCCTTGGCGTTGGGCAACGAGAAGCCGGGCGCAGGGGCGCCGGCCTCGACGGCATGGGCGGGCGTTGCTGCGAGCGCGACGGCCAGGGCGGCGATGCGCATGAAACGGCTCGGGGCAGGTGTATTCATGACATTGGCATTATGCCCTAACACGACGCAATGCTGGTGGCCCCCACAAGGGGACACCATAGGCCTTTGTCTTTGTAGGCGAGGCTTTAGCCTCGCAGGTACCAAGCATGCATCGTCTCCGCGAGGCTGAAGCCTCGCCTACAGCGCGTTGATCTTCTCGACCAGCGCCGCGATCTTGTCCGGGCTGTCGCTCCTGCGAATTCGGTCGACCAGCGTCTTGACCGCCGCCACTTCCGAAGTGAGTACTCGCTGTTTCACGGTGAGAAGTTGGGCGGGGTGCATTGAAAAATTGCGCAGACCCAAACCGAGGAGCAGGCGGGTCAACTGCACCTCGCCCGCCATTTCGCCGCAGACCGCGATCGGGACGTTGGCCTTGTTGGCCGTGCTGATCGCCATCGCCAGCAGCCGGATCACCGCCGGATGCAGCGGATCGTACAGGTGCGCCACGGCTTCGTCGGCGCGGTCCACGGCCAGCGTGTACTGGATCAGGTCGTTGGTACCGACTGACAGGAAGTCGAGCTTGGCCGTGAACGCGTCCATTGCGATCACTGCGGCGGGGATCTCGATCATCCCGCCCACCTCGATCTCGTTGTTGAAGGGCACGCCCTGGTCGCGCAGGCCAGCCTTGGCCACTTCGATGGTGGCGAGCGTCTGGTCGATCTCGGACGACGACGCCAGCATGGGCACCAGGATGCGGATCCTGCCGTAATGCGAAGCGCGCAGGATGGCGCGCAGCTGGGTGATGAAGAGTCGCGGCTCGGCCAGGCAAAAACGCACGGCGCGCAATCCAAGCGCGGGATTGGGCGCTACGCGGGCGAGCCCGTCGAGGCCCTCCTTGTGCTTGTCGGCACCGAGATCGAACGTGCGGATGGTGACGGGAAGGCCCTTCATCCCCTGCGCCACGGCGCGATAGGCTTCGAACTGCTCGTCCTCGGTGGGCAGCCCCTCGCGATTGAGGAACAGGAATTCGGACCGGAAGAGTCCCACGCCGGTGGCACCATTTTCAAGGGTCTGTTCGAGGTCCTCGGGCAGCTCGATGTTGGCGTACAGCTCGACATGGTGGCCGTCGATGGTATCCGCGGGCTTGCCCCGCAGCCGTTTCAGTTTCTGCCGCTCGAGGTCGAGCTGGCTTTGCTTCAGTCGATACTCGGCCAATACGGCGCGATCGGGATTGACCACCACGACGCCGGCATGGCCATCGACGATCAGCATCTCGCTGTCGCGGATCAGCTGCCGCGCGTTGTGCGTGGCTACCACGGCCGGCACGTTGAGGCTGCGCGCCACGATGGCGGTATGCGACGTGGCACCGCCGACGTCGGTCAGGAAGGCGCCGTAGTGGTGATTCTTGAACTGGATGACGTCGGCCGGCGAGAGGTCATGCGCGACCAGGATGGTCTGCTCTTCAGCGAATGCAGCGGGCACCGTGCCGGGCTTGCCCAGCAGGCGCTTCAATACCCGCTCGCCCACCTGCACGATGTCCGACTTGCGCTCGCGCAGGTAGGCATCCTCGATCTGCTCGAACTGCTCGACCAGCACAGTAAGCTGCGTAGTAAGCGCCCACTCGGCGTTGCAGCGCTGATCCTGGATGATCTTCTTCGGGACCTCGGACAGCGTCGGGTCGTTGAGAATCATCCAGTGCACGTCGAGGAACGCGCCGAACTCGCCGGGAACGTCGCCGCCGGTCATCGCCTGGTGCAGGCCCTCCAGCTCCTTCTGCACTTCCTTGACCGCATTGGCGAAGCGCGCGATCTCGGCCACCACCTTGCCCGCCGGGATCGTGTAGTGCGCGACCTCGAGCATGGCGTGCGAGACGAGTTGCGCGCGACCGATCGCGATGCCGCCCGAGACGCCGACACCGTGCAGCGCGAAACTGACCATCATCGCGGCTGCTCCCCGCGCATCTGCACTAGGACCGCTCGCCGAAGCCGTCGTGGAACAGGGCCGCGATCTCGCGCATGGCTTCCACCTCGTCGGGGCCCTCCACCTCGAGGCGCACCGTCGTGCCCACCGATGCGGTGAGCAGCATCACGGCCACGATGTTGCGCGCGCTGGCCCGTTTGCCCTTGACCACCAGCGATACGTTGGAGCGAAACCGGGACGCGATGTTGACGATACGCGCGCATGCACGGGCATGCAGGCCAAGCCGGTTGATGATGGAAATGTTGCGTGTCTGCATGGAGCACCGCCGCGGCAATGGGGTCGAGGAATCCGTGACTCGATTGAATCCGGGACTTCCTGTTGGTCGCCAGTTTTGGCCAATGGTTCCGCACGCGGTGCAATCCTCTTGTGTCTCAGGATGTTACCGGAAGCGCGCGGGTCTTCGCAGAGGATGCCCATCAGATGTTGCGGTTTTGCTGTCGAAACGCAATGATGCAGTGCGATACCGGCAGACCAATACGAATCTGTAGGCGAGGCTTCAGCCTCGCGTAGTTCGTGTCGCGCTGACCCTGCGAGGCTGAAGCCTCGCCTACACGTAACCGCGTTTCGGCGGTTACTGCCCTTCGCCGAAGTAATCGCCGATCAGGGCAACGATGGCGTCCATCGCTTCGCCCTCGTCGGGACCGTCAATCTCGATGGTCACCCTGGCCCCCTTGCCGGCGGCCAGCATCATCACCCCCATGATGCTCTTGGCGTTGACCTTGCGATTGTTGCGCGACATGTGCACGTCGCTCTGATACTTCGCGGCGAGCTGCGTCAGCTTGGCCGAGGCGCGCGCATGCAGCCCCAGCTTGTTGACAATCTCAACCTCGCGCTGCTGCATAGACCGGATCGATCTCGATGCGCAGCACGCCATCGCAGCCACCAGAGATGGCCTTCTTGATCAGCGTATCCATGCCCTTGACGCGGTAAGTGAACGCTCGCACCAGCATCGGCAGGTTGACACCGGCGATCACCTCCACGCGACCCGGCACCAGAAGTTTGCCTGCCAGGTTGCACGGGGTGGCGCCATAGATGTCCGAGAAGATCAGCACGCCTTCACCGGTGTCCAGCAAGCGCACTCGCTCGCGTGCTGCGGGTAAGAGGTTGAGCGGGTCGTCGTTGACGGTGACCGATATCGTTTCGAACTGCGGCGGTCGCGCGCCAAGCACGTGCGTGACGGCCTTGACCAGGCTTTCCGGCAGCGTGTCGTG
>JANNKR010000352.1:0-14074 GCA_031396395.1 Betaproteobacteria bacterium
GCGCGGCAATGGTCGATTGCGGGCCTGTCCATGCTGGCTTTGACTTTGATGTTCGCTGCGGCGATGGTCTTGCAGCGCTAGCCTCGCGCGCGAGGCTGAAGCCTCGCCTACAGGTCGGCGAATGGTTTGAGGTTTTCGCCGTTTCGAACCGTGCAATGAAAACGGCACCGCTTGCGGGCGGTGCCGTCCTCACAGGTCGATTGCAGCGTCAGGCCGCGTTGGCGCGCTCGATCAGGAACTGCGCCAGCAAGGGCAACGGCCGTCCCGTGGCGCCCTTGGCGTCGCCGCCCACGGACGACGTGCCGGCGATGTCGAGATGCGCCCACTTGTACTTGGTGGCGAACTTCGACAGGAACAGCGCGGCGGTGACGCTGCCGGCGGCCGGACCGCCGAGGTTGCTCATGTCGGCGAAGTTGGTCTTGAGCTGGGACATGTACTCTTCCCACAGCGGCATCTGCCACGCGCGATCGCCCGCGTCGATGCCGCACTTCAGCAGTTCGGCGGCGAACGCATCGTCGTTGGCGAAGAGCCCGCTGGCGTGCGCGCCCAGCGCCACGACGCAGGCGCCGGTTAGCGTTGCCACGTCGACCACGCAGTCCGGTTCGAAGCGCTCGGCATACGTAAGCGCATCGTTGAGGATCAGGCGGCCCTCGGCGTCGGTGTTGAGTATTTCCACCGTGAGGCCCGACATCGACCTGACGACGTCACCGGGCCGGCTGGCATTGCCGCCGGGCATGTTCTCGACGGCCGGCACGAGGCCGATGACGTTGAGCGGCAGCTTCAAGCGCGCCAGCGTCTTGAACACGCCGATCACGGTGCCGGCGCCGCACATGTCGTATTTCATTTCATCCAGCAGCGCGCCGGGCTTGAGCGAGATGCCGCCGGTGTCGAACGTGACACCCTTGCCGACCAGTACGATGGGCTTTGCGCCCTTCTTGCCGCCCTCGTACTTCATGATGATGAACTTGCACGGCGAATAGGAGGCGCGGCCCACCGACAGCAGCGAATGCATGCCGAGCTTGTTCATGTCGTCGCGGTCCAGCACCTCGACCTTGAACTTGAACTCCTTGCCCAGCGCCTTGGCCGTCGAGGCGAGATAGCCGGGGTTGCAGACGTCGCCGCCGAGGTTGCCGAGGTCCTTGGTCAACGCCATGCCTTCCGCGATGGCCACGCCGTTCTTCGCGGCGGCTTCGAGCGCCTTGTCGACCTTGCCTTGAGTCAGCAGCGTGATCTTCTTCACGCCGCGAGCCTTGGTGCTCTTCTTCGCGCGCGGCACGTCGTATTTGTAGCCGGAGTCGGCCAGGATGCGCGCGGCGAGCTGCACGCGGGAGGCCATCGAGCGGCCGGCCAGCTCGCCGTCGGCCATGCAGACGACGGCGTCGCTGGCATTGGACGCCGCCAGCACCTTGCCCCCGCTGACCAGCGCATCGCGCACCGACCGGTCGCTGAAGTCCGCGCGCTTGCCGAGGCTGACCAGCAGCACCCGTTCCGCGGCTACGCCCGGCAGGTCCTGCAGCATCAGCGTTGCGCCCGCGTTTTCTTCAAGGTCGCCGCGCTTCAGCTTGGCGGCAATCTTGCCCTTGGTCGCGTCGTCGATGGCCTTGGCGGCGCCTGTCAGCGCGCCGTCGGAGAAGATGGGAACGGCGAGGATGCCGGTCTTGATCTTTACCGGTGAACCGGAGGTGATGGAGATATCCATGATGGCTTTACCCTTGAGAATGAGGACTGCGAACGAGAGATCGAAGACCGGAACGATCGGTGCGGCCTCCCAAAAAAGTCAGAACTTCCAGATCATCGGCACAAAGAACACCGCCACGATGAAGAACCAGATCATGCAGGGCAGGCCGAGCTTCCAGTAGTCGCCGAACTTGTAGCCGGCCGGTCCCATCACCATCAGGTTGACGGGTGTTGCCACCGGCGTGAGGAACGATGCCGCTGCAGCGACACAGACGCTCATCAGCACCGGCCGCGGCGAGATGCCGACTTCGATGGCGGCGGCCACGGCAATCGGGATGATGATGAGCGCGGTGGCCGTGTTGCTGATCAGTTGGCCGAGGACGGCGGTGAGAATGAAGAGCCCTGCCAGCAACGCATAGGGGCCGGCGTCGCCGACCACGCTCACGAGCTTGTCGGCCATCATCTGCGCCGCGCCGGTTTCCGCCATCGCCGCAGACAGCGGCGTCATGGCGCCTACCAGGATCACTGTGGTCCAGTTGATCGAACGGTAGGCCTGGTCCACCGACATCACGCGCAGCAGCACCATCAGGAACGCGGCGACCACGCCCGCGATCACCGCGGGCACCAGGCCCGTGGCCAGCGCCAGCACCATCGCGAGCAGGATGCCGATGGCCGTCTTGGCGCCGTTGCCCATGGGCACGGCCTGCCGGCGCACGAGATCGGGCGAATTCACCACCAGCACCTGCGGATCGGCCAGGCGCTTGTCCAGCGCCGACCACGTGCCCTGCAGCAGCATCGTGTCGCCGGCTTCCAGCGTCGCAGAGATATCCAGATCTTCTCCGCGGCGTTGCACGGCCAGGACGACCAGATCGCCGCTGGGCGTGACCATGCCGGGAAACATCTTCTGTCCGATCAGTTCCGAGCGCGGCGGGATCACGATTTCCGCCAGACCGGAGGTCTTGTTGAACAGGATGTCGGTGGCGCCACCTTCGGCGTCACCCTGCGCCAGACCCAGGTGCTTTTCATTGGACAGATTGGCGGCGACGTTCGCATCGCCCCGTACCAGAAGCATGTCGCCTTCGGACAACGCCGCTCTGGTAAGAGGGCGGCCGGTGGCGCCGGCCTGCAGCCCGATCAGGCTCAAGCCCGGGTATGCAGAGAGTTCGATGGCATCGGGCATCAACCCGATGAACGGCGAGGTTGCGCGCACGCGCATCTGGAACACGCCGCTGACGAGCCGGTACTGCTCGACCAGCGTGCGTGCATGCTTGCTCAAGTCGGTGGGCATCGATTCGCCCGCGCTGTGCGGCAGCAGGTATTTGCCCAGCACGACCAGGATCACCATCGTGCCGAGCAGCAACGGAACCCCCACGATGGAGAATTCGAAGAAGCCGAAGTAACCGGTGCCGGCGTCCCTGGCCGCTTCGGACACCAACACGTTCACCGGCGATCCGGTCAGTGCGAGTATCGACCCGGCGTGCGCCGCAAACACCATCGGCATCAGCAGTTGCGACGGCGAGCGTTTCAACCGGACGGCCATCACCACAACCACCGGCAACAGCGCGGCAACGGCGCCATTGAGACTGATCAGCGCGGTCAGCCCGGCGCACAGCAGCATGATCAGCACCAGCTGCCGCACGCGGCTTTCGCCGGACTTGGCGATCAGGATTTGTCCAGCCCAGGCCGTGACCCCGGTGATCTCGAGTCCGGCGCTGACGACGAACAGCGACGCGATGAAGATCGTGGAAGCGTCCCCGAGACCCCCCAGCGCCTGCCCGAGGTTGAGAATGCCGGTGAAGTAGAGCGACAGCGCGGTGCCCAGCGCCACCAGCACCACCGGGATCTTCTCCGTCACGAATAGCACGATGACGACGGCGAGGATGGCGAACAGGATGTGGATATCGGTCAAGATGGGCACCTATGCTGGACGGTGATGCATACGGCGCGCGTCCCGGTTGGGGTCGCGCGGGCCGGGGCTATGGTATCAACTTGCGGTCAGCGCCGGGGCGGCGTGAAGTTTGACGCCAGTTTGGCCAGCATCCGCGCACCGATACCGACGGAAATGCCGACTGCGCCTGCGTGCGCGGGGACCGCACCGCTCACGGCAATCTTGGGCCTGGCGGATTGCGTGATCGACGGCGCAGGATCGACGCCCGCGACCGCCAAGGTGAATTTCTTCATCAAGATTGTCCTCTGACCAAGCCTGAGAATGTGCCTCGGGCCCCGAACGCCGATTGTCACGCATCGACCGGAGCCGGGACACCGGCAAAACGCACTTTCACCGAAATTTGTTCATAAGGTGATAACACAAAGGCATTTCGAAAACGACTGTTCAGAGGCGGACCGATGCTATTGCGGCCCGGACGGAAATACAACAAGATGGCGCGCGGCGTCTGTGCCGCGCGCCCAGTCGCCGCGTCGCATTGAAATCACAACGGCGCAATGTTCGGCTTGCACCGCAGGGTGACCATAACGGCTTCTCTCAAGTGCCCCGCTTTAACCAAATCTCGCTGCTGTCGAGGCCCGTGAAGGGATAGACCCCATGGCTACCGCAACTGCTGCAAAGGCCCACGAAAAAACCTTCATGGAGAAGGCGCTCGACATCGTCGAGATCGTCGGCAATCGCGTCCCGCATCCAGCGGTGATCTTCGTCATCCTGATCGGCATCGTGATCGTGCTGTCGCAGATCCTCTACATGGCGGGGGCCAGCGTTTCGTACGAAGTGATCAATCCCGACACGCACAAGCTGGAGAAGGTGACCACCGCGGCGCGCAGCCTGCTCACGGCCGAGGGCATCCGCTTCATGTTCACCGGCGTCGTGCAGAACTTCATGAATTTCCAGGCAGTGGGCGTGATCATCGTCGCCATGGTCGGCGTCGGCGTGGCCGAATCGTCCGGCCTCGTCAGCGCGCTGATCCGCAAGCTCGTGATCATCTCGCCGGCATGGGCGCTGACCTACATCCTGGTCGCCGTCGGCATCCTGTCCAGCATTGCCGCGGATGCAGGCTACCTGGTGCTGATCCCGCTGGCCGCAGCGGCATTCCTCAGCGTGGGTCGCCATCCGCTGGCCGGCCTGGGCGCGGCGTTTGCCGCCGTGGCCTCGGTGTTCCTGGTCAACATTTTCATCGTGCCGATCGACGGCATCCTGGTGGGCATCACCAACGACGCCATCCACATCGTCGACCCCAACAAGAACATCGGGCTAACCTCCAATTTCTGGTTCTCCTGTGCCTCGATGGTCGTCATGACCATCGTCGTGGCGCTGATCACCGACAAGATCGTCGAGCCGCGGCTCGGCAAGTACACGGGCGACTACGAGGAGCCCTCCACCGGCATGTCGGACGCCGATGCGCGCGGCCTCAAGTTCGCGTTCTGGGGCCTGATCGCGGTCATCATCTTCATCGGCCTGCTGATCGGGCCGGCGAACGCACCGCTGCGCAACCCGACCACGGGCGCCATCATCGGCGATTCGCCGTTCATGAGCAGCCTGATCGTCACCATCGCGATCACGTTCTTCAGCACGGGCCTGGCCTTCGGTATCGGTGCCGGCACCATCAAGAACACCAACGACGTCGTGAACGCGATGATCAAGGCGATCCAGAGCCTGGCGGGCTTGATCTTTCTGTTGCTGATCATCAGCCAGTTCCTGGCGTACTTCAACTACACCAACATGTCCACGCTGGCCGCGCTGTCGCTGGCGGAAATCCTGCAGCGCGCCAATCTCGACGCGCTGTGGCTGCTGCTGGGCTTTGTCGTCGTCGTGTTCATCCTCGACCTCATCCTCTCCGGCGCCGTGCCGAAATGGGCGTTGTTCGCGCCGGTGTTCGTGCCGCTGCTGATGCGGCTCAACGTGCCGCCGGACGCGGTGTTGGCCGCCTATCGCGTCGGCGATTCGCCGATGAACGCGATCACGCCGCTCAACGCCTATTTTGCGATGATCGTGGTGTTCTGCCAGCGCTACGTGAAGGACGCCGGCGTGGGCACCGTGGTGGCGCTGATGCTGCCCTACGTGGTGATCATCTGCGCAGTGTGGCTGGTGTTGCTGGCGATATGGCAGTTGATGGGCCTGCCCTGGGGCTTCGGTTGACGCCACCGACGCATTAGCAGGGGGCCGACATGACGGAAAAATCGCCGCCCGCGCTCGATACCGGCGTCCTGCTGGAGTTCATGTACCGGCTGGGGCAGGCGCATCTCGCCTGCGGCGAGCAGACGGCGCAGGTGGAACTGCTGCTGCGGCGGACGGCCTCGGCGTATGGCATGCGCCGCTCCCGCGTGGTCGTGTTTCCCACTGCCGTGTTCATCACGCTGCACGACGGTACCGGTGAGCGGGTCACGCTGGCCGAGGGGCCCACCAATTCGCTGCGGCTCGACCAGATCGCCGCCGTCTATGCGCTGGGCGATGCCGCCGAGCGCGGCGAAGTCGAGCCGGCCGCGGGCATCGAGCGGCTGGGTGAAATCCAGCGCAAGACGCCGCGCTTCGGCGCATGGGGCATGGTGATCGGCCACGCAATATTGGCCGTCGGCCTCGCCATGATCCTCACGTCGTCGCTCGCGGACCTGGCGGCGGCCGGGGTCTTGGGCGCGATCGTCGGCTTGATCAAGATCGCGAACCAGCATCTCCCGGTGCTGGCCGTACCGACGCCGGTATTCTCGGCCGCGATCGTGTCGGCATTGGTGTTCTTTGCCGTGAAGTACGGCTTCAACGTCGACCCGGCGTTGCTGCTGATCCCGCCACTGGTTACGTTCCTGCCGGGCGCGATGCTGACGCAGGGCATGGTGGAGTTGGCCTATGGCGACATGGTCAGCGGTTCGAGCCGGCTGATCACGGGACTGGTGCAGCTGATTCTGCTGGCGTTTGGTCTCGCCGCCGGCGCGGCATTGGCGGGATACACGCCGTACGACCTTCTTGCGGCGCCGCCCTCCGCCTACAAGGTCGCGTGGGTGCCATGGGCGGGCGTGGTCGTGTTCGGCATCGGTGTCTACCTGCACTTCTCCGCGCCAGGCAATGCGTTCTGGTGGATGCTGGTCGTGTTGTTTGCCGCCTTTGCGTCGCAGCGTCTCGCGGCGGAATTGTTTGGGCCTGGCATCAGTGGCTTCTTCGGCACGCTGGTGGCAACACCGCTCTGCTACCTGATCCAGCTGCGCTTCAAGGGGCCGCCGTCGATGGTCACGTTCCTGCCGAGTTTCTGGCTCGTGGTGCCCGGGTCGCTGGGATTGATCAGCGTAACGCGGATGCTCTCCGACCGAACGGCCGGCATCGAGGGTCTGGTCTCGGCGATCTTTGCGGTGACGTCCATCGCGCTCGGCACGCTTGTTGGTGCGGCGATCTACAAGGCGCTGACCGAGAAATTCGGCTTGTGGCAGTTGCAGATCGGCCGCGTCGGCTCCTATGTCAGGCGCAACGACAAGCGCTGATCCGGTACGAGCGTGTTAAACCATCTCGAAGCGCTTGCTGCACGCAACCGGCGCCGGCGCGGAGCGCTTGCTGCGTGCACCCCGCGCCGGCTCGAAGCGCTTACTGCCGGCCGCCCCGGATATTGCCCGCGATGCCACCGCCGACGCCGCCGATGGCCGCGCCAGTCCACGCGTTGCCGCCGGAGATGGCGGCAATGCCCGCGCCTGCTGCAGCGCCGATGCCCGCACCACTCATTGTTCCCTGCTGTTGCGGCGTCATGTTGGTACATGCCACCACCACCATTGCGGCCGCAATGGCCACTGCCCACTTGATCTGCTTCATGTGTCTCTCCGGTGATCGGGGTTACTTGAGGCCTGGCACGACCATCTCGAACCACATGGTTTCGAGCACGGGCCGCTGCAGCTTGTCGGGATTGGCGGCGTAGTACTTGTCGAGGCCTTCGCGCACGCCGTCGAGCGTCTTGCCCTTCATGCCTTTGACCATCCGCGGGACGATACTCTGCGCGTCCGAGGGCGGGTTGGCACCTTCAAAGGCGGCCTCGACCTGGATGGCATTGGCCACACCGATCAGGTAGGCCTTCTTCACCTGTTCCGTCGATTTGGTCCAGTGTTCGCCGGTCACGACCGGGATTTCCTGCGCCTGTGCCGTACCGCACACGGCCGCCAGCGTCATGCATGCAGCGAGCGTCGCCGCGCGCCAATTCAGTTTCGATGCCATCGATTTCTCCAGAAGTGGATGCCCATCAAGACCCCGGCCACCCGCGGTGACATCGATGCGGTGGCCAAGGCTTCGGCTTGCCTGACGGATTCTAGTCCAACGTTCGCACTGGTGATCGCTTCGCGGTTGAACATCGTGGCAATGCCCCGGAGTGATCGGAGTGATAACATTCGTTTCACATTCGCCGGGCTCCTCCCGCACGCCGGGATGCGCTGCAGGCAACAGCAATCGCGAGAACCCCATGGCGGCGACCGATCTCATCGAGCGACTACCCCGGCACCTTAAATTGGGCGAACTGCGCGTGTTCGTCGCGGTCCTGGAAAATCGCAGCTTCCGCAAGGCCGCCGCCACTCTTCACATCACGCAGCCGGCGGTGACCAAGACCATCGCCAACCTGGAAGACCTGCTGGGCGCCAAACTGTTCGATCGCAATCCCCATGGGGTCGAGCCGACCGTCCACGGCCTGACGTTTGCGCCGCACGCGATCGCCATCTTCGGCGAGTTGCGCAGCGCCGCGCAGGAAATCGCCATCGTGTCGAGCGGCGCGAAGGGCACATTGCGGATAGGCACGGTGCCGATGCCGGCCATCGCGATCCTGCCCATGGCGATCAGGCGATTGGTGGACGCGCACCCGGATGTATTCGTCACCGTACTGGAGGCGCGCGAGACGGAGCTGGTGGAGCGCCTGCGCAAGCGGGAGATCGAACTGGCGATCGTACGGCTGGCGCTCTTCAACCCCGACGAGGACGTGCAGGTTACGTCGTTGTTTGAGGAAAAACTGTGCGTCGTGGCCGGCAAGGATCACCCGCTGGCGGCGCGCAAGCGCCTTGCGTGGGCGGACCTGCTCGATCAGCGCTGGGTGATGCCGTCGGCGGATTCGTACTTCGTCGACCATGTCCGGCGCACACTCGCCAAGCTCGATCTGGTGCTGCCCCGACACGCCGTCGAATCGAAGTCGATCCATATGCAGCATGCGATGGTGCTGTATGGCGGAATGCTGTCGTTCGGGCTGCGTTCGGCGCTCGCATTGGCGCCGGAGAAGGATCTGCTGGTGCGCCTGCCGGTCGAATTGCCGGCGATTACCGGGGCCATCGGGATCCTGAACCTGTGTGCCCGCGAGCCAAGTCCGCTGGCCTTGCAGTTCGTCCAGCAGATCCGCGGTCTCGCCGCTGCTCGCTAGGCGCGCGTCGCGCCGGCGGACGGCGCGTTGTGGTGTGCCAGCACCGCCTCCTCCAGCGTGCTGAAGCGCAGGTACTTGCCCAGTTGCGTGGTGAGACCACGCTGCTGCGCCCAGTCGGTCCACTCGGTGTCGCGCGCGGCCACCGCCACCACCACGCCCCGCGCGCGCAAGTCGTCGAACACGTCGCGCATCGCATAGAGCCCGGTGGCGTCGACCATGTTCACCGGCATCAGGTCGACGACCAGCCACTTGAGATCGGGCCCCGCGTTCACGGCAGCCCTTTCCACTTCGCGCTTGAAGTAGTCGGCGCTGAAGAAGATGATCGGTCCGTTGAACCGGAACAGCAGCAGTCCGGACTGCGTGCGTGCCTCCGGGTGGCGTTCGAGCGAGTGAAAACCGGGCTGGCCGTCGACCTCGCCCAGGATTTCCACCTTGGGCCGCGAGGCCAGGCGCACGAAGCGCAGCAATGCGAGCACGACGGTGAGCAGGATGGCGTTGATCGGGCCCACCAGCACCACGCCCACCGTTGCCACGATCGAAAGCCACGCTTCGGATCGGTCGATGCGGTAGATCATCTTCAGACTGCCGATGTCGAGCAGCGCGAGCCCGGCGGTGACCAGCACTGCGGCCAGCACGACCGTGGGCACGTACTGCAGCGGCGCGGTGAGGAACAGTGCCACCACGCCAACGGCCAGCGCCGACACGATGCCGGTGATCTGCGTGCGCCCGCCGGCGGCATCGGCCACCGCGGTCCGCGAGTTGGTGCCGCTCACGACGAAACTCTGCGCGAGCGCGGCGGCGATGTTGGTCGCGCCCAGCGCCGCCATTTCACGGTCCGCGTCGACGACATACCGGTTCTTGGCGGCGAAGCTGCGCGCCGCGATCATCATGTTCGAGAAACTCATCAGCGCCAGGCCGGCGGCCTCGGCCACCAGCGTGGGTAGCATCTCTACCGGCACCACGGGCAGATGAAAGGCGGGCAGCCCGCCGGGCACCGCGCCGATGGTGGCCACACCCAGCCCGTCGAGCGCAAAAATGTGCACGACAACCCCCGCGACGAACATCGCCACCAGCGGTGCCGGCACCTTCGGCAGGAGCTTCGGCACCAGCAGCAGGAGGGCCATCGTGCCCAGGCCCACTGCCAGAGTGGGCAGATGCGTCGATGGCAGTCGCGTGAAGAACTCGAACACGCGGGCCGGCAGGCCCGATGCTTCGAGCGGCAGCCCGAACAACCGGCTGGACTGGGTGAAAAGGATGTTGATCGCCACGCCGTTCATGAAGCCGATCAGGATGGGCTTCGACAGGAAGTCGGCAAGCGCGCCCAGCCGCAGGAAGCTTGCGCCGATGCACAGCAAACCCACGCACAGGCACAACGCCATCGACATCGAGAGGTAGAGCGCGGCATCGCCGCCGGCCAGCGGCGCGATGGCGGCGGCCACCATCACCGCCGTGGCGGCGCTGGGGCCGACCATCAGCTGGCGCGACGTGCCGAAGAGGGCATAGGCGACGAGCGGCAGCGTGCTGGCGTAAAGCCCCATCTCCGGACTCAGTCCCGCGAGTTGCGCGTTGGCAATCGATCCCGGAATGGCGACGGCGGCCACTGCCAACCCGGCCACCACGTCATGAGGCAGGTCGGCGCGCTGGTAGTGCAGCAGCTTGCCCAGCCCCGGCGCGATGCGCGAGAGCCGGCTTTCCGGCACTGCGGCGGGTGAGGATGACTCGATGGTGGCAGCCGTGGTTGCGGGGTTGGCTTGGGGTTCGGTTGGCAACGATGCCTGTGCGCGTCAGGCCTGCCCGCACCACCCGACTATTGTAATCCGGTGTCCATGTCGAGAACTGCGGGAGGGCGCCTGTTCCAGGTCGGTCCCGCCCGCGCCTGCTGGTATCCGACGTCATAGAGCTGGCGCATGAGCGCCGGGTCGAAGGTCTCCTCTCCCCTCAACTCCACGCCGTTCGGAATGGTGATCCAATGGAATCCCGAGCCTTCGAACGTCGTCACCGCAAAAATGCGAAACATATCGCCGATCATGCCCGAGTGGGTGGTGGCCTGCAGCGTGCGCAGCGCCACGCTGGGAATCGTGCGCCGGGTGAGCCCCGGACTTGTCGCCAATTGCCCGTTGTGGATAACGAACACGTCCTCCCGGGAAGCGCCGCGCCCCGCCGCCTGGCGCAGCTCTCGTGCACTGAAGAGATTGCCGTTGTAGAACACGTTGGCGGCCACCCCGCCGTCGACGTGCAACTCGTCGTACCGGCGGCCGTTGCCGGCCTCGACCTCGAAGAGCACCGGTGCGAAGGCGACGGGTATCGACGCCGAGGCCAGCATCACCTTGCGGAACAGGGCCACGGCGTCGGGGCTTCCGCTGGTGGCGATCAGGCCCATGTTCCAGATGATGAAGCGCTGCGAGTCGAGGTCCGTCGTGCCGATGTACAGGCGCCGGCCGCTGTCGTGCGCAGCGGCGATTTCGCGCAGGAACGATTCGTTGATGTGGATGGCGATCAGCGCCGACAGCGGCGCGGTGTCGGCGATCCCGTCACTGAACAGCAGCTGGCGGACGATACCCGTGATCGTGCCCAGCACGAAGATGTCGCGCGTGCTGGTATTGGTGTAGAAGTCGCGCAGCGCGTCGTCCTTGGCTGGCCCCAGAAAGGCGAAGGGCGCCATAAGCGCGCCGGTGGATACGCCGGTGACGACCTTGAACACGGGACGCGTGCCGGTGCTGGTCCAGCCATTGAGGAAGCCCGCGCCGAACGCGCCGTTCGCCCCGCCGCCGGACAGCGCAAGGTGCGGGTACACGATCACGCCATCGGGACCCGGAGGGAAGTCCCTGGGCGACTCCTGCGCGAACGACTTCGCCATGTCGCGCGCCATGGTCGCGTCGGCGCGGCCGGCAGGTGCCCGCACGTAGGGCATGCCGGGAATCGTGGCGCTGGCCATCATGTCGATGGGCACGGCGTTGCGCAGCAGCGAGCCGCAGCCGGTCAGCGCCAGCACGCCCGCCAGCAGCGCGCTGCCCGCCAGCCGTCGAAGGAATGACATTCCGGTCATCCGCGTCCTTGCGTCGCGCCCTTGTAGACGGTGCGCATGAAGCCCATCAGGGCGCCGCCCGTCATCATGCCGAGCACGTAGACGAGCACCGTGAAGATCGACACCGGCAGCGTCAGGTTCATAGACAGCAGCGTGAAGGTGACGGCGTTGAGGTTCTGGAACTTGAACAGCAGCACCGCGGCGGTGATGAGCACGGCCAGTGCGATGTAGGCATAGCGCATGGGAGGTCTCCTGTTGAATCGATCGGGGCGAAGTGGGCGGCGCGGCAGCCGGGCTTCCGCACGGCCGCGAGCTTATCAGAGCATCGAATTGAAATCGAACGAGGCCCGCTTGCCGACATCGCGCCCGTGATTGTCGAGGAATTCCTGCGCGGCGCGCCGACCCTCGTCGCGCAGCATCGTCAGGAACTGCCATTCGGCGATCATCTTCGACGTGTGCCCGAGCTTCACCATGATGTCGGACGTGATCCGGTGCATCCGCATGCTGGCCCATCGTGCGCCTTCGCCGTGGATGCCGGCATCGCCGCGGCGAAGCATTGCGATGAAGCGCATTTCCTTCAGCAGCGGCATGTTGAAGGAAATTTCGTTGAGGCGATTGAGGATATCCGACGCCGAGCGCGGCGTACCCGGGCGCTCCACCGGATTGATCTGCACCAGGATCGTGTCGTGCGAGTCGCACTCCTGCACCAGCGGCTCGAGCGACGGATTGCCCGCATAGCCGCCGTCCCAGTACGCCTCGCCGTCGATCTCCACGGCCTGGAACAGCGTGGGCAGGCAACCCGACGCCAGCAGCACGTCGGGCGTGATCTCGGCGTTGCGAAAGATGCGCCCGCGGCCGGTGCGCACGTTGGTCGCGGTGACGAAGAGGCGGATCGGCGCGGTGGCCAGCGATGCATAGTCGATCGACTCGGCCAGTACCTTGCGCAGTGGATTGTCGCCGGAGGGGTTGAGGTCGTAGGGCGAGAAGACCCGTGCCGCCATGTCCGCGGCCAGGAACATTGGCGACTTTTCGAGCGTCCACTGCCCGGTCAGGATTTCAAGTGGGCCCCGGCGAAAGGGGCTCATCAAGGCTGCGGCCGACACCCGGCGCCAGAATTCCTCCAGCGCTGCGCGTGCGCCGTCCGCGCCGCCTTTGGCGTAGCCGCTGACCATCACGGCCGCGTTCATCGTGCCGGCCGAGGTGCCTGAAATGCCGTCGAAGCGCAGCCACGCCTCCTCCAGCAGGCGGTCGAGCACGCCCCACGTGAAGGCCCCGTGCGATCCGCCACCCTGGAGCGCCAGGTCAACCAGGACGGGCTTGCGCCGGGTGGTGGCTTTGCTGGCGGGTGGGCGTTTCGTGGTTTCGATGATGGACTCCAAGGGTGAACGGTTGCGGCGCAGCATTCTGGCTGTCTACCTGTTGCGCCGCAAGCAGACACACGTCGAAAATGTCGGTTGGGCAGGACCTGCCGTGTGACTGGCGAACCAAAATGCTATAAAGTACAACGGATTATTGGGGAAAGCTGCTGTACAACCGCGAGCCGCTTCGGTTTCGTTGTGGTCCACAGCTCCGCTAACGGGTCGGGAGATCGGTAGCAATGACGTCGGGAGTCCTGTTCGCATTGGCGATGGCCGCGTTAGTGGTCGCCGTGGTCATTGGTCTCATGCGCCGCAACCGCATCACGCGGGGCTTGGGGCAAGGTGGCGGCGACAACCCCAATACCGTTGCGCAGTGGACCGAGGGCGAGACCACGCGCCTCCTGTCGTCGGCCGAGCTGCCCGGACTTTACCTGTTGCGCCCGCGCTTCCTGACCAAGACGGAAAGCGTGGTCTACCTGTTGTTGAAAGCCGCGTTTCCGCGCAACGAGATCTTCGCGCGCGTCCGGCTGGCCGATGTACTGCAGGTCAAGATCGGTCCGCAGGGCATGGAGCGCCTGCGCGCATTCCGCAAGATCGCCAATCAGCACGTCGGCTTCGTGGTGTGCGATCGCGACATGACGATCATCGCGATCGTCGACGCCAAGGAACCCGACCAGGTGATCAATCCGCGCGACCAGAAG
>JANNKR010000022.1:0-2806 GCA_031396395.1 Betaproteobacteria bacterium
GAGCCCGAACGGCGTCAGCCCGATGCAGGCCGGTAGCATTTCGATGAAGCCCGCGCGAAAGTCCTTCGAGGCGATCAGTTGGCGCATGAATGGCGAAGGGGAGGCAGATGGCCTCCCCTCGCCGGCGGATTATAGCGGCAGCGCTGGGTGGGCTCGCGCCGGTTTCCGCGCACAAGGCGCTGATTGCAGGTAACCTGCGCGTTTTGCATGGCGCGAAGCCGCGCCGCAGCCCGGGAACCCATCGATGACCCTTCGCACCACGCCACCGTTTCGCGCCGACCATGTCGGCAGCTTCCTGCGGCCGTTGTACCTGCTCGACGCCCGCGCCCAGCGCGCGCGCGGCGAGATCTCCCCCGAACAGTTGCGCACGGTCGAAGACCGGGCAATCACCGAGATCGTGCGCTTCCAGCGCGACGTGGGCCTGCGCTCGATCACCGACGGCGAGTACCGGCGGACCTATTTCCACATCGACTTCCTCGAGCAGCTCGGCGGCGTGAAGACCACCGCGCCGGTCACGATCGAGCGGCCGGACGGCTCCCAGGAACTGGCCCCACCGGTGATGCGCGTCATCGACAAGGTGCGCCACACCAAGGACATCCAGCGCGCCGATTTCGAGTACCTGCAAGGTCAGGTCAAGACCGAGGCGCCGGGAGCGACCCCCAAGGTCACCATCCCGTCCCCGACGATGCTGCACTTTCGCGGCGGCCGCGCGGGCATCAGCAGCGAACACTACCCGCAGCTCGACCCCGCGTTCTACGACGACGTGGCGCGCGCCTATGGACAGGAACTGCAGTCGCTGTTCGACGCCGGCTGCCGCTATGTGCAGATGGACGACACCAACATGGCGTACCTGTGCGACGAAAAGATGCGCGAAGCGGCGCGTGCGCGCGGCGACGACCCGGACGAATTGCCTCACCGCTATGCCACCTTCATCAACAAGGTGGTGGCGCACAAGCCGGCTGGCATGACGCTGGCGATGCACCTGTGCCGCGGCAACTTCAAGAGCACGTGGGCGGCCACGGGCAACTACGAACCGGTGGCCGAGGCGCTGCTGGCCGAGATGCATCTCGACGCCTATTTCATGGAATACGACGACGATCGTTCGGGCAACTTCCGCCCGCTGCGCTTCCTGCCCAAGAACAAGATCGTCGTGCTCGGGCTCGTCACCACCAAGTTCGGCGAACTGGAAAGCAAGGACACGCTGAAGCGCCGGATCGACGAAGCCGCCAAGTATGCGCCGCTGGAGCAGTTGGCGTTGAGCCCGCAGTGCGGTTTCTCCAGTACCGTGCATGGCAACAACATCGCTGTCGAAGCACAACGCGCGAAGCTGAGGCTGGTGGTTGAAACAGCCGCCGAAGTCTGGACCTGAAGCCGCGCCCAATTCACCCCAAGGAGACCTGCTGATGCAATCACTCTACCGTTCGCTGTTCGTCATGGCCGCCGCCGTTGCCGCGGCGCCGGCATTGGCCCAGGACGTGACGCTCAAGTTCCATCACATCTGGAATCCGCAGGCGATGGCCTCGGTGCAGGTCATCGTGCCCTGGTGCAACAAGATTGCCGCCGAGTCGAACAACCGGATCAAGTGCCAGATCCTGCCCGCGATGAGCGGCGGCGGCACGCCGCCGCAGCTGGTCGACCGCGTGAAGGATGGCGTCGACGACCTGGTGATCACGCTGCCCGGGTATACGGCCGGACGTTTCCCCACCACCGAGGTGTTCGAGCTGCCGTTCATGACCAACTCGGCCGAGGTCGGCGCACGAGCCAGCTGGGATTACATCAACCGGCACTCGCTGAAGGAATTCCCGGGCACCAAGCTGCTGGCCACATGGGTCCACGACGAAGGCTACGTGCACAACAACGTGCACCCGATCAAGGTGCTGGCGGACTTCAAGGGGCTGAAGATGCGCGCGCCGACGCGCCAGACCAACAAGCTGCTGACCGCGCTCGGCGCCACGCCGGTGGGCATGCCGCTGCCGGCGATCCCCGATGCGGTGAGCAAGGGAACGATCGACGGCTTCCTGCTGCCGTGGGAAGTGATGCCCTCATTGAAGCTGCAGGAAATGGTCAAGTACCACAGCGAGACCGATCCGGCGCGGCCGGCGCTGTACAGCGCGGTGTTCGTGTTCGCGATGAACCAGGCCAAGTACGACGCGCTGCCCGCCGACCTGAAGAAGGTGATCGACAACAACTCCGGCGCCGCATTGTCGCAGCAGATCGGCAGGATCTGGGATGGCAGCCAGGCCGCCGGCCGCAAGGCGGCGCAGGATCGCGGCAACAATCTCTACGTCGTGCCGGCCAGCGAACTCGACAACTGGGTCAAGGCCTCCGCGCCGTTGTATGACGACTGGGTCGCCGACATGGACAAGCGCGGCAACAATGGCAAGGCCATGCTGGCCGAGGCGCGCGAACAGCTCGTCAAGTACCGCAAGTGACCCCAGCGCAACCGCGGCGCGGGCTGACCGCGCCGCTGCTGCGCCATCTGGCCACTGCCTTTGCGCTGATTGGTGGGGCCGCGGCCCTGGTGGCGGCCGTGCTGACCGTGACCAGCGTCGCGCTGCGGGCGATCACGTCGCAGCCCATCCAGGGTGATGTCGAACTGACCCAGTTCGCCATCGCGCTGGCCATTTCGCTGTGTGTGCCGTGGTGCCAGTTGCAGGGCGCCAACATCATCGTCGACTTCTTCACGCAGCGGCTGCCCGCGCCGCGTATCCGGGTGCTGGACGGCATCGGCGCCTTGCTGATGGCGGTGATGTTCGCGCTGCTGGCGTGGCGCACTGGCGTCGGCGCGATCGCGGTGCACGCGGCC
>JANNKR010000167.1:0-9657 GCA_031396395.1 Betaproteobacteria bacterium
GAAATTCGAGCCTGACCCCTTATTTGCTTTCTTGCTTCCACTTTCCGCGCGGCACGCATGCCTATCCGGCATGTCGTGCCGCGCGCATCCTGCTGCACCCAGACCCATGCAGCGTACGCAGCCGGTGTTACGCCTTCGTGAACGTGATCTCGCCGTTCTTCAATGCCACCTTGACGGTGTCGCCCGGCGCATATTTGCCGGCCAGGATTTCCTTCGCCAGCGGGTTCTCGATCTGCTGCTGGATCGCACGCTTCAGCGGCCGCGCGCCGTAGACTGGATCGAAGCCGGCCTCGGCGACCTTGTCCAGCGCCTTGTCGTCCATCGCGAGCTTGACCTCGAGCTTGCCCAGGCGCTGCTCCAGGCCCTTCATCTGGATGCGCGCGATGCTGGCGATGGCCTTGCGATCGAGCGGCTTGAACACGACGATCTCGTCGATGCGGTTGACAAACTCGGGCCGGAACGACTGCTTCACCTCGGCCATCACCGCGATCTTGATCAGCGCCAGATCGGAGCCGTCGTCGGTCATTTGCTGGATCTGGTGCGAGCCCAGATTGGACGTCATCACGATCACCGTGTTGCGGAAGTCGACCGTGCGGCCTTGACCATCCGTCAGCCGTCCATCGTCCAGCACCTGCAGCAGCACGTTGAAGACATCCGGATGTGCCTTCTCGATCTCGTCGAACAGGATGACGCTGTACGGACGGCGGCGCACCGCCTCGGTGAGATAGCCGCCCTCCTCGTAGCCGACGTAGCCCGGCGGCGCGCCGATCAGCCGCGCGACCGAATGTTTTTCCATGAACTCCGACATGTCAATGCGGATCATCGCGTGGTCGTTGTCGAACAGGAACTCGGCCAGCGCCTTGCACACCTCGGTCTTGCCCACACCCGTGGGCCCCAGGAACAGGAACGAACCATAGGGACGGTTGGGATCGGACAGGCCCGAACGCGAGCGGCGGATGGCGTCGGAAACGAGGCGCACGGCTTCTTCCTGGCCGACCACGCGCGCGTGAATCCTGTCCTCCATCTTGAGGAGCTTGTCGCGCTCGCCCTGCATCATCTTCGATACCGGGATGCCGGTGGCGCGCGACACGACCTCGGCGATTTCCTCCGCGCCCACCTGCGTGCGCAACAGGCGCGGCTTCTTCTTGTCGTCCTTGGCCACCGCGGAATCGGCCTTCTTCAACTGCGCCTCGAGCTGCGGCAGCTTGCCGTATTGCAGCTCGGACATCGCCTGCCAGTCGCCCTTGCGGCGCGCCTCGTCCATCTGCAGCTTCAGCTTGTCGATTTCTTCCTTGATGTGCTGCCCGCCCACCACTTCGGCCTTTTCGGCCTTCCACACCTCGTCCAGATCCGCGTACTCGCGCTCCAGGCGCTTGATCTCGTCCTCGATGTTGACGAGGCGCTTCTTCGACGCGTCGTCCTTTTCCTTCTTGACGGCCTCGCGCTCGATCTTCAGCTGGATCAGCCGCCGCTCGAGCTTGTCCATCGACTCGGGCTTCGAATCGATCTCCATGCGAATGCGCGCCGCCGCCTCGTCGATGAGGTCGATGGCCTTGTCCGGCAGGAAGCGATCGGTGATGTAGCGCGCGGACAATTCCGCCGCCGCCACGATGGCCGGGTCGGTGATGTCGACGCCGTGATGGATCTCGTAGCGCTCCTGCAGCCCGCGCAGGATCGCGATCGTGGACTCCACCGACGGCTCGCCGACCAACACCTTCTGGAAGCGCCGCTCCAGCGCCGCATCCTTCTCGACGTACTTGCGGTATTCGTCAAGCGTGGTGGCGCCCACGCAATGCAGTTCGCCGCGCGCCAGCGCGGGTTTGAGCATGTTGCCCGCATCCATCGCGCCTTCCGCCTTGCCGGCGCCGACCATCGTGTGCAGTTCGTCGATGAAAACGATCGTCCGTCCTTCGTCCGCCGCGATGTCCTTCAGCACCGCCTTCAGCCGCTCCTCGAACTCGCCGCAGTACTTGGCCCCTGCCAGCAGCGCGGCCATGTCGAGCGACAGCACGCGCTTGTCCTTCAGCGTCTCCGGCACCTCGCCGTTGACGATGCGCTGGGCGAGACCCTCGACGATGGCGGTCTTGCCCACGCCGGGCTCGCCGATCAGCACCGGATTGTTCTTCGTGCGCCGCTGCAGGATCTGGATGGTGCGGCGGATTTCGTCGTCGCGGCCGATCACCGGGTCGAGCTTGCCTTCACGCGCGCGCGCCGTGAGGTCGATCGTGTACTTGGCGAGCGACTCGCGCTGGCCTTCGGCCTCCTGCGAATCCACGCCGCCGCCGCCGCGCACGGCCTCGATGGCGGCTTCCAGCGCCTTCCGGTTGAGCCCCGCGTCCTTGGCGATGCGACCGGTGTCGCCCTTGTCTCCCGCGAGCGCCAGCAGAAAGAGTTCGCTGGCGATGAACTGGTCGCCGCGCTTGCTGGCTTCCTTGTCGGTGAGGTTCAGCAGATTGTTGAGGTCACGGCCGACGGTGATCTCGCCGCCCTGCCCCTCGACCTTGGGCAGGTTTTCGATGGAAGTCCTGAGCGCGGTCTGCATCTTGGGCACCTGGACCCCCGCGCGGGCCAGCAGCGACGTCGTGCCGCCGTCCTCCTGCGCCAATAGAGCCGCCAGCAGGTGCTGCGGCTCGATGAAGCCGTTGTCGTTGCCCAGCGCCAGGCTTTGGGCGTCGGCAAAGGCCTGCTGGAACTTGGTGGTGAGCTTGTCGAACCGCATGGTCAAATCTCCCCGCGAATGATGTGGTTATAGGGTAGATGGGAGTCATCGACGTGAATTTCAACGCTTTTGCGGGTCTCAGGGCCTGATAGAGGGGCACTTTTTGGACCAAAGGGCGGCTTCCAGAGCGTGCTAGCATCCGCGGGCTTCGCCATCCCTCTCCCCTTCGATCATCCTGATGCCCGACCCCGGCCCCCGACCCGACCTCGAGCCCCCCGCACCGCCGGTCGGCCGCCGTGCCTCGCTGCTGGAGGTGGTCGGCGCCGTCTTTGGCAGCTTTCTCGGCATCCGGCGCGGCAAGGCCATGCGGCGCGACGAGGTTGCGATCAGGCCCGGGCAGGTGATCATCGTCGGTATCATCCTGGCCGCCCTGCTCGTGATTGCGCTGCTGTTCCTGGTCCGCTTCATCATCCGCGCCGCCGGAGGGTAGGCGCAGCGCATGCCCCTGGACGACCGGGGCCCGCAAGCACGCCTTTCGCATGCGCGGCGCATGCGAACCCGGTGCCGACATGTCCTAGGCAGGCTTCGCTGCGGCGACGGCATCCGCGGCCCGCACCAGCTCCGCATCCGTCGTCAGCACATCGGGGCACAGCCGCAGGTAGCGGCCGCGCGCATCAGTCACGACACCGTGCGCGTGCAAGGAAGACGACCAGAGTCCGGCACGGGCATCGGCGACCGTGACAAACGCGCCGCGGACCTCGGTACCACCGACGGCAGCAACACCTCGCTCCGCTAGCAACGCCACGAGCCGCCGCTGCTGCCGCATGGAAAGTTCGCGAATGCGGTCGATTCCAAGCGCATGGGTGAACAGCTGGCCGGCGCGCGCCTGATAGAACGGCAGGATCGCCGGCGTGGATTCGAGGAACGCGTCGCCACCCTCGCCAAACTGCGGCGGGTCCGGGCGTTCGTAGGCAAACGGTTGCCGCTTCGCGAACCAGCCGATGTCGAGTGTGCGCAGGCTGCCGTCAAGATGACGCGGATGCAGGTAGAGGAAGCATGCGCCGGTGCCGCCGCGCAGGTACTTGTAGGATCCGCCGACGGCGAAGTCGGCGTCGAGCGCCGCCAGATCGATCGGAAACACGCCCAGCGAATGGTAGGTGTCGACCATGATGCGCGCGCCGGCCGCATGCGCCGCGGCGACAATGCCGGGAAGGTCCTCCAGCCGCTGCCCCGTGGTGAAGATCACCTGCGATACGACGACGAGGTCGGCACCGGGCTCGATCGCGCGCAGGATCGCGGGAGTGGCGAACTGTCCGTCGGCATCCGGTTCGACCAGCGTCAACGCGATGCGGCCTCGGCGCGCGTACTCGCGCAGGATCACATCGAGCGAGTCGAACTCGCCGCGCGTGGCCACGACCCGCGGCACGCCATCGTAGCAGTTGAGGATTGCCCGCAAGCCCTGGCCGGCGGTGGACTTGGGCACGATGCAATCCACCTGCGGCGCGCCCGTCAGCGTCGCGAGCCGTTGGCGATACGCCTGCATTTCTGCGGTCCACGAGTCCCAGGCACCGCCCAGGGTCGTGTACCACG
Source organism: Betaproteobacteria bacterium (assembly GCA_031396395.1). Lineage (GTDB taxonomy): Bacteria > Pseudomonadota > Gammaproteobacteria > Burkholderiales > Casimicrobiaceae > VBCG01. The sequence continues at coordinate 4,250 of JANNKR010000167.1, forward strand.
CCGACAATGCTTCCTGCACGTCTTCCACCGTGACATCGAGCGGTCGGCCCAGCGAGTGATTGGCGAGATATATGCGCTGGCCGCCGGCGGCAAGCACGCGGCCGAAAAGCGGCGCCACGTGCCTTGCCAGCGCATCGTCCGTCAGTGCGCCGGTGCCGAGTGCCGCCACCGCAGCCCCGACGCGCAGAATCGTGGAGGGTGGAGGGTTCATGCTGTCGCGCCGCCGCGTTGCACCATGGTAGGTCGTGCCATGCGCATCACGCCCCGCCGATCACGGTGCGCACGTCGATCAGCTCCGGAAAGAACGGATAGTCCAGTGCACGCTTGAGATAGTTCACGCCCGACGATCCGCCGGTGCCCGTCTTGTGGCCGATGATCCGTTCGACCGTCTTCATATGCCGGAAGCGCCAGAGCTGGAAGCTCTCGTCGACGTCGACCAGTTTTTCGCACATGTCATAGGCGTCCCACCATTGCCGCGGATCATCGTAGATCGTCTTGAAGACGGGTACGAGATCGGGATGCCGGACATAGCGCTGCGTGAAGTCGCGCTGCAGGCAATCGCCCGGAACCGGCAGGCCGCGTCGCTGCAGGTGCCGCAGGAATTCATCGTAGAGCGACGGCGTGTGCAGCAATGCATCAAGTTCGGCAAACACCGCTGTCTCATGCCGGAACACGTCGAGCATCGCTGCGTTCTTGCTGCCCAGCAGGAATTCGATCGCGCGATACTGCGGCGACTGGAAACCCGACGAGGAGCCGAGCGCGGGCCGAAAGGCATCGTATTCCGATGGCGTCAGTGTCTCCAGCACCGCCCACTGTTCGAACAGCTGCTTCTGGATCTGCTTCACCCTGGCCAGGATCTTGAAGCAGGGCTCGAGGGCATCGGCGCGAATGAACGCAATCGCGGCCTTCAGTTCGTGGATCATCAATTTCATCCACAGCTCGGAGACCTGGTGCTGGACGATGAACAGCATTTCGTCGTGACGTGGCCGTCCGTCGGCGCCGCGCGACAAAGGCTCCTGCGCCTGCAGCAGGCGGTCGAGCCGCAGATAGCCGCCATAGGACAGGCGATTCGCCATGTCGGTGACGATGCCGGGTTCGAGGTCGCTGGAGGACATGGCCGATGTGCCGGAAATTATCGACGTCGAGTATACGCGGGGCGGCGATGCCGCCAACGGTTGCTGCCTGCTGTCGCCTCGTCCCTGGAGACGGCAGTTTGTCGCCGTCAAAGCGCAGCGTCATGGCGGCTTTGCTACCATGCCGTGCCGATGCGAACCAGTGCCCACCTTTTCGTTCCCGTCATTGCCGCGATCGCGCTGGTCGCCGGCTGTGGCAGCGACGTCGCGCGCAAGCGCAGCATCGTGCTCGCCGAATGCCGGTTGGCGCATCTGCCCACCGCCGCCCAGTGCGGCGAACTCGAGGTCCCGGAAGACCGCGCCAAACCGGACGGCCGCAAGGTCAAGCTCTTCGTCGCGCTGCTGCCGGCCAATACGCTTTCCCCCAAGGACGATCCGCTGGTGATTCTCGCCGGTGGTCCTGGACAGGCCGCGTCTTCGCTCGCCCCCTTTGCCGCGCGCCTGGTGGACATCCGGCGCACCCGCGACGTCGTGCTGATCGACCAGCGCGGCACCGGACGCTCGTCCCCGCTGTCCTGCGATGCCTTCAAGCCGCGCGACGACGAAGCGTTCGATACCGACCCGGTACCGCGGGCCCGCGAGTGCGCGGCAGAACTCCGGGCGCAGGGCATCGACACGGCGCAGTACACGACAACGGCGTGGATTGCCGACCTCGAGGCCATGCGCGCAGCGCTGGGCTATGAGCGATGGAATCTCTGGGGCGGCAGTTACGGCACGCGCGTCGCGCAGGAATACGTGCGCCAACACGCGCAGCGCGTACGAACCATGACGCTGGATGGCGTTGCGCCCCCTGCGCTGATCATCACGCTCGATGTCTGGCGCACCCGCGAGGCGGCGCTCGCGTCGATCCTGGGCGCCTGCGCGGCGAGCAAGGCCTGTCACGAAGCATTGCCCGAGCCGAAGACACTGTTGTCGCAGGTCGCCGCAAATCTCGGACCGACCGGACGCGAAGTCGCGTTCGTCGATCCACGCACCGGCACGCCGGAACGGATGCACATCACGTTCGATGCCATTCTTGCCGCCCTGCAACCGCTGACCTACCTGCCGGAAGTGGCGTCGCTGCTGCCCGAGTTGCTGGGCCTTGCCGCGGCAGGGGACTATTCGCCGCTCATGGCCGCCAATGTGGCGCTGACCGGCGGCATGAACGAAGCGATGAATGCGGCGCTGCATTTTTCCGTCACCTGCGCGGAGGACGTGCCGCGGATCAAGGAGGGTGACACGTCTCGCGCGCTGGAAGGCCTGCCCGTGCGCGAGTTGGCGCAAGGGCTGATTGCCGTGTGCGGCGTCTGGCCACGCGGCACCGCTCCCGCCGACCTGGCGTCGCCTCTGCGCAGCGACGTGCCCACGCTGCTGGTGTCCGGCGGCATGGATCCAGTGACGCCGCCTGCATATGGTGCCGCGGTCGCAACAGGTCTGCCCAACAGTCGCCACATCGTCGCACCGGGCTTTGGCCATATCGTCACGCCGCACGCCTGCGGCCCGCGTATGCTCGCCGCATTTGTCGAGTCCGCCGATCCCGCCAAGCTGCCGGCTTCGTGTGTGTCCTACTTCGAGAAAAGCGTGCCGCCACCCGTGTGGTCCAACCGTCTGGAGCCGCGGCCATGATCCGCGTCGACGGCATGCGCAAATCCTTCGGCAAGAAGGCGGACGTGCACGCAGTGCGCGATGTCTCGCTGCTTGCGCCGGATGGCGAGATCACGGGACTGCTTGGCCCCAACGGCGCGGGCAAGACCACGTTGCTGCGCATGCTTGCAACACTGATCCTGCCGGACGCCGGCACGGCATCCGTCGACGGCCTCGATGTGGTTCGCGACCGCTACGCCGTCCGGGAGAGCATCGGCGTGCTGTCGGACGCGCGCGGCCTGTATCCGCGGTTGAGCGCGCGCGAGAACATCCGCTACTACGGCGCGCTGCACGGGATGCGGGGCGCCGCGCTCGAGGCGCGCATCGAACAATTGGCGGGTACGCTGGGGCTCGCCGGCATCGTCGACCGCCGCGCCCAGGGCTTTTCCCAGGGCGAGAAGATGAAGGTCGCGATCGCCCGCGCGCTGGTGCACGATCCCCACACGATCCTGCTGGACGAGCCCACCAACGGTCTCGACATCATGAGTGTGCGTGCGTTGCGCGCACAGCTGCGCGAGTTGCGCGCGGAGGGCAAGTGCATCCTGTTCTCGTCGCATGTCATGCAGGAGGTGGCTGCGCTGTGTGATCGCATCGTCATCCTCGGACAGGGCCGGGTGGTGGCCGTCGGCACCGCATCCGAATTGATTGCGCAGAGCGGCGCGACGACGCTCGAGGACGCGTTCGTCGCGTTGCTCGGCACCGGCGAGGGACTGGCGGCATGAACACCGACTCCAGGAGCGAAACCCGCAACGCCAGGCGCAATGTTCATGCGGCGCGCAGCGGTTCACCTGTTGCCCGCATCCTTGCCGTAGCCCGCAAGGAGCTGATCGACACGTTCCGCGACCGCCGTACGATGCTGGTCACGCTGCTGTCGGCCGCCATCGCGGGGCCCATCTTCATCGTGCTGATCTTCAACATGATCGCGGGCCAGGCGGACCGCGCGCGCGAGCTGAAGCTCGCGGCGCTGGGCCTCGACCAGGCACCGGCGCTGGTCGCCTTTCTGGAACGCCAGCAGGTGGAATTGAAGCCCGCGCCCGCCGACTACGAGGCCCGCATCAAGGCCGGCGAGCTCGACGTGGTCCTGCTCGTCGACGAAAAGTTCGCGGCCGACGTCGCGGAAGGCAAGGCCGGTACCGTGCGCCTGGTGGCCGACCGCTCGCGCGACCGGGCCCAGGCATCGATCCGGCAGGCCGAGAACCTGCTGCGCGCCTACAACCGGCAATGGGGATCGCAGCGGCTGCTGTTGCGCGGTGTGGCACCGACGGTGGGCAATCCGCTCGTCATCGAGGACGTCGATCTCGCCACGCCACAACAGTCGGGATCGATCATCCTGTTCCTCGTCGCCTACTACGCGCTGTTTGCCGCGGTGATGGGCGGCATGGCGGTGGCGCTGGACACAACCGCCGGCGAGCGCGAGCGACAGTCGCTGGAACCGCTGCTGATGACGCCGGCACGACCACTCGAACTGGCACTGGGCAAGTGGCTGGCCGTCGCGGGCTTCAACGCCGTGGTGGTGGCGACGACACTTGCGGGGTTCTATCTCACGTTGTCGTTCGCGCCATTGCCGGCGGTCGGCGTTCCGTTCCTGTTCGGCCTGCGCGAATTCGGTCGCTTCCTGCTGGTGCTGATCCCGATGATTCTGCTGCTGCCGGCCGTGCTGCTGTTCGTGGGCAGCCGGGCGCGCACGTTCAAGGAGGCGCAGGCCAACATCTCGGTGCTTCTGTTCGTCGTGTCGATGATCCCCGTCATCCAGCTGTTCCTGCAACGCAAGGAGCCGGAGTGGCTGGTGCTGGTGCCGGTCTCGGGACAGTACTCGCTGCTGAGCCTCGCGCTGCGCGGCGAGGCCATCAGCGTGGCGCAGCTCGCGCTGTCGTTTGTGGCGCCCGCGGTGCTGATCGTGATCGCGCTGGCCGCCGTCGCCCGTCTCCTGTCCCGCGAATCGCTGCTGGCCGGCAAGTAGCCAGCGCGCCGGACGTGCGAGAATCGCGCCATGCCACGCGCTTCCCGTGACCCGGCCGCAAAGACCGTTCCACCGCCACCGGGCGAGATGATGGATACGCGCGAAGTTGCCGCGTATCTGCGCCTCAAGGAGCGGCGAATCTATGCGCTGGTGCGCGAAAATGCATTGCCGCACGTGCGCGCCACCGGCAAGCTCCTGTTCCCCCGCGCCCAGATCGATGCGTGGCTTGCCGCCAAGGCCGGCGCGCCGGTCGGTATCGCGCCGGCCGTTTCCCCGCCCATCATCGCCGGCAGCCACGATCCGCTGCTGGAATGGGCGGCGCGCGAATCGCGCTGCGGATTGGCCGTGCTCGCGTGCGGCAGCAGCGCCGGCCTCGACCGACTCGCGCGCGGCGAGGCACGGATCGCGGCGATGCATTGGGTGGATCCGGATAGCGGCGAATACAACGTGCCACTGGTGCGCGCGCGCATGCCCGGCACCGATGTCGTGGTGATCGAGTGGGCGCGGCGGCAGCAGGGTCTGCTAGTCGCGCCGGGCAATCCGCTGAAGCTCCGCACGCTAGCCGACCTTTCACGTCGGCGCGCGCGCGTGATCGGGCGCCAGCCCGAGGCTGGCAGCCATCAGCTGCTGGCGCACCTGCTCGCGCAGGCCGGAATCAGGCATAGCGACATCCGCTGGTTGCCGCAGCCCGC
>JANNKR010000181.1:0-3404 GCA_031396395.1 Betaproteobacteria bacterium
GAAGGCACGGAGATGGTGATGCCGGGGGACAACATCGGGATGACGGTGACGCTGATCCAGCCGATCGCGATGGAAGAGGGCCTGCGCTTCGCGATTCGCGAAGGTGGCCGTACCGTCGGTGCCGGCGTCGTCGCCAAGGTATTGAAGTAAGGCTTATAGGCCAGTAGCTCAATTGGCAGAGCGGCGGTCTCCAAAACCGCAGGTTGGGGGTTCGATTCCCTCCTGGCCTGCCACTTTCGGGTGCCCGGGCAGGTGAAGCAGGCACCGGGAAGTGGCGGTCCGATGAATGCAGTGACGAAAGGCGACAAGGCAGGCAGCGGGACGAGGTGACGGAGGTGGTGCGTGCCGGTTGCGCAACCCCAATCCCCGCGGGCCGATGACTGTGAGCTGAAATGGATAAAGTAAAAATTACGCTGGCGTTCGCGTGTGTGGTGGCCGGAGTTGCCGGCTACTACTACTTTGCCGAAACCGCCCAGGTCTTGCGGGTGCTGATGATCCTTGGCGGCCTGATCGCGGCCGCGGGTGTCGCGTGGCTGTCCGCGCCGGGCAAAGAGTTCTTCGCATTCGCACAGGAATCGTGGGCGGAAGCCGGCCGGGTGTCGTGGCCCACGCGCAAGGAAACGCTGCAGACCACCGGCATCGTCTTCGTGTTCGTGGTGATCATGGCGTTGTTCCTGTTCTCGGTGGACACCGCGCTGGCCTGGATCATCAAAATGCTGACAGGCAGGGTCGACGGATGAGCAAGAAATGGTTTGTGGTCCACGCGTACTCGGGCTTTGAAAAAAGCGTCCAGCGCGCACTCGTCGAGCGCATCCGCCGGTCCGACCTGCAGGACCAATTCGGGCAGATCCTGGTGCCGGTCGAGGAAGTCGTGGAAATGAAGAACGGCGCCAAGGCCATCTCCGAGCGCAAGTTCTTTCCCGGCTACGTGCTGGTGGAAATGGACATGACCGACGACTCGTGGCACCTGGTCAAGAGCACGCCGAAGGTCACGGGTTTCGTGGGCGGCACGGCCAACAAGCCCACGCCGATTTCGCAGAAGGAAGTCGATGCGATCCTGCGCCAGGTACAGGAAGGCGTCGAGAAGCCACGGCCCAAGGTGCTGTTCGAGACGGGCGAAGCGGTGCGGGTCAAGGATGGTCCGTTCACCGATTTCCACGGCAATGTGGAAGACGTGAATTACGAGAAGAGCAAGTTGCGGGTGTCGGTGACCATCTTCGGTCGGTCGACCCCTGTGGAGTTGGATTTCGCACAGGTCGAAAAGGCGTAGACGTAGTTTTGCAGGCGAGGCTTCAGCCTCGCAGGTATGTAACCGGGGAGGGTGCGCATGAATGCGGCCCGTTCGAACCCATAACAGGAGTCGTTCATGGCGAAGAAAATCGTCGGATTCATCAAGTTGCAGGTGCCGGCCGGCAAGGCCAATCCCAGCCCGCCCATCGGGCCCGCACTCGGCCAGCGCGGCCTCAACATCATGGAATTCTGCAAGGCGTTCAACGCCCAGACCCAGAAGTTGGAAGCCGGCCTGCCCATTCCCGTGGTGATCACCGCCTACGCGGACAAGAGCTTCACGTTCATCATGAAGACGCCGCCGGCCACCGTCCTCATCAAGAAGGCGGCCAAGATCGACAAGGGCAGCCCCAAGCCGCATACCGACAAGGTCGGCAAGCTGACGCGCGCCCAGGCTGAAGAAATCGCCAAGACCAAGATGCCCGATCTCACCGCCGCCGACATGGACGCCGCGGTACGCACGATCGCCGGCAGCGCCCGCAGCATGGGCATCACCGTTGAAGGGGTGAAGTAATCATGGCTCTCCAAAAAGCCCCGCGCCTTTCCAAGCGCATGACCACGGTTCTCGCCAAAGTGGACCGCAACAAGTTCTATGCCCTCGACGATGCGCTGAAGCTCGTCAAGGAGAACGCGATCGCCAAGTTCGACGAATCCGTCGACGTTGCGGTCAATCTCGGTGTTGACGCCAAGAAATCCGACCAGACCGTTCGCGGCTCGGTCGTGCTGCCATCGGGCACCGGCAAGACCGTGCGCGTCGCCGTGTTCGCGCAAGGCGAAAAAGCTGCTGCCGCCACTGCGGCCGGCGCGGACATCGTCGGCTTCGAAGATCTCGCGGCGCGCATCAAGGAAGGCTTCATGGATTTCGACGTCGTGATCGCGTCCCCCGATGCGATGCGCGTGGTCGGCCAGCTGGGCCAGATCCTGGGACCCCGCGGCCTGATGCCGAACCCGAAGGTGGGTACGGTGTCGGCTGACGTCGTGCAGGCGGTGAAGAACGCCAAGGCCGGTCAGGTGCAGTACCGCACCGACAAGGCCGGCATCGTCCAATGCACGATCGGCCGCGCGTCGTTCACGCCGGAACAATTGAAGACCAATCTGGTCGCACTGATCGACGCGCTGAACAAGGCGCGCCCGCAGGGTGTCAAGGGCATCTACCTGCGCAAGATCAGCCTGTCGTCGACGATGGGTGCGGGTGTTCGCATCGATCAGTCGTCGCTCGCGACGCAGCCGCAACAGTAATTCAACCAATTTTGAGGGACGTTGGTGCCGCAAGGTGCCGGCGTGCCGTCAAAGACCGCCGGGGCGCAAGCTCAATCGGGTCAGCCAGTCGGATGCGGTACCAGCAGCACACCGTGTTCCGGCCGAGGTTGTCCTACCCGGCGTAGATGGTGCCCTCGACCAGGATTTCCTGGACGAATGGTCACCGCAATGCACCTGACGGTCGGATGTTCGGCTGAAGGGTGTTGGGGGCACACCTGCGCAATCACGCGCGGGCGTGCCGATCAAGGAGAATGACCGTGAGTCTCAATCTGCAAGAGAAGCAAGCGGTAGTCGCGGAAGTCGCGAAGCAGGTCGCGGGTGCTCAAGCCATCGTGATGGTTGAGAACCGTGGCATGGCCGTGGCCGACATGACGAACCTCCGCGCGAAGGCGCGAGCTTCCGGCGTGTATTTCCGGGTGGTCAAGAACACCCTGGTGCGCCGTGCGGTCGCCGATACCCCGTTCGCTGGATTGGCCGACAAGATGGTCGGTCCGTTGGCGTACGGCATCGGGTCCGACCCCGTGGCCGTGGCAAAGGTCTTGAGTGACTTTGCCAAGGGCAACGAGAAGTTCGTCATTGCCGGCGGTGCCATGCCAGGGCAGATGATGTCGACCAAGGACATCGTTGCGCTGGCTTCACTGCCGTCGCGTGAAGTGTTGCTGGCCAAGCTGGCCGGCACCATGCAGGCGCCGATCGTCAAGCTGGTGCGCACGATGAACGAGGTGCCGACGAAGCTGGTTCGCGCCCTGGCCGCCGTTCGCGACAGCAAGCAGGCTGCTTGATATCGCTTCCGCTGATCCCCATTTTCAACCGTTACGTTCCAGGAGCATAAAAATGTCCGCTGTCCAAACTGAAAT
>JANNKR010000182.1:0-17103 GCA_031396395.1 Betaproteobacteria bacterium
CGAGATCAAGCGGATGTTCACGCCCGAGTTCCGCAACCGGCTCGACGCCACGATTTCGTTCGCGGCGCTCGACCACGACACCATCCTGAAAGTGGTCGACAAGTTCCTGCTCGAGCTCGAGAACCAGCTGCACGAAAAGAAGGTGGACGCCACGTTCAAGCCCGCACTGAAGGAATTCCTGGCCAAGAAGGGCTTCGATCCGCAGATGGGCGCGCGACCGATGTCACGGCTGATCCAGGACACCATCCGCAAGGCGCTGGCCGACGAGTTGCTGTTCGGTCACCTCACGTCCGGCGGCAAGGTCACCATCGATATCGACACCGACGAGAAGGTGAAGCTCTCCTTCGAGGAAAATCCGAAGGAAGTCGAACCGGTGGCTTGATCGCTGGTGTTCGTTGTTTCAGGCAAACGGCGCCCATGGGCGCCGTTTGCACGCTCGGCGCGGCGGCGCCGAATCCGGGTCACCTTTACTGGTCGATGCAGACCGCCTTCGCCAACCGCAGGCACAGGATGACGTGATGCGCAAGGCGAATGCAACCGACTTGTCCGATCCGTTTCTGGGGGCGAGCTGGGGGGATTTCGGTTGGTGACGCGCGGCTACCGGGCGGAAGGCATGGACACCCGGGAATCTGCGACTACTGAATCACCTCGTCCGCGCGCAGCAGCAGCGACTGCGGCACAGTGAGACCAAGCGCCCTCGCGGTCTTCATGTTAATGACCAGCTCGAATTTGGTCGGCTGCTCGATCGGCATGTCGCCGGCAGGTCGGCCATTCAACACGCGCACGACCAGACGCGCCGCATTGCGGGCCATGTCGACATCGCTGACCCCGTAGCTGAGGATCGCATCCCGCGTCGCTTCGTTGCGTACCCAGACAACAGAAACGATGCGCTGCATGGCAGCGAGCTTCACCGCGAGTTCAATTACAGTGGAGATTCCGCCACCGGGAATCAGGATCAGCCCGTCTAATTTGTTGGCGCGTGTGGCCGCATTCCCGTTGCGGCTCAAGCTTTCAACGTCGATCTCGACCAAGTGCATGCCGAGCTGAGTCGTAGCCTCCTTGGCCGCAGCGAATCCTTGCCGCGACGAGCTGTCACGAGCGTCATACACGATCCCGACGCGGCTCGCGGCGGGAGCGATCTCCTTCAGTAACTCGACGCGCTTGGCGGAAAGCTCGGGAAACTCAAATGTCATACCGGTCAGGTTGTTGCCCGGACGAGCCAGGCTGGCGGCAACGCCGGCCCGCACCGGATCGCCCGGGGTGATGAAGACTATCGGCAACTCCTTCGCCGCCGACCTGATCAACTTCGTCAATTCGGTCCCGACGACGAACGCTACGCGCGCGTTCCTCGAACTCAAGGATTGGGCTGCGCGGAGCGCCCCAGCGGCATCGCCACGTCCGACCCTGTACTCCAGGATGATCGCAGTCTCGGCGTGGACGCCGGCGGCCTGAAGTCCTTGCCGCAAGCCTGACAAAAGGCTCGTGTAGCGCGGTTCCTCGTCCGGTGCGATGAAACCGATGGCCACCGGCGCAGCGAAAACGCACGCGGCGCAGACGAAGAGTTCCAACGCAACAAGGATTTTCGCGCTCAGTCCCGCTAGCCTCACTGAATCACCTCGTCCGCGCGCAGCAGCAGCGACTGCGGCACAGTGAGACCAAGCGCCCTCGCGGTCTTCATGTTGATGACCAGCTCGAATCTGGTCGGCTGGCCGACGGGGATGTCGCCGGGGTTCGCGCCATGCGCCACTTTCCTGATGTAGGAGGCGGCGTTGTAGTAGGCGGTTTTCAGGTTTTCGCCATAGCTCATCAGGCCGCCTTCGTCCACGGCTTCTCGCGCGCCGTAAAAATCAGGCAGGCGGTGCTTGGCCGCAAGCGCCACGATCTCCACGCGCCTGGTGAGAAACTGCGGCTCGTCGGGAAGTACAAAGATTGCGTCCGCCTTCTCGCGCAGAGCCGTGTCGAAGGCAGCGGGCAGGGCCACGTCAATGGGTCTTCCGACGTCCATCCTCAAAAGTTTGATATTCAACGCTTGCGCGACCGGGACCAGTGCTTGCCACATGCGCGGGTGGACTTCGCTTATCGCGTCGGTGAGCACTGCGACCGTTGTTGGCCTGGGCAGGACGCTCGCGAACAACTCCAGCATCTTGGGCATGATGTCCTCGGCCTGGCTGGAGAGCCCGGTGATATTGGCGCCTGGCCTCGCGAGGCTCGCGATCAGATGCTGCCCGACAGGATCGGCGACGGCCGCCATGACGATGGGCGTCGAGCCGAGCGCCTGCTGCGCGGTGCGAGTCGTGGGCGTGCAGGTGGTGACCACGGCATCGAGCTTCATCGCCGCAAACTCGCGCGCAAACTCCGGCATCCGCTCGACGCGGCCATCGGCGTAGCGGCGCTCGAGGACGAGGTTCTTGCCCTCGACATACCCTTGCGCGCGCAGGCCCTGCAGGAGCGCCTGTTCCAGATGGCCGCGCTGCGCCAGGCTACCGCCGACCAGAATGCCGATATGGGCCGTTCTTTCCGGTGATTGTGCAAGGCCCGCAGGCGGCGCGGCCAGCAACAGAGCACAAGTCGCGATCACGGCAATGCGTTTCATGTTCACGCTCATTGTGGCGATTTCATGTGGCCTTGCGTCCATTCACTCACGTCGCTGATGAACGGCAATCCGGTCATACTACGCCTTGCAGCGATTTCATTCACGCCGGAAAATGCTTGGTACTGGGCGAACTTGGCCGGACTCAGCTGGACTCAGTTGACCGGGTTCGGCCCACGCTAGCCAGTCTCCCTTCTGAAGGCGGCCATTCAACATTGGCGTTTCAGGCGCGGCCGCACTGAGGTGCGCGAAAGCCTGATATCACTGATGCAGATGTGGCGCATCGTTACTTGACGCAGGCACGCGAGGTACCCATGACCGATGGCGGAAACGGCCCTAACACTCAGCGTGACCTGACGCGCACCGTGCTCGCGGTGCTGCTGATGGCGGTTCTGATCGGTGCGTCGTTCTGGATCCTGCGCCCATTCCTGCTCGCGATCATCTGGGCGGCGATGATCGTGGTGGCGACGTGGCCGATGATGCTGAAGCTGCATGAGAAGTTGCGCAGTCGTGCCTGGGCGGTGACGATCATGTCCGGCGCGATGGTTCTCGTGTTCGTCGTGCCGCTGGTGCTGGCAATCGAGACGTTGGTCGACAACAAGGGCACGATCAAGGAGTGGCTGAGCATGGTGGCCACCGCATCGATTCCCACTGCACCTGAATGGGTCGCGCGTATTCCACTGATCGGATCGAGTGTCGCCGAGGCCTGGAATGGCATCGCGGCGGCCGGCAAGGGCGACCTCGCGGCGCGCCTTGCCCCGTATGCGGCAGCGGCCGCGGAGTGGCTGGCGGGCGCGCTTGGGGGTGTCGGTTTGCTGGCCTTCCAGTTCCTTTTGACCGTCATCATTGCGGTGGTCATGTACACGCAGGGCGAAACGGCAAGAGCAGGACTGATCCGCTTCGGCCGCAGGCTCGCAGGCGATCGGGGCGAAGGGGTCGTGGTGCTGGCCGGTCAGGCCATCCGGGCCGTCGCGTTGGGCGTGGTCGTCACGGCATTGGCGCAGACCGTTCTGGCGGGGCTTGGCCTTGCCGTGGCGGGGATTCCCTTCGCCGGATTGTTGACCGGCGTGATCCTGCTGCTCTGCATCGCGCAGATCGGGCCGGTCGTCGTGCTCGTTCCCGCCGTCATCTGGCTCTTCTGGACCGACCAGACCGTGTGGGGCACTGCCTTGCTGATCTGGACCGTTGGCGTCGGCACCCTAGACAACATCCTGCGCCCGTATCTCATCCGCAAGGGGGCCGATTTGCCGATGCTGCTCATCTTCGCCGGCGTGATCGGGGGCCTGATCGCATTCGGCATCGTCGGCCTGTTCGTGGGCCCGGTCATGCTTGCGGTTACCTACACGCTGCTCAAGGAGTGGGTGGGCGAGCGCGACGCGCCCTGATGGCCCCTCCCCCAACGATGAACGATGTACTGATTCCTTTCGACGATGCGGCAACCGTCGCCGATGTCGTCGCGTCAACACAGCGCTGGCTGGAGTTGGCGGTCATCGGTCTCAACCTGTGCCCGTTTGCCAAGGCCGTCCACGTCAAGCGGCAGATTCGCTACGCGGTCACCGCGGCGGCGACCACCGAGGAATTGCTCGCGGAACTTCGGCACGAGCTCGAACTGCTGGTTCACGCGAACCCGGAAGACGTCGAGACCGCGTTACTGATCCATCCCCAGGCGCTGACCGACTTCATCGACTTTCACTTCTTCCTGCGCGATGCCGACGCCGTGATCAGGGCCCTTGGGCACGAAGGGACCGTGCAGATCGCGAGCTTCCACCCGTCCTACGAGTTTGCCGACAGCGCACCGGATGACGTTGTGAACTGCACCAACCGGTCCCCGCACCCGATGCTGCACCTGTTGCGCGAGGCCAGCATCGACCGCGCCGTCGCCGCGTTTCCCGATGCAGCCACGATTTACCAGCGGAACATCGAGACGCTGCGCCGCCTCGGTCACGACGGTTGGCGCCGGTTGTGCGCACGCGAACCGTGTTGAAGTTCGCGCCGGGATAGCTGCCAGCCGAATGCTTGGATGGTTGTGGTGAGTGCATGCAGCGTGCCGAGCGCTGACACTGCGAAGGGTCGACCACATCAAATTGAAATGGGCGACCTGCCAAGGTCGCCCATCACCTGCATCGCCCCGCGCGCAGGACTACTTGCCCATCGCCGTCCGCGCGGCCTCGATCTTGGCTTTCACCGCGTCCAGGTTGAAACTTGCGCCCTTCTGCATCGGCGGGAATTCGATAGCCGTCATCGCCAGCTTCGCCACCTGCTCCTGCACGAACACGAAGCGCCAGAATTCGAACTTGAACCAGTCAAAGTATTGCACCGACCCGAACCGGGTCAAATTTTCCGCCCAACCGGTGCGCTCGAACGGATCGAGGCGCAGGTTGGTCAGGAACGGCACGTCGGGCTTGGTCTTTTCGCCCAGCCACCCGCCGGGCTGGTCGATGAAGCGGTACTTGTAGTCGTCGATGCGCACCGCACCGAGTTCGCTCTCGCCAAAATAGAAGATTTCGTGGCGATTCGACGGACCCTTGCCGGTGATCATGTCCAGCTGGTTGTAGCCGTCGAGATAATTCTTGTAGGTGCGATCGCCGATGGTCTTGCCCTTCTTCAACTCCTCGCCGATGTTCGGATTCCCGGCGGCGGCGACCAAAGTCGGCAGCCAGTCCAGCCCGGAGATGATGCCGTTTTCCACCTTGCCGGCGGGCACCCTCCCTGGCCAACGGATCATCGCCGGCGCGCGGAATCCACCTTCGTAGACGGTGCCCTTGGTGCCCATGAACGGAGTCTGCCCACCGTCCGGCCAGGTGAAGACCTCAGTGCCGTTGTCGGTGGTGAAGATGACGATCGTGTTGTCGTCCACACCCATGTCCTTCAACTTCTTCATCACGATGCCGATGTCGTCGTCCATCTGCGCCATGCCGGCTTCATGGATGGACCAGCCGTTCTTCGAGTTGCGCAGCGACTGGTACTTGGGTGAAAGATGCGTGACGATGTGCATGCGCGTGGGGTTGAGCCACAGGAAGAACGGCTTGCCGTCGGCCTTGGCCTTGTCGATGAATGTGAGCGCCTTGTCGCGGATTTCGTCGTCCACGGTCTCCATGCGCTTCGGACAAAGTTCACCGGCATCCGTGATCTTCTGCTTGCCCACCTTGCCCCATCGCGGCTCCACCGTGGCGTCGTCGACGCTGGTCGCAAACGAATGGACCATGTTCCGGGGTCCGACCCTGGGCCGGAGGTCCTGCGGATAGTTCGGGTGGCAAGGATCCTCCATCGCGTCGAGGTGATAGAGATAGCCGAAGAATTCGTCGAAGCCATGCACGGTGGGCAGGAACTGGTTCAGGTCACCCAGATGATTCTTGCCGAATTGGCCGGTGGCGTAACCCATCCCCTTCAACACCGTCGCGATCGTTACGGCTTCCGCAGGCAGACCGATCGGTGAACCCGCCTGACCGACCGTGGTCATGCCGGTGCGGATCGGCAGTTCGCCGGTGATGAAGTTGGCGCGGCCCGCCGTGCAGCTTGCCTCGGCGTAGTAGTCGGTGAACAGCATGCCTTCGGCTGCGATCCTGTCTAGGTTGGGCGTGCGGCCTGCCATCATGCCGCGGTGGTAGGCGCCGATGTTCCAGATACCGATGTCGTCGCCCATGATGACGACGATATTAGGCGGCTTGGCGGGCGCCTGCGCGAGAACCGGCGTGGCAACGACCATCGCGGCGACCATGCTGGCGAGTAGAACAAGGAATTTTTGCATCGGATTCATACGGTCTCCGAAGGATGGAAGGAAACGACCGGTCGAAGAAGCCGTACCCGGCGCATAGCGCTTGAACGCCGTACAATTTTACCTAGCAAACGTAGCCGCTCGTGCTGCATGCGTGAAAATAATTCGTGCGAGCGAAGAAGCAGCGGCGCGCCTGCCGCAACGTTTCAGGTCAGCGCATCGGCCCAGATGTTTTTCGCCCACGCGAACGCATACTCACCTTCGAGCGCCGATGGCGCGGGCGAGACGCCGCCCGATCCCGGCACCGTCACCAACGTTTTCTTTTCCTTGTCATATTGGTGCACCGACGCGACGTGCACGACATCCTTGTCCGTAATGAAGCTGTAGCACGTGTTGTTGATCACGGGCGCCGGGTTGGGTGCGATGCCGGCGAATGCATTGAGGATGGCGGCGGCGGCGACCTTGGCATGCTGGTTGGCCATGTGCCCGGACTTGGGCATCAGCGGCGCCACCTGGATCGCGTCGCCCAGCACGTGGATCTTCGGGACCTTGATCGATTCGAAGGACAGGAAGTCGACTTCGCACCAGCGGTTGTTGGCGGTGATCACGCCGGCTTGCGCGGCAATGGCGCCGGCGCCGTGTGGCGGGATCACGTTCAGCACGCTGGCCTTCACGTCGTCGGCCGTTTCGAACTTCAGCGTCATGGTGGCCACGTCGACATCGGTCAGCACGTGGTTGGGACGGTACTCGACGATGCCCTTGTAGTCCTCGTTCCAGGCCTTCATGAAGAGGCCCTTCTTCGACACCACGTCCTCGTTGCCGTCGAGGATCAGCACCTTGCTGCGCGGCTTGGCGCGCTTGAAGTACCACGCGACCTGGCATGCGCGCTCGTAGGGGCCGGGCGGGCAACGGTACGGCGCGCGCGGGATCGATATGGCGAAGACACCGCCATCGGGCATCGCCTCGATCTGCTTGCGCAGCGCGACGGTCTGCGGGCCGGCCTTCCACGCGTGCAGCACTTTCTCCTGCGCCGCGGGACTGCTCAATCCGGGCACCAGGTAATAGTGGAACTCAATGCCAGGCGACAGCACCACGCGGTCAAACGGGAGTTCCTGCGCGGTGGACAGCCGCACGAGGCCGCGACTGGTGTCGATTGCGATCGCGGTGGCGTTGATCACCCGCACGCCGCGCTTTTTAAGGCCGTCGTAGCTCACCGTGAGATCCGCCAACTGCTTGCTGCCGCCCAGCACCAGGTTCGACAGCGGGCAGGAGATGAAATCAGGGTTGGTCTCGACCAGCGTCACGTCCACGGCGCCGTTGGACCACATGTTGAGGTACTTGGCCACCGTGGCGCCGCCGTAGCCGCCGCCGACCACCACTACCTTGGGACCGGTGCGCATCCCGCCGGCACATCCGCCGAGCGCCGAGGTTGCAAGTCCGGTGGCGCCGAGGGCTTTGAGAAATTCACGTCGTTGCATGGCCATGTCGGTCTCCGGTGTTCATTGGAATACCCTCCGCGCTATCGCGCTTCGGAGCAATTCGCCCTTGGGACGGCCCGGCGGGCTCATTGGATTTCCCTGCGCGCGGTCGCGCTACGGGGTAATTCGCCCTTGGGGCGGCCCGGCGGGCTCATGGCTTCTGCGCGGCGAACCAGCCGGCGGAAAGTTCGATCTGCTCATCCGTATAGCCCTTGGCGAGCTGGGGCATGATCGTTCCCGTCGCGCGACCCGTCTTGTAGTCCTGCATCTTGCGCACGAGGTCGGCCTTCGATTGTCCGGCAAGCGAAGGCATGCCGCCCAGGCTCACGCCGTTGGTGCCGTGACAATTGGAGCAGCCGGCGGCGATGTTGCGGGCCAGATTGGGGTCGGCGTTCTGCGCGGCGGCCGGGCCCGCGCAGACGATCAACAATAGCGATACCAGCAGGTGAGGCTTGGACACGGTGATCTCCTCGAGGCAATCGGGCGCTTGTTTCGGCGCAGCGAAACATAGGATAGCGCCAACGTCCCACGGCCGCCATTGCGGGTCGTGCCGTCGCCGCAATGATCCGCGCGCCGGCGTCGGGTTGCGATGCGTGTGGCGCGCGTGCAACGGGTGACGGGGGGCGGCACGCGAAAATTATGGAACGAGAATCCATCCTCTGGAAATTGCAATACGAGGCGCCATACGCGAACGAGTCGGGCAGGCCATCATGATAATCAGATAGTTATCATAGGTTATTCCAGTATCGTATCTAATATCTTATATAAGATATACATGCTTTGCAGCATGTTGGTGCCCAAAAGGTATGCATTTCATTCCACTGGATGGAAGTCATTTTTAACTAATTGATTTATAGTAATTTTTATCGTGCCGCACTGCGCCATTTTCGCTTGCAACAGCTGCAATCCCTTGCTAAGGTTCATCCAACACGGTCCCGCTTCATTGCGGCGCGTGGCTGGCAGAACCTTGAGTCGTCCGCTGGTGCGGGCGGCATGACCGACGCAATGGGAGCAACAGACCATGAACTACGACCTCGAAGCTGCGCGACTGAAGAAGGACTGGGCGGAGAATCCGCGCTGGAAGGGAATCGAGCGGGGCTACACGGCTGAAGACGTCGTGCGCCTGCGCGGTTCGATCCACATCGAGCACACGCTGGCACGTCGCGGTTCGGAGAAACTCTGGAAGCTCGTCAACGACGAGCCGTTCGTCAACACGCTTGGCGCGATGACAGGCAACCAGGCGATGCAGCAGGTCAAGGCCGGCCTGAAGGCCATCTATCTCTCCGGCTGGCAGGTCGCGGCGGATGCCAACATTGCCGGCGAGATGTATCCCGACCAGTCGCTCTACCCGGTCAATTCGGTGCCGCTGGTGGTGCGCCGGATCAACAACACGTTCGTGCGCGCCGACCAGATCCAGCACATGGAAGGCACGGGCGACATCGATTTCTTCGCGCCGATCGTGGCGGATGCCGAGGCCGGCTTCGGCGGGGTGCTCAACGCCTTCGAACTGATGAAGGCGATGATCGATGCCGGCGCCGCGGGCGTGCACTTCGAGGACCAGCTGGCCTCCGTCAAGAAATGCGGCCACATGGGCGGCAAGGTACTGGTACCCACGAAAGAAGCCGTCGACAAGCTGATCGCGGCGCGTCTTGCCGCCGACACGATGGGCGTGCCCACGCTGATCCTCGCCCGCACCGACGCGGAAGCGGCCGACCTCGTCACCAGCGACATCGACGACATCGACAAGCCGTTCTGCACCGGCGAGCGCACGCAGGAGGGCTTCTACAAGACCCGCAACGGCCTTGACCAGGCGGTCTCGCGCGGCCTTGCCTATGCGCCGTACGCTGACATGATCTGGTGCGAAACCGGCAAGCCGGACCTCGCCTTCGCGCGCGCCTTCGCGGACGCGATCCACGCCAAGTTCCCGGGCAAGCTGCTGGCCTACAACTGCTCGCCGTCGTTCAACTGGAAGAAGAACCTGGATGACGCCACCATCGCGGTCTTCCAGCGTGAACTGGGCGCCATGGGCTACAAGTTCCAGTTCATCACGCTGGCGGGCTTCCACAGCCTCAACTACTCGATGTTCAACCTGGCGCACGGCTACGCGCGCAACCAGATGACGGCCTTCGTCGAGATGCAGGAGGCGGAATTTGCTGCCGTGTCCAAGGGCTTCACGGCGGTGAAGCACCAGCGCGAAGTGGGCACCAGCTACTTCGATGCCGTGACGCAAACGGTCCAGGGCAGCGCGGCATCCACCACTGCACTCAAGGGCTCGACCGAGGACGAGCAGTTCTTCGACCCGCCGAAGGCCGACCTGCACGTCGCCTGATAGCGTCTCGGGCGCCCTGCGCCGACGCCGCGAACCCCGCCCTCGGCGGGGGATTCGCGGCGTTGTCGTTTTGGGGGCGTGGCTTGGTGCAGGTTTGCCCGCGAACGCCTGTGGCAGTTCGTGGTCTGACGTCCCATGGACGCCCCGACTGTCGTTCCCGTTGCCCCTGACGCCGAATTCGAGGCGGGCGGACCCGCGCGCCTGTTCTTTGCGCTGGTGCCAAGCAGCGCGGTGCGCGCCGCCTTCGGGGACCTGTCCCGCACCGTGGCCCGGCGGTCGCGCGGGCGCGCCGTGTCCTCCGACCACCTGCACCTGACACTTGCCTTTCTGGGCGATGTTCCGGCGGCGGCATTGCCGGCGTTGCAGCGGGTGGGCGCGGGCATGCCGCGCGCCGGCGCAACACTTGTTTTCGACACGCTGGGCGCATGGCGGGCCTCCGGCGTGGCCTGGGTCGCACCGTCGCTGGTGCCTCCGCCGATCGTCGCGTTACATGCGGCGCTGGCGGCGGCCCTGGCGGGGGCCGGCTTCGTTCTGGATGCCCGCGCTTTCCGGCCGCATGTCACGCTGGCCCGTCGCTGCGTGCAGCCCCAGCCGCGCGCCCGCTGCGAACCGGTGCGCTGGCCGGCTGACCGGCTGTGCCTGGTCGGGTCGGAACTGGGTCCGGCGGGACCCGTCTATCGCGAACTTGGCGCCTGGCCGCTCGCGCTCGGCACGCCCGACGTCGACTGACCCGTCGTCTGCAACGGCGCAGCGGGGAGCTGGCGGGTCAGCCGGGGCCCGTGGCCACTGGGCGCAATCGGTCGGCGCACCATTCGCTCCACGACCCGGGATAAAGGCGCGTGCCGTGCATGCCGGCCAATTCCATGGCGAGCAGGTTGTGGCACGCGGTGACGCCCGAGCCGCAGTGGTGCACGACCACGTCGGCTGAAGCGCCGTCGAGCAGCGCCTCCCATTCCGCGCGCAGCGCCGCGGGCGGCTTGAACGTGCCGTCGGTTTCGAGATTGCTGGTGTACGGACGATTGCGCGCGCCCGGGATGTGGCCGGCCACCGGATCGAGCGGTTCCGTTTCGCCGCGAAAGCGCTCCGGTGCGCGCGCGTCGACCAGAAGCAGCGTGCGTCGCGCGATGCTGGCGCGCACGCCGCTCGCGTTGACGTGCGGCGTGACCTTGCCGATCGAGAAAGTGGCCGGCGCGAAACTTGTTTCGCCGGTGGTCAACGGCCGCTTCTCGGCGGCCCACTTCTTGTAGCCGCCGTCGAGCACGGCCACCGCATCGTGGCCCAGCCAGCGCAACATCCACCACATCCGCGCCGCGAACATGCCCGGGCCCTGGTCATAGACGACGACCTGCCGGTCGCGGGCGATGCCAAGTTGGGTGAAGTGCGCAGCTGCGACTTCGGGCGTGGGCAACGGATGGCGGCCGTTGATGCCGGTCATGGGTGCCGACAGCATGCGATCGAGATGGACGAAGCGCGCGCCGGGTATGTGGCCCGCGCGGAACTGGTCCTCGCCCCAGGCCGCAGGACGCGCGAGGTCGTGGCGCACGTCGCAGATCACGAGCGCGGGATCGTCCAGCATCCCGGCCAATGCGGCGGTGGAAACCAGCATGTTGAGCATGGCGTAGGTGCAATCGTTGGTGAGGATGGGCGCCGGCGCTTGCGGCGACGCGGACAGCGTGGCAGCTACAGATGGGCGATATGCGCTTCCATCTCACGACGATAGTACTCGTGAAAATGCTGCATGCCGTCTTCCATCGGCGACTGGTAGGGTCCGATCTCGCTCCTGCCGGCGGCGTACAGCAACTTGCGGCCCGCATCCATCCGCTCGGCGATCTCGTCGTCTTCCTTCGCCGTTTCCATGTAGGCGGCCTGTCCCGCCTCGATGAACTCGCGCTCGAACAGCGCGATTTCCTCGGGATAATAGAACTCGACGACGTTCATCGTGCGGTCGACGGCTTCGGGGATCAGCGTGCTGATCACCAGCACGTGCGGATACCACTCCAGCATGATGTTGGGATAGTAGGTGAGCCACACCGCGCCATGCGTGGGGACTTCGCCGCGATAGTAGTCGAGGACGGCCTTGTGCCAGCGCTCGTAGATGCGCGAGCCCGGCTTCTTCAGGCTGTTGTTGATGCCGACGGTCTGCACCGAGTAGCCGTCACCGAATTCCCACTTGAGGTCATCGCAGGTGACGAACTGGCCGAGCCCCGGGTGGAACGGGCCGACGTGGTAATCCTCGAGGTAGACCTCGATGAAGGACTTCCAGTTGTAGTTGCAGCGGTGGATCTCGACGCGGTCGAGCATGAAGCCCGAGAAATCGAAATGACGCACGCCGAGCGCTTCGAGATCGCGCGCGACGTCGCGGGGACCATCGAACAGGAGGCCGTTCCAGTTCTGCATCGGGGTGCGCCCGAGGTTGAGGCAGGGCTTGTCCGCGAAATGCGGCGCGCCGAGCAGCTCGCCCTTCAGGTCGTAGGTCCAGCGGTGCAGCGGGCACACGATGTTGCTGGCGTTGCCCCGCCCGTTGAACATCAGCGCCTGCCGGTGCCGGCAGATATTGGACAGGAGTTCGACGCCGCCCGGATTGCGGACGAGCATCTGCGCCTCCCCGCGCGCAGGCAGGGCCTGGAAGTCGCCCGTGTGGGGGACCATCAGTTCGTGGCCCACGTAGCCGGGTCCGCGCGCGATCAGCAGGCGCTGTTCGGCTTCGAGGACACGTGGATCGCAATACCATGAGACTGGGAACTGCGTCGTGGACTGACGCAGACGACCCGCCGCAGCGAGGTCAGACATCGGCCTTTCCTTTCGTAACCTATCGGTTGCTGGCAACCAACCCAACCCAACAACCCGGGACGCTTACGGCTTTGGTCTTGCGAAAAAAGCCGCCCCGGACCGCTTTGCTAAGTCGGCCGCACGAAAGAATCGTTGCAGGCCGCGTCGTCAAAAGATGTTATCATAATCGGCTTTCCGCCATCAGGTCAAGACCTTAGCGCAGTTTTGCCGGCGCGACGCGACGCTGTTTCCGGCATCCTCATCTCGTGTCCACGCCGCACTGCGCGCCACCCCCGTACATGGCCAAGCCTCCGGAATCACCTAGGACTTTCGAAGCCGCACTGACCGAACTCGAAGCACTCGTGGCTTCGATGGAGGGCGGCCAGATGCCATTGCAGGAGTCGCTGGCGGCCTACAAGCGCGGTGCGGCGTTGATCGCCTTCTGCCAGGCCGCGCTGACCGATGCGCAACAACAGGTCGAGGTGCTGGAGCAAGGTGTGTTGAAGCCGTTCGCTCCGGACGCTGGCGATGGATCCTGATCTCGCGTTCGAAGTCTGGTCGGGCGAGCGCCAACAGCGAATCGAGGACAGGCTGGAGGGTGCGCTGTCGCCAGGTTCCGGCATGCCCGACCCGCTGCTCGACGCGATGCGCTACGCCGTGCTTGGCGGCGGCAAGCGGATGCGGCCGTTGCTTGCCTATGCCGCCGGCGAACTCACGGGCGCCGACCCGTTGCTGGTCGATGCGCCCGCAGTCGCCATCGAAATGATTCACGCCTATTCGCTCGTGCACGACGACCTGCCGTGCATGGACAACGACGTCCTGCGCCGCGGCAAGCCCACTGCGCATGTGCGGTTCGGCGAGGCCATGGCCCTGCTGGCGGGTGATGCGCTGCAGGCGCGGGCGTTCGAGGTGCTGGGAGGCGCGCCGCTGCGCGATGTCGGCGGCGCATGCGTGCTGTTGGCCGCCGCGGCGGGGGGCTCCGGCATGGCCGGTGGGCAGGCGATCGACCTCGTCCATGTGGGGCGCGCGATGCCGCTGCCCGCGCTGGAATCGATGCACCGGATGAAAACCGGCGCGCTGATCCGGGCTGCCGTGCTGCTCGGGGCGGCCTGTGGTCGTCCGCTGGCGCCCGCGGAAGAGGCTTCGCTCGACGGCTTCGCGCGCGCGGCGGGCCTGGCCTTCCAGATCGTCGACGACATTCTCGACGTCGAAGGCTCGGCGGCGGTGCTGGGCAAGACCGCGGGCAAGGACGCGGCGAACAACAAGCCCACCTATGTCACGCTGCTCGGTCTGCCGGAAGCCAGGCGCCGTGCCGCCGCCGTCCACGCCGAAGCGGTTGCCGCGTTGGCCATGTTCGGCGGCGCCGCGCGTCGCCTGCGGGAAATCGCCGACTGGATCGCGCGCCGCAGCCACTGATGGAAGAAAATACCACGCCCATGTTTCCGCTGCTCGAACGCATCAACAGTCCCGCCGATCTGCGCCTGCTCGATCGCGCGCAGCTGCACGACCTCGCGCGCGAACTGCGGCATTTCCTGCTGCAATCGGTCGCCCAGACCGGCGGCCACCTGTCGTCCAACCTCGGCACCGTCGAGCTGACCGTTGCGCTCCATTACGTCTTCGATACGCCCGAGGACCGCATTGTCTGGGATGTGGGTCACCAGACCTATGCGCACAAGATCCTCACCGGCCGGCGCGAGGCGATGGCGGGTTTGCGGCAATGGGGCGGTCCTTCCGGGTTTCCCCGCCGCGGCGAATCGGAGTACGACACGTTCGGCACCGCGCATTCGTCGACGTCGATCTCCGCCGCGCTGGGCATGGCGATCGCAGCGAAACTAAGGCACGAAGAGCGGCACGTGGTGGCGGTGATCGGCGACGGCGCGATGAGCGCGGGCATGGCGTTCGAGGCGCTCAACAACGCGCAGGGTACCAACATCCTCGTCATCCTCAACGACAACGAGATGTCGATTTCCGAGCCGGTGGGCGCGTTCAACAATTACCTCGCCAAGATACTGTCGGGACGCCTGTACAACACGGTCCGCCGCGGCGGCAAGGAAGTGCTGGCCAAGCTGCCGCCGGTGCACGACCTGGCCAGGCGCTGGGAGGAGCACATGAAGGGCATGTTGCTGCCCGGCACGCTGTTCGAGGAGTTCGGCTTCAATTACATCGGACCGATCGACGGCCACGACCTCGAGACGCTGGTGCGCACGCTGGCCAACGTCCGCGGCATGCCGGGCGCGCAGTTCCTGCACGTGATCACCAAGAAGGGCTACGGCTATCCGAAGGCGGAAGCCGAGCCCATCACCTATCACGCGGTCACCAAGTTCGATCCCGCGGTCGGCATGGTGAGCAAGCCTCCCGGCAAGCCCACCTACACGCAGGTGTTCGGCAATTGGCTGTGCGACATGGCCGCGCTGGACGAACGCATCGTCGGCATCACGCCCGCGATGCGCGAGGGATCGGGGCTGGTCAAGTTCTCGCAGCAGTTCCCGCAACGCTACTTCGACGTCGGCATTGCCGAGCAGCATGCGGTGACGTTTGCCGCGGGTCTGGCGTGCGAAGGCATGCGCCCGGTCGTGGCGATCTATTCCACCTTCCTGCAGCGTGCCTACGACCAGCTGATCCATGACGTCGTGCTGCAGAACCTGCCGGTGGTGTTCGCCATCGATCGCGCGGGCATCGTCGGTGCCGACGGCGCCACGCACATCGGTGCGTTCGACCTGTCGTACCTGCGCTGCCTGCCCAACACGACCGTGATGACGCCGTCGGATGAGAACGAGTGCCGGCAGATGCTCTACACGGCGGCTACGCTGGGCTCGCCGGCGGCCGTGCGCTATCCGCGTGGCGCGGGACCGGGGGTGGCGATTGAACCGGTGATGCATGCGCTGCCGATCGGCAAGGCGGAACTGCGGCGCGAGACGAAGCGGCGCACGCACCGGATCGCATTGCTGGCATTCGGCTCGATGGTGCAGCCCGCCATGGCGGCCGGCGAGGAACTCGATGCCACCGTCGTCAACATGCGCTTCGTCAAGCCGCTCGACCTCGACCTCGTGGTCCGGCTGGCGCGCGACCACGATGCGCTGGTCACCATCGAGGAAAACGTGGTCGCGGGGGGTGCCGGCAGCGCGGTGGCCGAAGCGCTCGCGGCCGAGGGTTTCGCGGCACCCATCCTTCACCTTGGCCTGCCGGATCAGTTCATCGACCACGGCGACCCCGCGTTCCTGCTCGCGCATGTGGGACTCGACGCCGAGGGCATCGCCAGCGCGGTGCGCCGGCGCTTCCCCGCGCGCCCCGCAGCATCGTGGGCGAAGCCGGCAGCCTGACCCCGACCGTCCCGTACAATGCCGCCGAGACTTCCATGAACCGTCCCGACCATCCCGGTACCCTGATGCCGATCCCCGACATGCAGTCGGCACGCGACGACCGCCATCTGGCGATCGATCAGGTGGGCATTCGCGGCATCAGATACCCGCTGCAGTTCGCCGATCGCGACGGGCTGGCGCAGCCCACCATCGCGCTTGCGAGCGTGGCCGTCGCGCTGGCCGAGGATCGCAAGGGCACGCACATGTCGCGGCTGGTGATGCTGCTCGAAGAGCGCGCAGTCCCGGGCGCACCGCCGTTGACGGTGGCCGGCATGCGCGTATTGCTGGACGATCTCGTGGCGCGCCTCGACGCGCCCGGCGGCCGCATCGAACTGGCATTTCCGTTCTTCGTGCGCAAGCTCGCGCCGGTCTCCGGCGTGGCCAGCCTGCTTGACTACGAGGTGCGGCTGACGGGCGAACTGGCCGGCGGCCGGTACAGCGCCACCGTGTCGGTGGCCGTGCCCGTGACGTCGCTGTGCCCGTGTTCCAAGGAAATATCCGAGTACGGCGCGCACAACCAGCGCTCGACCGTGACCATCGTCGTGCGGCCGAAGGCATCCGTGCTGGTGCACGACCTGATCCGGATTGCCGAGGAAGAGGCTTCCTGCGAGCTCTACGGCATCCTGAAGCGCGCCGACGAAAAATACGTCACGGAACGCGCGTACGACAATCCGCGCTTCGTCGAGGACCTGGTCCGCGGCGTGGCCGCCCGGCTGGCGGCCGATCCGCGCTTCGACGGTTTTTCCGTCGAGGCGGAAAACTTCGAGTCGATCCACAATCACTCCGCCTACGCGCGGATCGCGCGCGGCCTGTAGGTAAATCAGGGACAGACCACCATTTCCAACTCGGGCCAGGCCCGAGTT
>JANNKR010000261.1:0-7788 GCA_031396395.1 Betaproteobacteria bacterium
CGCGTCAGCCGCGCGTACAGCGTGGAGTGGATGCCCCGGATAATCGGCAGCAGGTGCGGCGTAAAAACCAGGTTAACCGGGGTCTTGCTGCGGGATGCCAGTTCCTGCACGGTTTCTGGGTGATGCCGATGACCGGCCACCCCGTAGGCCTTGAAGTTGTCCGAGGCCTCGGCAAGCAGGAGCCCGACCTCGGCCTTGCGCCCGGCGCCCGACGCCCCCGACTTGCAGTCGGCAATCAAGTGTTCGCTGTCGACGATTCCCGCTTCGAGCAGCGGAACGAGGCCAAGTTGCATCGACGTTGGATAGCAGCCTGGGTTGCCCACGATCCGCGCACGGCGAATCGCATCGCGATGGAATTCCGGCAACCCGTACGCGGCCTCGGCCAGCAGATCGGGGCAGGCATGCGGCATCTTGTACCAGCGCTCGAACATCGCGGCATCGCGGAGCCGAAAATCGGCAGCAAGGTCGATGATCTTCACGCCGGCAGCAACCAGGCCACGAGCCTGCGCCATCGCGACGCCATGCGGGGTCGCGAAGAACACGACAGCGCAGGACTCGAGGTCGGCGGCATCCGGCGCGGTGAACTGCAGGCGGTCGTAGTGTCCGCGCAGGCTCGCGAACATGTCGACGACGCGCGTGCCCGCGTCGCCGCGCGACGTGATGGCGCGCACTTCGGCCTGCGGGTGCATCGCGAGGATCCGGAGCAGTTCGACGCCGGTGTAGCCGGTGCCGCCGACGATGCCGATCTTGACCATGGTGTGACCTCGTATCGGGGAGGAGCGATTCTAGCGGAAATGCAAAAGGCCGCCTCGACGGCGGCCTTCTGCGGGAAGCTGGCTCGACGGAGCGCTTAGCGCTTCGAGAACTGCTTGCGGCGGCGCGCCTTGTGGAGGCCGACCTTCTTGCGTTCGACTTCGCGTGCGTCGCGCGTGACGAGACCGGCCTTCGACAGCGTGGGCTTCAACTGTGCGTCGTAGTCCATCAGCGCGCGGGTGATGCCGTGGCGCACGGCGCCGGCCTGGCCCGATTCGCCGCCGCCGCGGACGTTGACCATGATGTCGAACGTGGCGGTGTGGTTGGTCAGCACCAGCGGCTGGCGCGCCACCATGCGGCCCGTTTCGCGGGCGAAGAACTCATCGATGGGCTTGTCGTTGACGACGATCTTGCCCGAGCCCTGCTTCAGGAACACGCGTGCCACCGAGGTCTTGCGGCGGCCCGTGCCGTAGTAATAGTTGCCGATCATGGGAATCCGTTCTTCGTTGCGCTGTGTGTATATGCAGGCGGTTATTTGACGGGGGCGAGCGGCTTCGGCTGCTGCGCCGAATGCGGATGCGCCGGTCCCGTGTAGTACTTGAGCTTCTTCAGCATTGCGTAGCCCAGCGGCCCCTTGGGCAGCATGCCGCGCACGGCCTTTTCCAGCGCACGGCCCGGGAAGCGCGCCTGCATCTTGCTGAAATTGGTCGTGTAGATTCCGCCCGGGTAGCCCGAGTGGCGGTGGTAGAGCTTGTCCTCGGCCTTGTTGCCCGTGACCCGCAACTTCTCGACGTTGGTCACGACGATGAAGTCGCCGGTATCCATGTGCGGCGTGTAGATCGGCTTGTGCTTGCCGCGCAGGCGCAGCGCGATCTGGCTGGCAAGGCGGCCCAGGACCTGATCGGTGGCGTCGACGACGAACCAGTCCCGGGTGATGTCGGTGGGCTTGGCGGAGAAGGTCTTCATGGTGCGGTTCTCAATGGATGTTCGGTCAGCAAAGTCCGCTATCGTACTATTTATGGACGCTTTTCGTCAAGCCAGGCGGGTGTTTCCCCGGCAAGTCCCTTTGGGTCCCCGGCAAGACCCGTTGGGCTGGATCGTAGGCGAGGCTTCAGCCTCGCGCGTTCGATGCCGCGCACCCGCGAGGCTGAAGCCTCGCCTACAGCGGCAACGGCCTGCAGCAACCGGATCGCGGCCGGGATAAAAAAAGGCGCGATCCGGAGACCGCGCCTTGAAGATTCCACCATAGGAGGAGAATGGAGGAATGCGTCCGCGGTGCCGAAGGAGGAGTACGGCGAGGCCGCAGACGCCACGATATTGGCATACCGCATTGCACAATTCAAGCTCGATTGCTGCGTAGCAGCATGGACAGTGTTCGAGCAGGGCATGAGCAGTACCTGAATGTGAGCACACACTGACTTTGCAGGCCTTGCACATCAAAGAGAGGGAAGGAAGACCGTGGAAACCAGGATCAAGTGGATCGAGGGCATGACCTTCGCCGGCCAGTCCGGCTCCGGGCACGCCGTGGTCATCGACGGGGCGCCCGAGCACGGCGGCCGCAATCTCGGCATGCGGCCGATGGAATTGCTGCTGACGGGCATGGCCGCCTGTTCGGCCTTCGACGTGGTGCTGATCCTGCGCCGAGGGCGGCAGCCGCTGGCCGACTGCGTGGTCACGGCACGCGCGGATCGTGCGGCGGAAGACCCCAAGGTCTTCACGCGCATCCATCTCGTGTACACCGTGGCCGGCCGCGGCCTGGACCCGAAGCAGGTCGAGCGGGCCGTCAAGCTGTCGAAAGACAAGTACTGCTCGGCCACGATCATGCTGGCCAAGACGGCCGAAGTGACCTACGAGATCGTCATGGTCGACGGGGATCGGATCCCGCTGCCGGCGCCGTGACGCCACGCACGACGACGGTGGCCGTCTCGCGGATTACGCGGCCTTCGGCGTCCGCGAAGGACAACGTCACCGGAATCTGCTCGCCGGCCCTGATGTCGCGGCTGACATCGACCAGGCGCAGGTGATTGCCGCGAAACGCGAGGCGCACTGGCGTGCCGGACGTGATCGGCACGGTGGCCACGACCGTCTCTTCGGCATTGCCGCCGACCACCACGAATTCGATCGCGCGTGCGACCGGTGCTGACGCCGCCGTCAGCGTAAGCGTCGTGTCGCTCTTGATGTCGACGTAGGCCCGCGCCGCCTGCCCGGCGAGCGCCGGGCGCATCCAGGCGCTGTTGAACTCGATGGACGCTGCCTGCGCGCCGGCGTGCAGGCAGGCCGCGAGCACCGCCGCGCCAAGTACGCGCCAGACCCGGCGCACCCACCGCGAAGTTTGGGCCGGACGCCCCATCAGCTTTCGTTGAGCAGCCGGATGAGGCTCGACGTATCGGCGCGGCCCTCGCCCCGGCGCTGCAGCTGCGCATAGAACTGGTCGACGATCGCCGTCACGGGAAGCGCCGCGCCGTTGGTCCGTGCCTCCGCGAGGCAGATCGCCAGGTCCTTGCGCATCCAGTCCACCGCGAAGCCGAAGTCGAACTTGCCGGCGATCATCGTCTTGCCGCGATTTTCCATCTGCCACGATTGTGCGGCGCCCTTCGAGATGACGTCGATCACGCGTTCCGGATCGAGACCGGCGCGCATCGCGAAGTTGATGCCCTCGGACAACCCTTCCACCAGACCTGCGATGCAGATCTGGTTCACCATCTTGGTGAGCTGGCCGGCGCCCGCAGGACCCATCAGCGTCACTGCGCGCGCGTATTGCGACAGCACCGGTTCGGCGCGAGCGAACGTCGTGGACTCGCCGCCGACCATGATCGTAAGCTTGCCGTTTTCCGCCCCGGCCTGGCCGCCCGAGACGGGGGCATCCAGAAACTGCACGCCGGTCGCGGAGGTGGCGGCACTCATCTCGCGCGCAACCTGGGCGGACGCGGTGGTATGGTCGACCAGGATCGCGCCTGCGTTCATGCCGGACAGCGCGCCCTTCGGCCCCGTCACCACGGCGCGCACATCGTCGTCGTTGCCCACGCACATCAGCACGATCTGGGCATCGCGCGCGGCGGCCTGCGGCGTGGCCGCGCTGGCGCCGCCGTACGCGGCGACCCAGGCCGCCGCCTTGGCTGGTGAGCGGTTGAATACGGTGACATCGTGCCCTGCGCGGGCAAGGTGTCCCGCCATGGGGTAACCCATGACCCCCAGCCCAAGAAACGCAACCTTCATCGGTATTCCTTCATCGAATGCACTGTGGATTGGCGCAGGTGCGCCGTTCATGGCCCGGCAAGCGACCGGCGCGCGGCGGCAATGGCCGCGCGCACCTGCGCCGGCGCGGTTCCTCCGGGATGGTCGCGGCTCGCCACCGACCCTTCGAGCGTCAGGAACTGGTGCACGTCGTCACCCACCTCTGCGGCAAACTGGCGCAACTCCGCTACCGGCAGATCGGACAGGTCACAACCCCTGGACTCGGCATGGCGCACGGCGCGCGCGACCGCTTCGTGGGCGTCGCGAAACGGCAGTCCGTGCCGCACCAGGTAGTCAGCGAGATCGGTGGCGGTGGCAAAGCCCTCGCGCGCCGCTTCGCGCATGCGCTGCGCGTTGACGTTGAGGCCGCCACCGACGAGGTCGGTCATGATCACCAGCGAATCGGCGAGCGTGTCGACGGTGTCGAAAAGCGGCTCCTTGTCTTCCTGGTTGTCCTTGTTGTAGGTCAGCGGCTGCGCCTTCATCAGCACCAGCAGCGCCATCAGGTGGCCGATCACGCGGCCGGACTTGCCGCGTACCAGCTCGGGCACGTCCGGATTCTTCTTCTGCGGCATGATCGAGCTGCCGGTGCAGAAGCGGTCAGCCAGCGAAACGAAGCCGAAGCGCGGATTGGACCAGAGGACAAGTTCCTCGGAGAAGCGCGACAGGTGCACCATGATCAGCGCGGCCGCTGCCTCGAACTCAATCGCGAAATCGCGGTCGGCCACGGCGTCCAGCGAATTGGTGGCAATGCTGTCGAAGCCGAGCGCGCGCGCCACGTGGGCACGGTCGATCGGAAACGATGTCCCGGCCAGCGCGGCGGCGCCCAGCGGCAACCGGTTCACCCGCTTGCGGCAATCCGCAAGGCGCTCGGCGTCGCGCGCAAACATCGATTCGTAGGCCATCAGGTGGTGGCCAAAGGTGACGGGCTGGGCAACCTGCAGATGCGTGAAGCCGGGCATGATGGTCTCGGCATGCTGTTCTGCCACATCCATCAGTGCGTTGCGCAGCGCAGCCAGGTGCTGCGCCAGCGCGTCGATCTCGCCGCGCAGCCACAGCCGCACGTCGGTCGCGATCTGGTCATTGCGCGAACGCCCGGTATGCAGCCGCTTGCCGGCGTCGCCGACCAGCGCGGTCAGCCGTTTCTCGATATTGAGGTGCACGTCCTCCAAGTCCCGCGACCAGACGAACCGGCCCTCGTGAATCTCGGCCCGGATCAGGACCAGCCCGCGCTCGATTGCAGCCAGGTCGACTGCGGTCAGGATGCCCGTCGCGGCCAGCATCCGCGCGTGCGCGAGCGAACCGTCGATGTCCGCGTCCGCCAGGCGGCGGTCGAAATCGACCGACGCCGTATACCGCTTGACAATTTCCGTCACTGGTTCGGAAAAACGGCCGGACCAGCCTCCCGCGGAAGCGGGCGTGGCTGGCGGCAGGGGATCGTGGTCGGTCATGGGTTGGCGCCAACGTTAGTCTTGCGTCGAAGGACCCACTTCCTGACAATGCGGCAGCGGTTCCGCCGGTGAAGGACTGGAGCCCGCCGGGCTGAGGCAGGCCCCGGGGTCACGGGTCCATTGCCGGCCGCCGCCATTCACTGCCCCCGGACGGGCATGATGCTTGCATACAGGCAACGTTATGCCGTCGATTATAAAACACAACGTGCATTCACCCCCGATGCCTGACCTCCGCAACCTGGGGACGATTCTGCGCGTGATCCTGGCGGTCAACGCGGGCGCGGCGCTTTATGCCCTTGCGCGCGTGGCCAGTCCGGCCGGGCTGATCGGCGAATGGTCGCGACTCACCACCGTGGTCGAGCCCTACCTGTTTCTGGTGCTGGCGGTACTCTGGGTGCTGGCCCCCTGGCTTTCCCGGCAACCGCTGCGGCTGGGTGCCGGGGTGATTGCGCTGGTGGTGGTGATCACAGGGACAGTGCTCTTCGCCCTGTTCGAGCGCGTTGACCCGCAGCCTGCCGCAAGCTTGCTGAGTTGGTTGCTGTGGGCGTTGTTGTGCGTTGCCGCATTGCTCTATTTTTTCCAGTTGCGTGCCCGCGCCTTGTCGCCCGCGATCACCGAGGCCCGGCTGCAGGCGCTGCAGGCGCGCATTCGCCCGCACTTCCTGTTCAACAGCATCAATGCCGTCCTGTCGCTGATGCGCAGCGAACCGCGGCGGGCGGAAGCGGCGCTGCAGGACATGGCGGATCTCTTTCGCGTGCTGATGCGCGACAATCGCGATCTGGCCCCGCTGGCCGACGAGGTCGAGCTATGCCGTCAGTATCTCGAGCTCGAGCAGCTGCGCCTGGGCGATCGCCTTCAGGTCGACTGGAACATCAAGAGCATGCCCGGCGATGCGCTGGTGCCGCCGTTGATGCTGCAACCGTTGCTCGAAAATGCCGTCTACCACGGCATCGAGCCGTCGAGTTCGGCCGGCATGGTGTCGATCAATCTGTTCCTTTCCCGTGGCGAAGTGCATGCGATCCTGCGCAACCCCTATTGCGCCGACGGTGGCCGCCATCACTCGGGCAACAAGATGGCGCTGGCCAACATCAAGGAACGCCTGGCGTTGCACTACGATGCCGAAGCCAGCCTCGATTCGCGTGTCACCAAGGACGGATACGAAGTGCATATCCGTGTGCCTTACCGCACCGCGGGCCCCGATGGTGCCACCGATGCCAATGCATCAAGAACCGGCGGACGCGGCAAGCCGCTGCCCGATGAGGGCGCGACCCTCGAGCGCGGCGTGCTCGGCGGCGGCCGGGAGCCTGTCCATGTCTGAACCCCTGTTGCGCGTTTTGGTCGTCGATGACGAGGCGCCTGCCCGCCGGCGCCTGCGCGACCTGCTCGACGATTGCAGTTCGGCGCTGCCTCTGGCGGTGATCGGAGAGGCCCAGCATGGCCGCGAGGCGCTCGATCTGCTGGCCTCGGCACCCGTGGATCTCGTCCTGACCGATATCCACATGCCCGACATGGACGGTATCGAGTTCGCGCGACACCTGCTCAAGTTTCCCCATCCGCCGGTGGTGATCTTCACGACGGCGTTCCATGAACACGCAGTACAGGCCTTCGAGGTGAACGCTGTGGACTACCTGATGAAGCCGATCCGGGTGCAACGATTGCTGGGCGCCTTGCAGAAGGTGCCGCGACTGAAACCCGTCAGCGCCGAAAAGCTGGCGCAGATGGCCACGTCCGCGCGGCGCTTCCTTTCGGTGACCGAGCGGTCGCGGGTGGTGCTGGTGCCAATCGACGAGATCGTCTACCTGAAGGCGGAGCTGAAATACATCACGATCCGCACGGCGCAACGCGAATACCTGCTGGAGGAGTCCCTGACCAAGCTCGAATCCGAATTCGGATCGCGCTTCGTCCGCGTGCACCGCAACTGCCTCGTTGCGCGGGATTTCATCCGCGGCTTCGAGCGCCGCGCCAACGACGACGGCGACTCGCATTGGGAAGTGCTGTTGACGGGCCTCGACGAGACGCTCCCGGTCTCGCGCCGCCAGCAATGCGTCGTTCGCGATATGGGTCGCGAAACGGCAGCCTGAGGGTGCTCCGCACTGCGCTGGTGCGTACGACGCCCGATTTTCGATTTACATGTCCGCAACATCTGCCGACGAGGTAGATGGGCCGAGTTATGCAGGCAGGCCGCACGGGCGGTCGTGATAGCACGGCCAAGTCCTGCGGGCAGGCCGCGCTGGCGGTCGTCGCAGTTGGGCTCAGTCTTGTGGGCAGGCCGCGCTGGCGGTCGCGGTACCGCTTTCCAGTTGAAGTCGGGGCCAAATCGACGGCCCCTCCAATTCAACTGGAAAGCGGT
>JANNKR010000309.1:0-7158 GCA_031396395.1 Betaproteobacteria bacterium
GGCGCCCCGGGGGGGGGGGCCCCGCTTATCCATTTGGGGGTCGGCCCCTTGTTTAATTTTTATCTCTTCCCCCCCGGGGCGGCGCCGCCCGCCCCCGCTCCGCACCAAAATGTGGGCGTGGCTTCAGCCTCGCGGGGTCGATGCCGCATTCACCCCGCGAGGCTGAAGCCTCGCCTACAGCGCTATCGGCGTGCCCGAGATCGCAGCGGCATGCTCGACATCGCAGCGGTCAGGGCGCCGTATAGGCCGTCTTGACCGTCGTGAAAAATTCCGCCGCATAGCGGCCCTGCTCGCGCGATCCGTAGCTTGAGCCCTTGCGACCGCCGAAGGGCACGTGATAGTCCACTCCCGCAGTGGGCAGATTCACCATCACCATGCCTGCTTCCGCGTGCCGTTTGAAGTGCGACGCGTGTTTAAGCGACGTGGTGACGATGCCCGAGGCGAGCCCGAACTCGGTGTCGTTGGCCACGGCCAGCGCCTCGTCATAGTCCTTCACACGCAGCACCGCGGCCACGGGACCGAAGATTTCCTCGCGCGCGATGCGCATCGTGTTGGTGGCACCCGTAAACAACGCGGGCGCCATGTAGAAACCTTCGGTGGCGCGCTTCAGGCGTTCGCCACCCACGGCCAGCGTTGCGCCATCGTTCTTGCCGATTTCGAGATACTTCATGTCCTGGTCGAGCTGGCTCTGGTCCACCACCGGGCCGATCTCGGTACCGGCGGACAATGCGTTGTCGACCTTCAGCACCTTCAGCTTGTCGATGACCGCCGCGACAAAGCGATCATGGATGCCGTCGGTGACGATCAGCCGCGACGAGGCCGTGCAGCGCTGGCCCGTCGAGAAATACGAGCCTTGCACGGCGACATTCACCGCCGTGGCCAGGTCGGCATCGTCCAGCACCACCAGCGGATTCTTGCCGCCCATTTCCAGCTGCACCTTGGCCATGCGCGCAATGGCCTTGGCCGCCAGCGCGCGGCCGGTGGAGACACTGCCGGTGAAGCTGATCCCGATCACGTCGGGATGATTGACCATCGTCTCCCCGACCACCGACCCGCGGCCCATGACGAGGTTGAACACACCGGCGGGCAGGCCGGCACGAACGAGGATGTCGGCAATCGCCCACGCGCAGCCGGGTACCAAATCGGCCGGCTTGCACACGACGGTGTTGCCATAGGCCAGCGCGGGCGCGATCTTCCACGCCGGAATCGCGATCGGAAAATTCCACGGCGTGATCAGCCCGATGACGCCCAGCGGCTCGCGCGTGACCTCGACATCCACGCCGGGACGCACCGACGGCAGCTTGTCGCCCGTCAGCCGCACCACTTCGCCGGCAAAGAACTTGAAGATCTGGCCGGCGCGCATGGCCTCGCCGATGCCCTCGGGCAGCGTCTTGCCTTCCTCGCGCGACAAGAGCGCACCCAGCTCGTCCTTGCGCGCGATGATTTCCGTGCCGGCGCGATCGAGGATGTTGGCGCGCTCCTGGATCGAGCCGGTGGACCACGTGCCAAACGCCTTCTTCGCAGCGGCAATGGCCGTTCGGGTCTGCTCGGCGTCCGCTTGCGCATATTCGCCGACCACGTCGCTGGTATCCGACGGATTGCGATTGACCGACACGGTGGCGCCGGCCACCCACTCGCCATTGATCAGGTTCTTGAACAGTTGAGCCATGTTGGGAATCCGGTTCGTATCAAATGAGCTTGCGTTGCGCGAGGCTGCGCATGAGGGCGCCCGCGCCGAACGTCCACGGCGCGATGCGGTCGGTGTGTTCGACGCGATTGACGAGCGCACCCAGTTTGGGCGTGGACACCGTCACCACATCGCCCACGACGTGCGTGAAGCCCTGCCCCGGCCCATGCCGGTCCTTGGTCGGTGCGAACATCGTGCCGAGGTAGAGCATGAGGCCATCGGGATACTGGTGATGCGCGCCGATCGCCTGTCCCGCGAGGTCGAGCGGATCGCGGCTGATCATCGCCATCGATGAATGACCGTCGAGCATGAACCCGTCGGGGCCTGCGATGTGCAGCGTGATCTGCGCCTGGCGCACGTCGTCGATCGTGAAGCGCTCGTCGAACAGCCGGATGAACGGGCCGATGGCGGTGGACGCGTTGTTGTCCTTGGCCTTGCCGAGCAGCAGCGCGCTGCGGCCCTCGAAGTCGCGCAGGTTGACGTCGTTGCCCAGCGTGGCGCCGGCCACGCGGCCGGTGCTGTCGATGGCCAGAACGATCTCCGGCTCCGGATTGTTCCATTCCGACTTGGGGTGAATGCCGATGTCGGCGCCTAAGCCCACCGCCGACATCGGTTGCGACTTGGTGAACACCTCGGCATCGGGGCCGATGCCCACTTCAAGGTACTGCGACCAGGCGTTCTGCTTGATCAGCGCCTCCTTCAGATGCGCCGCCTCCGGCGAACCGGGACGGACACTCGACAGGTTGTCGCCGATGATCCCGACGATCGTGCGTCGCACGCTCTCGGCGCGCGATGGGTCGCCGCGCGCCTGCTCCTCGATCACGCGTTCGAGCATGCTGGCCACGAACGTGACGCCCGCGGCCTTGACGGCCTGCAGGTCGCAGGGCGCCAGCAACCATGGGCGCGTCGGGTCACGGCCGGCTTCGGCGCTGTTGCGCAACACCGCGGCCAGCGAGTCGATGCGCGGCAGCGCCTTGGCGGCGCGCACCTGCGCCGCCGCATCCGGACGGCCCACCAGCATGCTCGAGGTTGGCGCCAGCGTGGATAGATCCACGAGATCGTCGCCGCGCACGGCCACCACCACCGGGCCGTTGACGGCGGGCACCCAGGCGCGCCCGATCAGCATGGCATCCGCGGCATCCGCGGGCAGGCACGCGGCCATCGTCAATTGCGCGGCTAGGGTAGGCATCGGGGCAATCACTCGCAAGTCGAAGCGGAGTCGAAGCATAACCGACAGGCGCGCGCCGAAGCTATGCCAGAATATGGACGCGTGCCGGACTTGCCCGGCGCGGCCCCGTTCAGGACACCACGCCATGTTGACCACCGCCCAGGAAGCCGCCGCGCAGTACCTGTTTGCGGCCAGGCGCGCGGGCCGCGTGGGTCCCCGCATTGACGAACTGGCGCGCCCGGCAACGGTGGACGACGCCATTACCGTCCAGTGCCGTGTCGCCGAGTTGCTGGCAATGCCGGTTGGTGGCTGGAAGTGCTCGGTGCCCACGGCCGAACGCGCGATCATTGCCGCGCCCATCTTCGTGCCGACCATCCATGATGCCTCGCCGTGTGCGATGCGAATTGCCGGCGACATGGCCCGGATCGAACCGGAGATCGCCTTCGTGATGGCCCGCGACCTGCCGCCGCGCGCCCAGCCGTACACGGAAGCCGAAGTGCGCGACGCCGTGGGCGCCGCGCGCCTGGTGCTGGAGCTGATCGGGCCCCGATACGCGGAACCGGCGACCGTGACCTATCCGGAACTGCTGGCGGACTTCATCGCCAACCAGGGGCTCTATGTCGGGCCGGCGTTCGAAGCGCCTTGGGAACGCGCACTGGAGTCATTCCCCATCGTCGTGCGCGCCAATGACGCGACGATCAAGTCGGCCGAGGGCAAACACCCGGATGGACATCCGCTGCACCCGCTGGTGTGGCTGGCCAACTACCTCGCCGCCCGCGGTGACCATTTGCGTGCCGGCCAGATCGTGACCACGGGTTCGTACGCAGGCATCATCGATGTCCCGGTCGACACGCCGCTGACCATTGAGTATGGCGATATTGGCCGTCTCGCCGTGACACTGGCACGCGCGCCATGAATCGGCTCTCCTCGTCCACCTGCAGCACGGGAGCACGCCGTTGAGCCTCGCCGGCCTCGGCGCGGTCGCCATCTGGCACGACATCGTGCCGGCCGCGCGCGACGAATTCCACGAGTGGCATAACCGCGAGCACATGCCCGAACGCGTGGGCATCCCGGGCTTTCACCGCGGGCGCCGCTATGCCGTCATTGGCAGCGGACCCGAGTACTTCAATCTCTACGAGGCCGACAGCGTCGAGACGCTGGCCGGGCAGGATTACCTCAATCGACTCAACGCGCCCACCCCCTGGACCCAGCGCGTGGTGCCGTCGTTTCGCAACGTGGCGCGCTCGATCTGCCGCGTGGCCTTCACGCACGGCGTGGGCTGCGGCGGGGTGATGCTGACCCTGCGCTTCGCGCTGCCTGACTCCGCGCATGACGAATTACTGGGCGCATTGCGCACCCGGCTGTTGCCGCCGCTCGCGTATCGCAAGGGCATCGTCGGACTGCATCTTGGCGTCGCCGACCGCGCGGCCAGCAGTCTCGACACCGCCGAAAAACGTGTGCGCGCGGACACGACGCAAGTGCCCTCCTGGGTCGTCCTGATCGAGGGCAACGGCGTGCCCGATGTCGACGGTGCCGCCACCGAGCTCGTGCCTGCGCTGCTGGCTGCCGGCGCCTACGACCTGGAGCGAAGCAATTATCGGCTGGAATTCACTCGCTTGAAGACACCCTGGGCCGCGGGTTGACGCGCGCTGCACCGACGCTGCGATGTGGGTTCCGGACACCCTGCTCTCGCGCGCGCACTTGAACCCCGAACCGGCGGCCGCCGCCGCCACCTGCCGGAGAAGTTCATGGCCATCGTTGCGCTGATCGAATACGAAGATGCGTCGCCCGAAGTTCGCGCGGTGTACGACGATATCCGCGCCACGCGCAAGGTGGAGTGGATCAACAATTTCTGGAAAATCCTGGCCAACGAGCCCACCACGCTGCGCCGGATCTGGAACTCGGTGAAGGAGGTCATGGGGCCGGGACATCTCGATCCATTGACCAAGGAGATGATCTACGTGGCGGTGTCGGTCACCAACAACTGCGAGTATTGCATCCTGTCGCACACGGCCAGCGCGTCGACGAAGGGCATGACCCCGGCGATGTTCAACGAAATGATGGCCGTGGTGGCGCTTGCCAACGAAACCAACCGGCTCTCCAACGGCTACCGGATCGATGTCGATGACCGCTTCCGGGATCCGTTGTCGCCGTGATGCCAGACCCTCGATTGCCATGACCGACGCGAATCGCCGGGGTGCCCTCGACGCGCCACTGTTTCCCGAAATCGAGCCCTATGCGCGCGGGCGCCTGCCTCTCGACGATGGGCACACGATGCACTGGGAGGCCTGCGGCAATCGCCACGGCGCGCCACTGGTGTTCCTGCACGGTGGGCCTGGCGGCGGCTTCCTGCCACACCATCGCCGCTTCTACGATCCCGCGTTCTGGAACGTCGTGCTGCTGGACCAGCGCGGCGCCGGGCAGTCGACCCCTGTCGCCGAGCTTGCGGGCAACACGACGCAGAACCTCATCGCCGATCTGGAACGCCTGCGCGAGCACCTGCGCATCGAGCGCTGGATGCTGTTCGGCGGGTCGTGGGGCGCAACAC
This sequence comes from Betaproteobacteria bacterium, assembly GCA_031396395.1. Taxonomy (GTDB): domain Bacteria; phylum Pseudomonadota; class Gammaproteobacteria; order Burkholderiales; family Casimicrobiaceae; genus VBCG01. Next base: position 5,404 of record JANNKR010000309.1, read on the forward strand.
TTGCGCTGGCCTATGCGCAGGCGCATCCGGACCGGGTGACGGGCCTGGTGTTGCGTGGCATCTTCCTGGCCACCCCGCCCGAGATCGACTGGTTCATGCACGGAATGCGCACGATCTTCCCCGAGGCGTGGCGCGCGTTCGCCGGGTTCCTGCCGGAGGCCGAACGCGGTGACCTGCTCGGCCACTACTATCGCCGGCTGACCGATCCTGACCCCGCCATCCACCTTCCCGCTGCCCATGCGTGGGACCGCTACGAAGGCGCCTGTTCGACGCTGCTGCCCCAGCCCGAGGCACTCGGCAAGTTCGACAGCGACGCCGCGGCACTGGCCATCGCCCGCATCGAGGCGCATTACTTCGTGCATCGCGCGTTCCTCGCCGACAACGAATTGCTAGCCGGCATCGATCGCATCCGGCATGTGCCGTGCACGATCGTGCAGGGCCGCTACGACATCGTGTGCCCGCCGGTGACTGCCGGCGCGCTCGCGCAGGCCTGGCCGGAAGCGGAGTACATCGTCGTGCCCGATGCCGGCCACTCGGTGCGCGAGCCCGGCATCACCCGCGAATTGCTGGCTGCGGTGCGCCGGATGCAGCAACGGTTGGCGACTGCCTGCTAGCCTGCAACGGCCGGCTCACGCATGCCCTCGAAGGGGATGATGATGCGGACCTCGTCGCTGGCCGCGGCAGGAATGCCGTACTTCATCCCGAACTCGGAACGCTTGATCGTGGCGCTGGCCTCGCCGCCGCACATCATCCGCTTGTTGAATGGATGGGCGCCGCACTTGAAAGCGGTGACCTTGAGCGCAACCGGCTGCGTGACGCCCAGCAACGTCAGCTCGCCCTTGACGGCGACAAGCTGCTCGCCGTCGAACTGGAGGTCCGCCGACTTGTAGGTCATGGTCGGAAACTTCTCGACATTGAAGAAGTCCTCGCCTTTCAGCGGCGCCAGCAGGCGCGGGGTACCAGGATTGATCGACGCTGTCGCCACCACGACGTCCATCGTGCCCTTGCGCGCGGCGCGGTCGATCGTGATGCGCCCCGATGCATTGGAAAAGGAGCCGCGCTGCTGCGAGAAACCGAGGTGCGTGATTTCGAACATCGGAATCGTGTGGCTGGTATCGAGCACATAGACTTCCTGCGAAGCGGCGCTGGGGCCGGCAAGCATGGCGCACGCAGTGGCGACGGCAGCAAGGATACGATGGGACGGCAACATCATTCGAAGCTCCTGAGGATGGGGGAAACGGAGAAACGGGAACGGACGGCGGCGATCGCGCGTCATGCGGCGCGCGGCAACACCATGCGCACGCGCACCTGCACATCGTCGGCGACCACCGACGGGTCGGCCCACTGCCCGTCGCCGAGCTTGAAGTCGAGCCGCTTCAGCGTGAACGTGCCTTCGGCGACGGCGTTGCCGGAGGCATCCTTTTTCATCTGGACCGGAATGGCGATATCGCGCGACAGCCCCTTCATTGTCAGTTTGCCGTTGATCTCGTAGCGGTCGCTGCCCAAGTCCTTGAGTCCGGTGGAAGCGAACACCGCCATTGGATAATTCGACGTATCGAACCAGCGGGGGCGCTTGACCTCGGTTTCCGCCTCTTCGCTCGCGAGGTCGATGCTGGCGAGGTCGATCTCGAAGTCGGCGCGGGAACGGGCAAGATCCGTGGGCTTGAAATCCACGTTGGCCTTCCAGCGCCTGAACTTGCCCTCGACATTGACCCCCATCTGCTTCGACACGAAACGGATCTCGCTGCGGTCGAT
>JANNKR010000327.1:0-14263 GCA_031396395.1 Betaproteobacteria bacterium
CTCACTCAAGATTGGCCCACGCGGACGCGGGATTGCGGCGGCACGGACGTAGGGAGGTAGGCTCCGCTTCCAGTCACCGCAACCGCGGCGCTCCGGCATCGGCAATCCCCTCCCCGTAATAGAGCTTGCCGATACGGGCCCAGTAGGCACCGGCCTCGCACATGGGGCACGCGCGCGACGTGCCGTACATCTCGCACTTCGACAGGTCCGTGGAGCCCAGCCGGCGCGCCGCATCCCGGATGGCCTGCATCTCCGCGTGCGCAGTCGGATCGACGTTGGTCACGACCGCGCTCACGCCTTCGCCGACAATGCGCTGGCCCTGCACGATGACGGCGCCGTAGGGCTGGTCGCCGCGCTCGACCGCGAGGCGGCGCATTTCGAAGGCGCGGGCCATGAATCCTTCGCGGCCCGGCGCCGCGGGCTGCACGATCGCCGGTGCCGGCTCGCGGGCGCGAGCGGGCGCCCACACGGCGCCCACCACGACGCCGGCGACGAGGCCGAGCACGGTTCGACGCGGGAGCAGGGGCGACTGTGGATCAGCCGACGGCGCCGGGCCGTGTCTCGATCCAGTAGCGCTGGACGATTTCGCCACGTGCTTGCAGGTACTCTTCGGATTCAAGGACGCCTCCATTGCGCACGATCGATCGCGCCGAGCCGGCATTGGCCTTCGCGCACGTCACCAGAACCCGTTGCATGCCGAGTTCCGCCGCGCGCGCAAGCGACTGCCGCAATATCGTAACGCCAAGCCCCTGCCGGCGCGCACTCGGGCGGATGCCGTAGCCGATGTTGCCGCCTTCGCGCCGCAGCCCTGCAGTGAGTGCGTGCCGGATGTTCGATACACCAACGACCTCGCTTCGATCCCGCACCAGCCACCAGGTGGAGTGGGCGACGAAGCCCGCAGGAATATCGCTGCCGCGGGCGCAGTCGGCGAGGCGGTCGAGAAAGCCCGGAAAGTCGGCGTTGTCGAAGGCAAGCACGAAGGGGACGAGGCTTTCGCCTGCCGTCACGAATTCGTCGACCAGCCCGCGATAGGACTCGCGCAAGACGAAGTCCGGCTTGACCAGTTCGACGTTGGACTCCATCGCGTTCAGCGCCGTGAAGCCTATGGGGCCGTCGGGAGATCGACCAGTGACTTCGCCATCAGGAAGTCGTCCATCACGTATCCGTTGCCGATGTCGACGACCAGCTCGCTCCGTACGACGAACCCGGCATGACGATACGCGCGCACGGCGGTGTCGTTGGCGCGGTTGACGTACAGGATCACGAAGGTGCAGCCAAGCCCCCGCGCCCGCGACTCGGCCAGAGCCAGAAGCGTTCTCCCCATACCCGTGCCGCGCAACGCCTGCGAAACATAGATTTCCTCCAGCTTGAGCTCGGCAGGATCCTTGCGCGTACAGCGCAGGAATCCACCGATCGTACCGCCGACGCGCAACACATCGAGCCAGCGGTCCGTGCCTCCGACGTAGGGCGCGAGCTCGGCCGCGGTGTACTTGTTGCGCAGCATGTATTCGACCTGGCCGGCGCTGACGAACTTGACGTGATGCTCGCGCCAGATGGCGCGGGCCAGTTCGGCAACCGCGGGAATGTCCGCCGCCTGCAGGGGTTCGATGCTGACTTCATCCGGCATGGGCAAGGACCTCAACTACGCGGGCACGCAGGACGGGAAGCACCTCCTGCTCGAACCACGGATTGCGCTTCAACCAGAGGTTGTTGCGCGGACTGGGGTGAGGCAGCGGCAGAACCCGCGGCCAGTTCCTGCGCCATGCCTGCACCGTTTCCGTCAACGTCGCGCCCTCGTCGGGGAGGTGGTACGCCTGCGCGTACTGGCCGATGACCAGCGTGAGTTGCAGGCGTTTCAAGCGCGACAGAAGTGCGCCGCGCCACGCCGGCGCGCATTCCGGTCGCGGCGGCAGGTCGCCGGATTTTCCCGTACCCGGGTAGCAGAAGCCCATCGGCAGGATTGCCACCTTGCCGGCGTCGTAGAACACGTCGTGCGAAATGCCCAGCCAATCGCGCAGCCGGTCGCCGCTCGCATCGTCGAACGGCACGCCCGATTCGTGCACCTTGCGGCCCGGGGCCTGTCCCGCGATCAGGATGCGTGCCGCCGCCCCCACCTGGACCACCGGCCGCGGGCCAAGAGGCAGGTGCGCGGAACACAGCGTACAGGCGCGAACCTCGGCGAGAAGGGCGGGAAGCGAGGTCATCGGATCAATGGCCAGCGCTACGCCGGCGTCCACGCGAAGAGCTGCGTGAACGAGCCGTCGTCGTTGGAGCGCAGAGCCCCGATCTGCATGCCCGCCTTCAGCAGCACGCGGTGCGAGGCCGCGTTGGCGGGCGCCACGGTGGCGATCACGTGGCGGATACCGTGGGCCGCGTGGCCGTGGTGAAGAAGCGCTGCTGCGGCTTCGGTGGCAAAGCCCTGGCCCCATGTCTCGCGCAGGTAGGCATACTTGATTTCCGCCTCGGCCTGGCCGCCGGGATGCACGAGCCCGCAGAAGCCGATGATGTCGCCCGCCGGCTTCTGCTCGACGGCAAACATGCCGTAGCCGCGCGCCGCGTAGTTGCGCTGCGTGACCTCCACCCATTGCCGGCACTGCTGCAGCGTGATTGCCACGCCGTCGCCGACCCAGCGCATCGCGTCGGCGTCGCCATAGACGGCGTGTAGCGCATCGACATCCGCCGGTCCGATGCGACGGGCGCGAAGGCGCGGCGTGTCGAAAATGTAGTCGTGCATGAACGGTATCGCCTAACCGTCGACGGACATAACTTCCTCGGTCTTGAAATTGGCAGGCAGCACGACTTCCAGCATCTCGACGTCCTCGCTATGCCCGACTTCGCGATGACGGATCCCCGGCGGCTGATGCACGCACGACCCGGCTTCGAGCCGGACCCGGCCCTGGCCTTCGTAGTCGAATTCGATCCAGCCCTTCAGCACATACACGAGCTGGAAGATCGTCTGGTGCAGATGCGGCTGGCTGGAAAACTCGGTGCCGGCGGCGGCCCGGATGACGTGCGCTTCGACCCGGCCATCGGTTGCGTGCTTGATGCCGAGATCGCGATACTCGAAGAACGAGCGCAGGCCGCGCTGAAAACTCGCGTCGCGCGCATGGGAAACGACAAAGCCTCGGGTGGTCATGATGGCGCCTCCATGGATTGCGGTCGTGGTCGGGCGCCCTTCAGGCGCCTGCAAGCTTGCGCGTGACCGCCAATGCCGGCGGTTGCGCCAACGTCTGGTAGACGACGCAGTATCGCTCGGTCAGACGCATGAGGGTTGCCAGCTGCTCGTCCGATGCATCGGTGTCGAGCGTGAACTGCAGGTGAATGCTCTGGAAGCCGACCGGGGCTTCGCGATAGTGTTCCTTCAGCGGCGTCTGGATCGAGCGCAGGTCAGCGGCATTCATCGTGGCGTCTCCTGTTGCCTTCGTTGCTTCGAATCGAGAGTCGGGTCAGGCGCGCCGTGGCTCCGGCAGCACCAGATAGTCTGCAACGGGATCCAACAGCACTTCGGGCAGGCTTTCGGCGATCGCGGAGCGCATCTGCGCGCTTGCCGACGGATCGATGGCCTGCGCGAACGCAAGCTGCCGCGCCGCTTCGCTTGGCCATTGCGCATAGCCGTACCATAGGCCGTCGTTGCCTCGATGCAGCCTCGATCCGAGCGAACCGCCTTCGTTGCGCAGGTGAGCCGTGATGCGCGACCACGCATCGGTGAAGGACGCCTCCTGCCCCGCATGCAAGCGCCAGCGGTACAGCACCACGAGTCCGGGGCCGGCATTGTTCATGTCGATCCGGGGACGCGACCCGCTTCCAACTGCCATCGCTGCGGTTCCAGGCACTGAAAGAGCTCGAGCAACAGGTCGTCGGGTCCTGCAGTCATGACGTATCTGAACTTCGGCTGCTCGCGAATGGCATTGCGAAACACATGCCAGCGCGACGTCATCCGGGCGACCAATCCATCGAGGTCGTCCGTCTCGATCCCGACATGATGCATTGCGCCTCCGCGCGGAGCCTATGGCGCGCTGCGCGGTGCGGCCTGCAGCACTTCGCCGAGTTGCTGCTTCCAGAACCTGGCCTGCCCGGTGGTGCCGTGACCGAACGTCTGGTCGCTGCCGGGAATCAGCAAAACGCGGCCATTCTTCACGCGCTTCATCTCGCGGTCGAGCACGCCAAGCTCCGGCGGGTTGCGTTCGTCGTCGGCGGAATTGATCACCAGCATGGTGGCCTTGATCCGCTCGAGGTTGGCCGACGGGTTGTAGTCGCGCGACGAATCCCATTGGTAGAGGTAGTCGTTGGCATCCCCGGTAAAGGGCGAGGACAGGCGCTGGTCGAGCAATTTGTCCGCCTTTTCCCGCGTCGGCGCGAGTTTGTAGAGTCCCTGGTTGCCGCCGTTGGTGCCGATGGCAAAGTACACGGAGGCGAACTGCGCGCTCCGCGGCTGCTTCGTGTAGTTGCCGTTCATCCATTCGGGGTCGTTGCGAATGGAATCGGTGATCAGGCGACGCATCATCCAGTTGCGGCCGGACATCTCGGTGGGCATCGACGCCATCGGCACGGCCACATCCATGAAGTCGGGATACTTGCCCGCCCAGATCCAGGACTGCATGCCGCCCATCGAATTGCCCAGCACCAGGCGCAGGTGGCGTATACCCAGATGCTCCTTCACCAGCCGGTACTGGGCGTCGACCATGTCGTCGTAGTTGTATTTGGGGAACTTCGCGCGCAGACCGTCCGACGGTTTGCCCGACTTTCCGGTGCCGATGGCGTCCGGCAGGATGATGTAGTAGCGCGCCGCATCCAACGGCTGGCCCGCGCCGAAGAGCTCGCCTGCGAACGCCGGCGTCAGCATGCTGGCGGCCGATCCCGTGGTGCCGTGAAGGATCAGCACCGGCTCGCCCGTGGGCGCGCCCACCGTCGTGTAGTTGAGCCGCAGCTCGGGGAGGACTTCGCCCGTGTGAAAGCGGAAGTCGCGCACGACCCAGCTGCCTTCCTTGGGTGCGGGGTAGTCGGCGGCCAGGGCAGGCCACGCGATCATGGCCAGCGCCAGCCACGACATCGCCTTGACCGGTGACAGGGTGGGCTTCATGCGGCTCTCCTTGGGTGTCAAACCTGCCTGCGGGCGCGCGGCGCGGCCTGCTTGGCGGTCCCGGCTTTGGCGGCCTTCGCCGCAGCATAGCGCGCGAGGCTTGCCGGGGGCCAGAGCTTCGCCGCATCGTAATAACCCGCAAAGGTCGGCGTGACGGGCGAACGGCCCGCCGGTTTCGCGCTGGCATCGCGTGCAGTGGCGGCAATGCACGAACATCGGCACCTTGTGCAAGCGGAAGCGGACGGCGCCGCAGGCGCAGCCGCCGTCGAAGGATGACGCTTCAGGCTGCACGATTGGGTCGGGCATGGATTCAGTCTCCGCCATCCAGGTGGTCCCTCGAAGAGCCGTCGCGGTCATAACCATCGGCGTACCCGGGCTCGATAGGCAGCGTAGGCGTCGCCAAAGACGCCTGCAAGCACCCTTTCTTCCGGCGCAATCTGAAAGCGATTGAGGTAGAGAACGAAAGCCGGCAGCCCGAGCAAGGCCGGGATGGATGCGATCCAGATCGCCCACGCAAGCAGCACCACGGCCTGACCGACATACATGGGATGGCGCGTGTATCGATAGATGCCGGACGTCACCAGCGTTGACGTCGCTGCCGGCTTCATTGGGTTGACGGTGGTCCTCGCGCGGAAGAACGAGACGGCGCCGATGACGTCGATGCCAATGCCCACGCACGCAAGTCCGATCGTGATGGCCATCCGCCATGACGAGGGAGGCGCAATGGGCGGGACGACCAGCGAGATTCCCCACATCGCCGCGCCGATCGCAAGTGCGACGACCGGCGGCGGAATTCTCAGTTCGAGCGCGTGCATCGATCAGCCGTCCGCGCGAGCGGCGTCGCGCCACATCAGAAATTCGTCTGGCTCCACGTCCTGTTCAACGTGCAGCGCCGGCGAGGCGAGCGCGAAACCCAGTCGCTCGAGCAGCCGGCAGGAACGTTGGTTCTCGCGCTTGAACGTGGCGAAGAATCGGCGGACCTCATAGTGCAGGGCGAGCTCGGCCATCATGATATCGACGGCCTGGCTGGCGTAGCCGCGCCCCCAGCTGGCGCTGGAGAAGACATAGGCGATGCTTGCACGACCCTCACGGCCGATGGTGGCCTGGACATAGCCGATGAGCGCCGCGCCGCGCAGGCGCACGACCCAGTTCAGCCACTGTTCCGTGCCGTCAGCCGATTGCCGCGTCTCGAGTTTGGTGAAGCGGGTGCGCAGCCAATCCGGCGAAGCCGGCGGCTCGTTCTCGTATGCGTAGATCGCGGGGTCGCTAAGAACCACGAACATTTCGTCCGCATGCAACGCGGTCTGTGGCTCCAGCACAAGATTGCCGATTTCGAGTGTGCGCATGGCCGTCAATGGTCAGGGCGTCTTGTACGGCCATCGTCGGTCGTGATCGTGTGTTCGCCGCGGCGCGTGGGAAGGTTCAAGGTGCTCTCGTGGGTGCCGCGGTCATTGTGCCCGATCGCAAGCCCCGGATTCGAAGGCATCGACAATTTCATGCCGAGGGCTTGGTCCCCACCGCACAGTGCGCGCGAAACTGGTTGTGAATCCCGTCGGCCTGCTTCAAGTCCTGCACTCTGCGCATCAGGTCGGCCTTCACCTGTGCGAGCACGGGTGCTTCGAGCGGTTCGAGCCGGCGCCGTATGCCATGCGACCACAGCGACAACCACCACTCTTCGTCCTGGGCGTAGACGAAATCCGCCGTTTCCGTGGTGATTTCGATGTCGACGAACCCGGCCTGCCGCAGTGCTGCCTCAAGGCGCGCCGGAGTGTCGAAGCCGGCGGGCGCTGTCGCGCCTCCCGCCGGCGCGGCTTCCGGTGGCAGGGCGGCAGTCAGTTCGCGCCGAAACCATGTCAGGAAAGGAGAGTCATCCGCCCAGGTCGTCAGTCCTGTCCGCCCGCCGGGCCGCAGTACCCGCGTGAACTCACTCAGGGCACGATGCGGCTCGGGAAAGAAGAACACGGCAAAGCCGCAGAGAACGCGATCGAACGTCGCCGGCGGGAAGTCGAGCTGCGTAGCATCCATCTGTTGCATCGTGACGTGCTGCCAACCAGCATCGCGAATGTCGGCCAGCGTTTCGCGCACCATGTCCGTGGAAAAGTCGATGCCCCGCACTGTTCCACCGGAGCCTACTGCGTGCGCAGCAGGGAACATGACAGCGCCTCGACCTGCGGCGACGTCCAGAACGTCGTCGCCAGGATTGAGCTGCGCGCGCTTCACCAGCCACTCCCCGAAGTGGGTGAAGACGCGCGGGCCGACACGGTCATAGGTGCCTGCAGCGCGACTGAACAGGCCCGCGATGCCTTCTTGCGGAGGAGGAACTGGGTCGGCCATGGAAGCTCCTTTTCTAGGGCAGGTTCCCGACCACGGGATGCCTGACACCAATGCATGCATATGCTGCTGGACGGCGCTCAACCAGGGCTGGACTTGCGGGGCAGACTGTCGGCGGGCGTGACCCAGTCCACATGCGTTTCGTAGAAGACGTGCGCCTGGGGCTCGCGATCGATCGGTTCGATAAACAGAGCCCTGGCGATGTGAAGCTCGCCGGGCCACTGCGCGGACTTGAAAAACATCGAGCTTCCGCAGCGACCGCAGAAGCCTCGCAATCCACCTTCGTCAGCAACATACCAATGCAGCAACGCTTCCCTGTCGTCGATCGCCACCTGTGCGGCCCCGCATCCGGCCCAGGTAACGAATGGGGCACCATGCGCCCGCTGGCAACGCGTGCAATGGCAGTGCGCGACCCACTTCGTCGGCAGCGTGACGCTGAACCGGACTGCGCCGCACAGACAGCTTCCGCGTGATGACGAGGGTTGCATGCTGGACCTTGCGAACTGATCAGCCCGCTCCTGGAGCACGAGCCGATCCGCACCGGTGGGCCTTCCATATGCAAGTCGGGCGCGCCGACAACCAGATCAGGCGACTGCAGAGAAGGTTGCCACCCGGCGTCGGCCCTGCCATTGCGTCGTCACGAATCCGCATAAGGCGCCCCGTTCTTGTGCGTGAATGCATACTGGCCGTCATGCTCGTGCAGCGCAAGATCAACGTCGGGATACACGACCTGGTCGTCGTCCTTGCGGTCCCCCACTTCGATGTACCAGACCACGCCGGTCGAATCATTGCGCAGGTGGTGCGCATTGCCGGTGCCGGCCTTGAATCCAGCGCACATGCCCGGGGCAAGAACGGTAGGGCCCTCGTCCGTGACCAGCGTGGGTGAACCCTCGATGACATAGACGAACTCGTCCTCGGCCGAGTGGGCATGTCGCAGTGACGACAAGGCGCCTGGCTCGAGTTTGCACAGGTTCACGCCGTAGTTCGAGAGGCCGAATGCCTCACCCAGCCTGCGCTTCTCGCGCCCCTCGATGAGATGATGGAACGGCTTGGGGTATCCCGTTTTCGTTTCCGGCGGTGACACCTCGAGCGCCCGCAACGCGACGGGGATGGCTTTGTCGGACATGGTCAGTTCCTTCGTTGGTGGGGCCTCATACGCCGGTGAACCGAAGCCGCTGCGTGGGAGCGTGGCGCCTGGCTACGGCCCCACGCACAGGTTGGGCACTGTCAGGCGCGTGAAGAGATGCGGCGAAGCCACGCCTGAGTGGGGTAATACTCCAATTGCTGGTACCGAGCGGCTTGAGTTGAAACATCTGCGTGTCCTCCCACGTGGGAGCGTTACGTGTCGGAAATGACCGGCTACTGATTGGCCTGCAGCATGGCCGCCATTTTCTGGTGGATCAGGTTGATCGCCTTGAGCGGCCGGAGCAGCACCTTGAACTCGACGATCCTGCCTTCGTCGTTCCACTTGATCAGGTCGATGCCGTTGACGCTGATGCCGTCGATCTCCACCTGGAACTCCAGCGCCGCATCGCGAGGCCCATTGAGCTCCCGGACGTAGCGAAAGGAGTCGTTGAAGAACACGTGGAACGCCGCGGTGAGGTATTGCAGCGTTATCGCCTTGCCCAGTTGTGGCGCATGGGCTACCGGCGAGTGGAAGACGACGTCATCGGCGAGCAGTGACGCCAAGCCCCCGGTGTTCCGGGTGCGCACCAGTTCATGCCAGGCACTGATCGTGGCCGACATCACCGCCGCTCGAGCGCCAGCCGCACGCCCAGGCCAAGCGTCGTCAGCACGGTGTGACCAACGAGGCCGACACTCACCCCGGCGGCGGTGACCACGCCCACGCGACCGCCCAGGGCAATCGAGCGGGACATCACCAGGATCATGTCCTGGCCCGGCAAGGCGATGAGCGCCAGCGAGGCAACGATGAACAGGAGCCAGAATGCGTCGACCATGGGCTTGCCCAATGCCAAATGGAGTGTGCGCGGGGATCCGATAATGCCAGACTAAGCGATCACCGGCGATACCGCGCGCCGGCACGCCCGACGCGCGGGGGGGAGGAGCTCCGGGCAGGGTCCTGGCCACTGATGCAGGACCCGGAACCCGGCAGCCCCCGCAGGGGCCGACGGCCCGCGAGGACGAGGACTGCCACGCAATGACTCGACCGCAGGGTTGCCACCGGCGCGCGTTTGGAGAAGAATCCGTCGGTCAGGCGCATCGCGGCGGAAGCGGCGCCGGTCGAATCGCGAATCACGATTGTCCGCCCGCAACTGCGCAATTGCCGTTCCGAACCTGCCTCCATCCATTCAACCACGATCGGGTCGACACCATGAGCCTGTGGCAATCGTTATCGCGACGCGCGATCATAAATCGCGCTGGTTGGCTGTTCGTCGCGATGCTCGCTCTGGCGGGCAATCCTGCCATCGCTGCAGAACCGCCGATACGCAGCCTCGATGTCACCTTCGACGGCGAGGTCTACGTAGTCAACGCGGTTTTTTTCGCGCTCGCTCCGCAAGCCATCGCATGGGACGTACTGACCGATTTCGACCGGTTGGCGAAATGGGTTCCCAATGTCACGGAAAGCAAGGTGCTCAAGCGAGACGAAACGGGGGTCACGGTCGAACAGCGCGGCGTGGCGAAATATGGCACCGCGAGCTTTCCCTATACCACCGAGCGGAAGATCGCGTTGAAGCCGCCCGCCAACATCAAGACCGCGCAGATCAAAGGCAACATGCGCCGGGTCGAATCAAACATCAATCTCGAGGCCGACGGCAAGGGTACGCGGATCCTCTACCGTCTCGAGATCGTCCCGAGTGTTTTCGCTGGCGTCGTGATGTCGAAGAAATTCGTGGAACACGAAATCACCGAGCAGTTCACGGCAATCGTCGGGGAAATGAACCGCCGCGCGCAATAGCCAGGCCGATCTCCTCGCGTGGCAGTCATTGCCGCAGAGGCGCGGCCGGCCCCAGGCGGTTCTTCGCACTTGCTCGTGGGGGCGCATTCGCCTGGCCTGTCGGTGCCCACCCCGGATACCGTACGCCGGCGGCAAGGAGGGCGAATGGAACGGGAAGCGAAAGTCGCCAAGACCCGGACCGGTGCCAGGCCACCTGCCGTCAAGCGGTCGCGCCTGCCCGCAACCGCGGACGGACGGTCGGTCGAGGAGCGGCTGGCCGACGCGGTGGCGCAGCAAGCGGCGACGAGCGAAATCCTGCGGGTGATGTCGGCATCGCCCACCGATATCCAACCAGTGATGGCAGCGGTCGCCGAGCAGGCCGCCCGGCTTTGCCATGCGCCTTTCGCACGCGTGCTTCTCGTCGAAGGGGACCTGATGCGCCCGCTGGCCCAGTTTTCACCGTTGGGCGAATCAATCATGGCCCTGCAAGCGGTCCCGCTGCAACGGACCTCCGTCAGCGGCCGCGCCGTACTGGATCGCGTGGCCATTCATCATGCCGACATCGTTCCGCTGCTCGACAGTGACTACCCGGGCACGCGGGAAAACGCGCTGAACGCGGGCTTCCGCGCCATTCTTGCCGTCCCGCTCATGCACAAAGGCGAGGCCTTCGGTGCCATCTTCCTCTGGCGCCGCGAGCCCGGGCTGTTCGCGCCCGACCAGGTCGCCCTGGTCGAGACGTTCGCCACGCAGGCGGCGATCGCCATCGCGAACGTGCGCCTGTTCCGCGCCACGCAGGAAGCGCTGGAGCAGCAGACCGCGACCAGCGAAATCCTGCGTGTGATCAGCCGTTCGCCCACCGACGTGCAGCCGGTGTTCGAAACCATCGCTGCCAATGCGCTCCGGCTGTGCGATGCCCGGTTCAGCGCAATTTTCAGGTTCGACGGCGAATTCATCCACATCGGCGCCATGCAGAACCTGGATCCCGAAGGCGCTGCGGCCTTTCGAACGGCGTACCCCTGCCGGCCAAGGCGGGAGGGCACGACGCAGCGCGCAATTTTGACGCGCAGCATCGTTCATATGCCCGACATTCGCGCGGAACTGGAGTACGCGTACCACGACGTTGCCAAGTCGGCTAACTATCGCAGCGTCCTTTCCGTGCCAATGTTGCGGGACGGACAGCCCATTGGCGCGATCACGGTGTATCGGGACGTCGCCGGACCTTTTCCGGATTCGCAGATCAAGCTGCTGAAGACCTTTGCCGACCAGGCCGTCATCGCGATCGAGAATGTACGGTTGCTCAACGCGCTCGAAGTGCGCAATCGCGACCTCACCGAAGCGCTGGAGCAGCAAACTGCGACCAGCGAGATTCTGCGCGTGATCAGCCAATCGCAGACCGACGTGCAGCCGGTGTTCGACATCATCGCGCATGCCGCGCAGGAACTCTGCGGGGCCAATTCGGCGAACGTCTTCACCTTCGACGGTGAACTGGTTCATTTGGCTTCGCTCGTCAACCTGAATTCAGCCTATGCCGAGTCGCTGCGCAATTTTTTCCCGAGACCGTTGAGCCGTGACACGGCGATCTTGCGGGCAATCCAGACCCGAAGCGTGTCCGCCATCCCCGACGTTTTCGACGACGGCGACTATGTGTTTGTCCTTGGCGCGCAAGCGACCGAGGGTGGCTTCCGCAGTGTGCTGGCCGTCCCGCTGTTGCGCGACGGCATCGCGATCGGCGGGATTGCCGTTGGCCGCGCCGAGCCCGGTCCATTCCCGGCCTCGCAAATCGCGCTGCTCCAGACCTTCGCCGACCAGGCAGTCATTGCCATCGAAAATGTCCGCCTGTTCACGGAGCTGGAGGCGCGCACGACCCAGCTCACGCGGTCCGTGGGGGAACTCAAGGCGCTGGGTGACGTCGGCCAGGCCGTGAGCTCGACGCTGGACCTGGAGACCGTGCTCTCCACCATCGTCTCCCGCGCGACCCAGCTCGCCGGCATGGATGGCGGTTCGATCTACGAATACGACGAAGCCCGTGAAGAGTTCTATCTGCACACGGCGGACCGACTGCCCGACGAGCTGGTCGCGGCGATGCGGGCCACGCCAATTCGCAAGGGCGAAGGTGTGCTCGGCCGGATGGCGATGACCGGCGAGCCGGTGCAGATCCGCGACATCACGGACGAAGGCAGCTACCAGAGCCGGGTGCGCGAGACCCTCCTGAAGCTGGGTCATCGGTCGCTGCTGGCGGTGCCTTTGATGCGCGACAACCACCTCCTCGGCGGCCTGGTCGTGAACCGCAAGACACCCGGTGAATTCGATGCGCAGGTAATCGCCCTTCTGCAGACATTTGCCACGCAATCGGCATTGGCGATCCAGAACGCGCGGCTCTTCCGCGAAATCGAGGTGAAGAGCCGGGAGCTGGCGACGGCGAGCCAGCACAAGAGCGAATTTCTGGCCAACATGTCGCATGAACTGCGCACGCCGCTCAACGCCATCATCGGGTTTTCGGACGTGCTCTCCGAGCGTCTGTTCGGCGAAATGAATGAGAAGCAGGCCGAATACGTAGTCGACATTTCCGAATCCGGCCGGCACCTGCTGAACCTCATCAACGACATTCTCGACCTGTCCAAGATCGAGGCCGGGCGGATGGAAATCGATCCGAGCGATTTCAATCTTGCAACGTCCATCGACCACACGCTTGCGCTGGTGCGTGAACGCGCGCAACGGCGCGAAATCACGCTGCATTGCGCCGTGGACCCACGCCTGACCACAGTCCACGCGGATGAGCGGAAGGTGAAGCAGGTGTTGTTGAATCTCCTGTCCAATGCGCTGAAATTCACGCCCGAAGGCGGCACGATCGACGTCCGCGCGACCGCGCACGGGGACCGGACCGAAATCGCGGTCACCGATACCGGCGTGGGCATCGCGCCCGAAGACCAGGAGGCGGTGTTCGAGGAATTCAGGCAGGTCGGAGCGACGGCGAAAAAGATCGAAGGCACCGGACTTGGCCTTGCCATCTCGCGCAGGTTCATCGAGTTGCATGGGGGACGAATCTGGGTGAAGAGCCAGCTGGGTGCGGGCTCGACGTTCTCGTTCACGTTACCGCGGCGGTGATTGGCGAAGCGTGGCCACCGTCGCGCTCAACGCGACCCGCGCGGCGTGACGTCTTTGACGGCGAATATTCGCGGACCACCGCCGCGCGCGGTACAGGACCGAATTGGGTACCATGCGTGGTTGAGGTCGTCGTCGGGGAGTGTCCGCAATGAGCGAGCAGGCCAAGATTCTGGTGGTGGACGACATTCCACAAAACGTCAAGTTGCTCGCTGATCTGCTTGGGGTCAAAGGCTATCTGGTGGCGACCGCCAGCAATGGCGAGGAAGCGCTGGCCAAGGTAGCGTCGGAAAAGCCCGATCTCATCCTGCTCGACGTCATGATGCCCGGCATGTCCGGGTACGACGTATGCCGGCGCTTGCGTGCCGATCCGGAAACCGCGCTGTTGCCGGTCGTCCTGTGCACGTCGCTCGATCCGCAGCAGGAGCGGCTCAATGGCATTGCCGCCGGCGCCGACGATTTTCTGGGCAAGCCGATCAATCAGCCGGAACTCTTCGCGCGCGTCGCCTCGCTGCTGCGCATCCGGCGCCTGCACGAAGAGACGCAGCGGCAGGCGGCGCAGCTTGCGGATTGGGGGGCCACGCTGGAGCGGCGCGTGGCCGAGCAGGTGGCGGAGAACGAGCGCCTGTCCCGCCTCAAGCGGTTTTTTTCGCCAAAGCTCGCCGACCTGATCGTTGAAGGAGGCAGCGAGGATCCGTTGAAAAGCCGCCGCCGCGAGATCGTCGTCGTGATGTGCGATTTGCGCGGCTTCACCGCATTCGCGGAGACCTCCGAGCCCGAAGAGCTGATGCAGACGCTCGGGGCGTACCACGCGGCGATGGGCCGGCTCGTCCTGGCGCACGAGGCCACGCTGG
>JANNKR010000356.1:0-1592 GCA_031396395.1 Betaproteobacteria bacterium
CCGTCTGCTGCTGACGTTCAACCCGGTGGCAAGCAGCAACGTCGCTGACAATCCTCCAAGGGAACAGCCGGGGGGGATCACCCGTCGAACGAAGCGCCCAGCGCCGCAGCGGCCACGCGCAGCGCCGGCAAATGGGCCAGCGCCTGATCGAGCGACATCCGCGCCACCGGCGCATGCACGGCGACGCACGCCACGATGCGTCCTGCGGCCATCACCGGCGCGGCCACGCACACCAGTCCGGCGAGATATTCCTCGTTGTCGGTGGCAACGCCTGCCTTGCGGATCGCCGCGAGCTCGACCTCGAGCCGCCGCGCATCGACGATCGTGTTGTCGGTGAAGCGGTCGAGCTTCAGTTCCGCGATCACCCGCTTGCGCCGCGTGGCAGACAGCATCGCCAGCAGCAGCTTGCCGCTGGCGGTGCAATGAAGCGGCACGCGCGATCCCGGCACCAGCGTCATCCGCAGCGGCCACGCGGTTTCGACACGGTCGAGATACACGACCTCGCCGCGATCGAGCATCGTCAGGTTCACCGTTTCGCCGACATCGTCGGCGAGACGATTGAGAATCGCGTGCCGTGGCGCGCGCACCGACTCGCTCAGCAGTGCGTCCAGGGCAAAGCGCGTGAGCCGCGGGCCTGCGGTGACCCGGCGCCCCTCCGGTTCGCGCTGCAACAACCCGGCGCCCTCGAGCACGTTCAGAATGCGGTAGACGGTGGGCTTGGGCAGTCCCGCCAGCTCGGTCAATTCGAGCAGCGACACGGCGCCGTCCGCGTGCACCACATGCTCCAGCAACGCGAAGGCGCGCAGCAGCGGTGGCGTTCGATCGAGCTTGGTGGCCATGGGTTTACGATATATCGAAAAATGGAATATTTCAAACCATATTTTGGATATGTGCCTTGAATCGGTCTCGCGGTTGTGGAACACTTCGCGGTCGGACCGTGTGGGTCGCATAGAGGAGCATCTGCCATGAACAAGCCCGTCGAATTGCCGCAAGCCGTGACCGGCAAGCAGCGCATGACCGCGTCGGAAGCCTTCGTCGAAACGCTGGTCGCGCACGGCGTCAAGAACATTTTCGGCATTGTCGGCTCGGCGTACATGGATGCACTCGATCTGTTTCCGCTGGCCGGCATCCGCTTCATCTCGGTGGCGCACGAACAGGGCGGCGGCCACATGGCCGACGGCTTTTCGCGCGTGTCGGGCCAGCCCGGCGTGTGCATCGCGCAGAACGGTCCCGGCATCACCAATTTCGTGACCTCCGTCGCCGCCGCGTACTGGGCGCACTCGCCGGTGGTGTGCATCACGCCGGAAACCGGCTCGATGACACTTGGCCTGGGTGGGTTCCAGGAAACCGACCAGCTGCCGATCTTTTCCAAGATCACCAAGTTCCAGGCGCACGTCAACAACCGCGCGCGGATGGCGGAACTGACCGGGCGCGCCTTCGACCGCGCGCTGCTCGAGATGGGTCCGACACAGCTCAACATCCCGCGCGACTTCTTCTACGGCGATGTCGAATGCGAGATCCCGCGTCCGATCAACATCGAGCGCGGCGCCGGTGGCGAGCAAAGTCTCGACGAAGCCGCGGCGCTGCTTGCG
>JANNKR010000378.1:0-6142 GCA_031396395.1 Betaproteobacteria bacterium
AACACCTGCGGCATCACGCCGAAGGCCAGCACGGACGCGAAGGGCGCGCCGGTGGCACGCACGGCCTCGACCTGCTTCAGCGATATTTCCTCGATGGCTTCGGTGAAGAGCTTGCCGATGAAGCCGACGGAGGCCACGGTCAGCGCCAGGATGCCGGCGAGGGCACCGAACCCCACGGCCTTTACGAACAGGATGGCGACGATCACCGGATGGAACGAGCGCGCCAACACGATGATGGCGCGCGCGGGCCACGATACCCAGGGCGGCATCAGGTTGCGCGCGGCCGCCAGCCCGATGGGCATGGCCAGCGTGATGCCCAGCGTGGTGGCGAGCACCGCGATCTCGAGGCTTTCCAGAAGACCCTTGACTAGCAGGTCCCAGCGCGAAAAATTGGGCGGGAACAGGCGCCCGAAAAATTTCGCGGCATTGGCGAGGCCGATCTGCAAGCGCTCCCACGAGAGGTCCATCTGCGCGCACGCGTAGATCACGTAGACGAGCAGCGCCACCCACGCCACGCGTGGCCAGACGCTGCGTGGAAATGGATCCGGCAGCGGCGTGACGGCGGGCGCGGCGGTACTCAACGCCAACCGCCCATGCCGCCGGCTGTGGCGCGGCCGGCGCTCCGGCGCCAACTCACTGCAGCCATCTCTCGCCGCCGTAGATCTGTTTCAGGATGTCGTCGGTGAGATACGCAGGGGCGCCGTCGAAGATCACCCGGCCACCGGACATGCCGACGATGCGGTCGGCAAACCGCCTGGCCAGCTCCACATCGTGCATGTTGATCAGCACGGGGATTGCGCGGGCGCGGCCGACCCCGGCCAGCAGTTCCATGATTTCCACCGAGGTCTTGGGGTCGAGCGAGGACGTGGGCTCGTCTGCCAGCAGCAGCTTCGGCTCCTGCATCACCGCCCGCGCGATGCCCACGCGCTGCCGCTGGCCGCCGGACAGCGCGTCCGCGCGGCGGTGGGCGAAGCCGTCCAGGCCGACGGTTTCCAGCAACTCGAAGGCCTTGCGGATATCGGTATCGGGAAACTTGCGCCGCCACGCCCGCCAGGGCGAGACATAGCCAAGCCGCCCCGACAGCAGGTTTTCCATCACCGTCAGGCGCTCGACCAGGTTGTACTCCTGGAACACCATGCCGATGTGCCGGCGTGCCTGCCGCAGCGGCGCCCCGGCAAGCTTGGCGAGATCCGCCCCTTCGAACAGGATCTCGCCCGCCGTCGGCTCCACCAGCCGGTTGATGCAGCGGATCAGCGTGCTCTTGCCGGTGCCCGACGGCCCGATGATCGACGTGATGCCGCGGGCTGCGATCTCGAGATTGATGTCGATCAGGACCGGCTTGTCGACGACATACGACTTCGACAGGTGCCGAAGTTCAAGCATCAGCTCTTCTTGGCCTTGGCCGCGGCCGCGGCCTCGGCCTCGCGCTTGGTTTCCTTTTCGTAGGTGCCCTTATCGAAGGCCTGGCCCGAACCCTTGGCCACGGCGCGCACCACTTCCCATGTGGTCTGGTAGTTGATCGGGAAGAAGCGGTCGGCGCCGTCGAAGGCCTTGACCATCTCAGGCGAGAAGCGATAGTCGTAGAAACAGGTCAGCATCCTGTCGACCAGCTTCGGGTCGAGGTCGTGCGCGTAGGCAAACGACGAGGTGGGGAATTTTTGGCTGCGGTAGATCACGCGGAAGTCGGACTCCTTGATCTGCCCGCGCACCGCCATCCGGTGGAAGACATCCGAGGCGACGGCCGCGGCGTCGTAGTCGCCCGAGTTGACGCCCAGCACCGATTGGTCGTGCTTGCCGGAGAACACGGGCTTGTAGTCCTTGTCCGGGGCGAGTCCTTGCGCGGGAAACAGGGCCAGCGGCGCCAGGTGGCCCGAATTGGACGATGGCGACGTGTGCGCGAGCTTCTTGCCTTTCAGGTCCGCCAGTTTCTGGTACGGCGAACTTGCCTTGACGATCACGATCAGGTTGTAGCCCTGAAATTCCTTGGCGTCGCCCTTGACCGCGAACGGGACGGCGCCGGCCAGGTTGACTGCAAAGGCGGTCGGTCCAGTGGAGAAGCCGCCCACGTGCAGGCGCCCGGAGCGCATCGCCTCGATTTCCGCGGCATTGTTCTGCACCTGGTAGAAGACCACCTTCTTGTCCAGGCACTTGGACAGGTGCGTGGTGAAGGGCTTGAACACATTTTCGTAGACGGCGGGATCCTCCACCGGCGTGTAGGTGAAGACGATCGTCGACGGGTTCTTCCACTTCTTCGCATCGGTGGGCGCGTCGGCCACCAGGTCCTTGTTGGCATCGCAGTACATCGCGTCGAGGTCGCCGCGATTGGAGCAGGCATCGGCGGCAAGGACCGGAAAGGAGGCGGCAGCCGCAAGCGCCGCAACGCCAAGCGATGTGCGAATCTGATTCAGCATGATGGTCTCCAGTGTCACGACGCGCGGAGACGGGAACGCACCGCGCTTCTTGTTGTCACAAAACTGTAACATCTTCCCGTTGCTTCATGGCGGGTCCGCATGCGTGGCGTGCGGGCTGGCGGGCATGCGGGCGCACATGCGGGCGGGTCTGCGGGCGGGTCTGTAGGCGAGGCTTCAGCCTCGCGGGTTCAACGCTGCACCTTCGTGCGAGGCTAAAGCCTCGCCTACAGGCAATCCGGCATACCGGCATTCCGGCGCGCCGCTGACACCGTCCCCGATGCCGGTCCCGACCGCTGGCGTATCATCAACGGCCATTGCGCATCCCCATTTTTTCGTGACCTCTCCTCTCAACGTCGTTGTCCTCGCCGCCGGTCAGGGCAAGCGCATGCGCTCCGCGCTGCCCAAGGTATTGCATCCCCTGGCGGGCCGTCCGCTGGTGTCCCACCTGCTGGACGCCGCGCGAACGCTCGCGCCCCGCGCGCTGGTGGTGGTGGTTGGCGTCGGCGCCGACGCGGTGCGCGCCGCTTTGGCGGCGCCGGATCTCCAATTTGTCCTGCAGGATCCGCCACGCGGCACCGGCGACGCAGCCCGGGTGGCGCTCGATGTCCTGCCCCCCGACGGGGTCACGCTGGTCACCATAGGCGATCTGCCGCTGGTGCCTGCCGCGGCCCTCGCGGCGCTGGTCGAGGCCGCCGAAGCGGGCCAGTTGGCCGTGTTGACCGCGCATGTCCCCGACCCCGCGGGCCTCGGCCGCATCGTCCGCGATGCCTCGGGCCGCGTGCGCGCGATCGTCGAGGATCGCGACCTGATCCCCACGCAACGCAAGCTGGACGAGATCAATACTGGCGTGATGGCCGCGCCCACCGCGTTGATGCGGCGCTGGGTGAGCGCATTGAAGCCCGACAACGCGCAGAAGGAGTACTACCTGACCGACATCGTCGCCGCGGCGGTGGCCGATGGCATCGCGGTGGTCGGGCAGGTTGTGACCGACGAACGCGATGTCCGCGGCATCAACGACCAGGCGCAGCTCGCGGCGGTCGAGCGCATCCTGCAGGCTCGCCATGCCGACGCGTTGATGGCTGCCGGCGTGGCGCTGGCCGACCCTTCGCGCCTTGATGTGCGCGGCGCGGTGACCTGCGGCCTCGATGTGCGCATCGACGTCGGTTGCGTCTTCGAAGGCACGGTGCAGTTGGGCGACGGCGTCAGCGTCGGCCCGTATTGCGTGCTGCGCAACGTAGCGGTTGCTGCAGGCACCGCGATTGCAGCGTTCTCGCATCTCGATGGCGCTACCATCGGCGCCAACGCGCGCATCGGCCCCTTTGCTCGCCTCCGCCCCGGCACCACGCTGGCGGACGACGTGCATATCGGCAACTTCGTCGAGGTCAAGGCCAGCACCATCGGCCCCGGCAGCAAGGCCAATCACCTGGCATATATCGGCGACACCACGATGGGGCGCGACGTCAACTTCGGCGCCGGCGCCATCACGGCCAATTACGATGGCGCGCATAAACACGTCACCGTCATCGGCGACCACGCCTCGATCGGCTCCAACTGCGTGCTGGTGGCGCCGATCACGGTGGGGCCCGGCGCCACCATCGGCGGCGGCAGCACGATCGCGCGGGACGCGCCACCGCAAACACTGACCGTCGCGCGTCCGCCACAGGTCTCGATCCCGAACTGGCAGCGGCCGGTCAAGCCGGCAAAACCCTCGACCAAGGACTGATCGCCTCATGTGCGGCATCATCGGCGCGTCATCCACGCGCAACGTGGTTCCCATGCTGATCGACGGCGTGCGTCGCCTCGAATATCGCGGCTATGACTCCACCGGCCTCGCCGTCATCCACGGCGGCGCCACGCCGGTGCTGGAGCGGCTGGTCTCCACCGCCCGCGTGGCGGACCTGGCCGCGCAGGCCGACGCGATGAAGCTCTGCGCCACCTCCGGCATCTCGCACACCCGCTGGGCCACGCACGGCGCGCCCACGCCGGTGAATGCCCATCCGCATGTGTCCGGCGGCGAAATCGCCGTCGTGCACAACGGCATCATCGAGAATTTCGAAACCCTGCGCGCGCGGCTGCAGGGCGAAGGCTACGTGTTTGCCACGCAGACCGACACCGAGACCATCGCGCACCTCGTGCATGCGCATTGGCATGGCGCGGCGAAGCAGGACCTGCTGCGCGCCGTGCAGCTGGCCGTGGCCGAGTTCCAGGGCGCGTATGCGATCGCCGTGATCTCCACGCGCGAACCCGGCCGCGTGATCGGCGCGCGGCAGGGCAGTCCGCTGGTTGTCGGGCTGGGCGTCGACGACCATTTCCTCGCCTCCGATGCCGCCGCGCTGGTGCCCGTCACGCGCCGCGTGAGCTACCTGGAGGAAGGCGACGTTGCCGACGTGCGCCGCGAGGGCTATGCGATCTACGACGCGCAGGGCCGGCGCGCCGACCGTGCCGTGATCGAAGTGCCGGCGGATGCCGGCGCCGTCGAACTCGGCCCCTATCGCCATTTCATGCAGAAGGAAATCTTCGAGCAGCCGCGCGCCGTGGCCGATACGCTGGAAGGCATCGACGCGATTGCGCCATCGCTCTTCGGCGAGACGGCGGCTGGCGTGCTGCCGCAGATCGACAGCGTGCTGATCCTTGCGTGCGGGACCAGTTACTACTCCAGCCTCGTCGCGCGGCAGTGGATCGAGACGCTGGCCGGCATCCCGTGTGCCGTCGAGGTTTCAAGCGAGTACCGCTATCGCGACAGCGTGCCCAATCCGCGCACGCTGGTCGTGGTCGTGTCGCAGTCGGGCGAGACCGCCGACACGCTGGCCGCGTTGAAGCACGCCAAGGCGCTGGGCCACGCGCACACGTTGACCATCTGCAATGTCGCCACCAGCTCGATGGTGCGCCAGACCGCGCTCAAGTTCCTGACCCGCGCGGGCACGGAGGTGGGCGTCGCGTCCACCAAGGCCTTCACCACCCAGCTGGTTGCGCACTTCCTGTTGGCGTTGACCCTCGCGCAGTCGCGCGGGCGGCTGTCCGCGGAAGATGAAACACGGTGGATCAAGGCGCTGCGCCACCTGCCCGCCGCCATCCAGGCCGCGCTGGCGCTTGAGCCGCACATGATCGCGTGGGCACAGGCCTTCGCCAAAAAGCAGCACGTGTTGTTCCTGGGCCGCGGGCTGCACTATCCCATCGCGCTGGAAGGCGCCTTGAAGCTGAAGGAAATTTCCTACATCCACGCTGAGGCCTATCCGGCGGGAGAGTTGAAGCATGGCCCGCTGGCATTGGTCGACGCCGACATGCCGGTGGTGGCCATCGCGCCCAACGATGCGCTGCTGGAAAAGCTGAAATCCAATCTGCAGGAAGTGCGCGCGCGCGGCGGTGAGCTGTATGTGGTGGCCGACCTCGACAGTCACTTGTCGGCCGGTGACGGCATTCACGTCACGCGCGTGGCCGAGCACGCCGGCTTGCTGTCACCGGTGGTGCATGTGATTCCGCTGCAGTTGCTGGCGTATCACACGGCCGTGTTGCGCGGGACGGATGTGGATAAGCCGCGGAATCTGGCGAAGAGCGTTACGGTGGAGTGAGGGTGGTGGCTTCTGCCGTTCATAAATTGCTGAAGAGTGACAGCTATGTTCGCTGGCGCACCGGCGCTGGTAGCGGAAGCGCGGAGATTCGTCGAAACACCACCAGCCAAAGTGGCTGTCTGGTTTCGAACTGGAGGATGTATGAAAACGCGCTTCTCCTTG
>JANNKR010000381.1:0-14634 GCA_031396395.1 Betaproteobacteria bacterium
CGGTTCATCTTGTTGATGGTCTCGATCATGTGCACCGGAATGCGGATCGTGCGCGCCTGGTCGGCGATCGAGCGCGTGATCGCCTGCCGTATCCACCACGTGGCATAGGTCGAGAACTTGTAGCCGCGGCGATATTCGAACTTGTCCACGGCCTTCATGAGTCCGATGTTGCCTTCCTGGATGAGATCGAGGAACTGCAGGCCGCGATTGGTGTACTTCTTGGCGATCGAGATCACGAGGCGCAGGTTGGCCTCGGTCATCTCGCGCTTGGCCTTGCGCGCCTTGGCCTCGCCCGTGGACATCTGCTTGTTGATGTCCTTCAGGTCCTTGAGCGGGATCATCACGCGCGTTTGCAGGTCGAGGAGCTTCTGCTGCTGCTCGACGATGGCCTGCCGGTACTTGGCCAGCTGCTCGGAGAAGCCGTGCTGCGCCGCGACCTCGCGATCGATCCAGCGCAGCGACGTTTCGTTGGCGGGGAACGCCTTGATGAATTCAGGCCGCGGCATGCCGCCCTTGTGCACGACGAGGTCCTGGATCTTGCGTTCGATCTGGCGGATGTTGTCGACTTCGCCGCGCACGGAATCGCACAGCTTCTCGACCTGTCGCGCCGAGAAGCGGATCTGCGTCAGCTCGCCCGAGATCTTCCGGTGCAGCTCGACGTACTTGGGCGACTTGTGGCCCTCCTTCTGCAGGACGACCAGCAGGCGCGTGAAGTGCTTGCGGATGGCGTTGAATTTCTCCATCGCCGCGATCTTGAGGCGCTCGAGATTCTCACTCGCCAGTTTGCCGGCGTCGGCTTCGTCTTCCTCGGATTCCTCGTCGTCGTTGTCCGCGATCGGGGCGAGTTCCTCCTTGAAGTCGAGCAGGCCGTCGACGAGGTCGTCGATCTTGAGTTCGTCCTTCTCGATCTTGGTGGCGATGTCGAGGATCTGTTGCACCGTCATCGGGCACGCCGAGATCGCCATGATCATGTGCTTCAGGCCTTCCTCGATCCGCTTGGCGATTTCGATTTCGCCTTCGCGGGTCAGGAGTTCGACCGAACCCATCTCGCGCATGTACATGCGCACGGGGTCGGTGGTGCGGCCGAATTCCGAATCGAGCGTGGACGCCGCGGCCTCTGCTTCCTCCTCGACATCCTCGGCCGGCACCGTAGCAGGCGTTTCCGCCATCAGCAGCGTGTCGGCATCCGGCGCTTCATCGTAGACCTGGATGCCCATGTCGCCGATCATCGAGATCACGCCCTCGATCTGCTCGGCATCGAGGATGTCGTCGGGCAGGTGATCGTTGATCTCGGCGTAGGTGAGGAACCCGCGCTCCTTGCCAAGCACGATCAGTGTCTTCAGGCGGCGCTTGCGGGCTTCGACGTCGGCGGGCGTGAGTTCACGCGGCGCGAGGTCGGCGTGCTTGCGACCCTTCTTGGTGGCGGCGTCTTCCGCGCGCTTGCCGGCCAGCTTGGCGGCAATTTCACTCGGCGTGGATTTGTGGGCGGGACCTGCGGCGGCCGCGTTGCTCTTCGCAATCGCTGCAGCGATCTTGGCGGCAGCCGCCTGGGCCTTGGCCGAGAGCGGCACTGCCTTGACGGGTGTCGGCGCACCTTTGGCCAACGTCGGCGTACCCTTGGATGCTGCCGCCGGGACCATGCCCTTAGGCGCCTTGCCCGGATGAACCGGTGCCTTGGCGATGACCTTGGCCGCGCCTTTGGGGAGCAACTTGACGGCGGCTTTGGGGGCCTGTTTGGCAACGGACTTCAGCGCCGCCTTTGGCGTGGACTTCGGCGGCGCGTGCTTGGCGGCGACTTTCGGCGTGACGCGCTTCGCGACCGGCTTGGCCTTCGCGACCGGCTTCTTCGCGACCGGCTTAGCCTTGGGCGCGGTCTTTTTCTTCGCGGTAGTCGCAGCCTTCTTGCTGACGACTTTCTTCAGGGCCGGCCGCGATGGCTTCTTGCCTGCAGGCTTCGACTTGGCCACGGCCTTGCGGGTGACCGGTTTCTTCGCGGGCTTGGCCACCTTGCGGGATGCGGGCTTGGCCGGCCGGCTCTTGGCCTTGGGCTTCAGTTTGGTCTTCCGGGTGGGCTTGGTGGCCATGGTCATCCTTGAGTGAATCGATGCGGCAGCGGTTGCAGCGGGAGGCAGGCCGCGCAGGCGCGCCATTGCTACGAGGTCTGGCTACATGGGGCCGACGCCGAAAAACCGCAAATTATATCATGGGAGGTGGTCGATCGCAGGCGCGTCCGGGCCCCGTTCGGCGGGTGCCGCCACCGCCACGCCGGCTACGCGCTGGCGGATAAAATCGAGCTGTTTCAATCGCTTGGCCTCTTCATCCGACGCAGGGGCCAGGCCTTCCGCCGGGACGGTTTCGCCTTCCCGCCGTGCCTGCTGCCACCAGCGGTCGAGCCCGTCGCGAACCTGTGCCTCGATCGCCACGGCATCGAGGCCGTGATCATCGGCAGCGGCCAGGATTTCGCCGAGCAGTTCGGCGTGGCGGCTGCCGGCAAATACTTCGATCAGGCCCGCGGGACTCAGGTCACCCGTGGCGTTCGCGCAGTACGTCGCCAGGACGGTGAGCGCGTTGCCTTCGGGCGAGTCGTCGTCGGGTCGTGGAAAGGGCAGCGTGCGGCCGAGGTTGGGTTGCAGCAGCAGGCCCTGGATCAGCTGCCGCGCCAGCGACGGCGGATGCCGGACTGCATTGCGTGCCCGGGTGCGGGCTGGACGCATCGCACCGGCCGGGTGCGCCGTCGAGGCACGCTCGGGAGCGGGCGCGGGCGGCGTCTTCGGCAGCAGCAGCGCGAGTTCACTGTCCGGCAGTCCGGACATCTCCGCCAGGCGTCGCCGCATGATCGCGCCCAGCACGGGTGCTGCGATCTGGCCGAGCAGGGGGGCGGCCGCGGCGACCAGCGCGGCGCGGCCTTCGGCGGTGGCAGGCGGGTGGCGTGCGGCCAATTCGGCCAGCATGAACTCCGACAACGGGATTGCGCTGTCGATCGCAGCCTCGAAGGCGGCCTTGCCGCGCCGCCGGACGAAGTCGTCGGGATCCTCGCCGTCCGGCAGCAGCAGGAACGATGCATTCTTGCCGTCGGCCAGCACCGGCAGCGCGTTTTCGAGGGCGCGCCATGCGGCCTTGCGCCCGGCGTTGTCGCCGTCGAAGCAGAACACCACGCTATCGGTGAGCCGGAAGAGCTTCTGCGCGTGCACCGGCGTGGTCGCGGTGCCGAGCGTGGCCACGGCGTAGTCGACACCGTGCTGGGCCAGCGCGACCACGTCCATGTAGCCATCGACGACGATCACGCGGCCGGCATCGCGGATGGCGTTGCGGCCCAGGAACAGTCCGTAGAGTTCGCGCCCCTTCGAGAACACGGGGGTTTCCGGCGAGTTGAGGTACTTGGGTTCCCCGGTGCCCAGCACCCGTCCGCCGAACCCGATCACGCGGCCGCGGCTGTCGTGGATGGGAAACATCACGCGATCGCGAAAGCGGTCGTAGCGCTTGCCGCCATCGCCGTTGATGACAAGGCCGGCGGCGTCGAGCGCAGGCTCGTCGTAGCGCGGGAACACTTCGGCCAGCGCTTGCCAAGCCTCGGGCGCGTACCCGATGCCGAAGCGCGCGGCGATCTCGCCGGTGAGTCCGCGCTTTTTCAGGTAGTCGATCGCGCCGGGCGCGTCCTTCAGCCGCGCGCGGTAGAAACGCGCGGCGGTGAGCAGGATCTCGTTCAAGTCCTGGGCTTCCGCCCGGCGTTCGCGCTCGCCGGGGCGTTCGTCGCGTGGCACATCGACGCCGGCATCGCGCGCCAGTTCCTCCACGGCGTCGGGAAACGACTTGCCCGAGTACTCCATCAGGAAGCCGATCGCGGTGCCGTGCGCGCCGCAGCCGAAGCAGTGGTAGAACTGCTTGGTGGGGCTGACGCTGAACGACGGCGTCTTCTCGCTGTGGAACGGGCAGCAGGCGACGTAATTGGCGCCGGCCTTTTTCAGCGGGACGAGCCGGTCGATCACCTCGACGATGTCGACGCGACCGAGCAGGGTCTCAATGAATTCGTTGGGGATCATCGCGCGAGGTCACCGCCGCCCTATGGTGCGCCGAAGGCGCGGCAATGCCAATCAGGAAACGAGTTTCGCCTTGACCGCTGCGGCGACGACCGTCATGTCGGCGCGTCCGGCCAGCGTGCCCTTCAGTTCGGCCATGACACGGCCCATGCCGGCGGGTCCCGTCGCGCCGGTGGCGGCAATGGCCGCCGCGATGTGGTCGTCGATCTCCGCTGCGGTCGACGGCAGCGGCTGGTAGCCGGCGAGAACCTCGAGCTCCGCACGTTCGATGGCCACGAGGTCCGGCCGCTTGCCGGCCTCGAACTGCGTGATCGAGTCGCGCCGCTGCTTGACCATCTTGTCGAGGATGGCCAGCACATCGGGGTCGGTCATGGCGACGCGCTCGTCGATCTCGCGTTGCTTGATGGCGGCAAGCACCAGGCGGATGGTGGAGAGCCGCGCCGTGTCCTTCGCGCGCATCGCCGTCTTCATGTCGTCCGTGATGCGCTCTTTGAGGGTCATCCTGGTCTCGCGGCGAAAGTTGAAGCAGGTGGCGGAAACGACAAGGGGCGAATCGCTTCGCCCCTTGCACTACTACCCGGCGCGGTACCCGCGCACAGCGGGTCGCGCGTTGCCTGCCCGACTTAGAACAGCTTGGGCGGCAGCTGCTGGCTGCGGATGCGCTTGTAGTGGCGCTTGACGGCCGCGGCCTTCTTGCGCTTGCGCTCGGCAGTGGGCTTTTCGTAGAACTCGCGGGCACGCAGTTCCGTCAGCAGGCCCGTTTTTTCGATGGTGCGCTTGAAACGGCGAAGCGCGGCCTCGAAGGGCTCGTTTTCGCGGACGCGGACGCTCGGCATGGGTATCGTTTCCTGTTCGATTCTTAAGAATTGGGGTGTGCCAACGGTTAATCGGCAGCCCGCTACTATAGTCGAGACCGGGAAAACGCGCAAGCCCCTGTATGATTTCAGGTTTCCTGCGGCGTGAAGCCACCCGGCCATGCGTGTCCTGGGCATCGAGACCTCCTGCGACGAAACTGGCGTGGCCGTGTACGACACGGACCGCGGCCTTCTTGCGCACGCGCTGCACTCCCAGGTCGCCATGCACCAGGAATTTGGCGGCGTCGTGCCCGAACTGGCTTCCCGCGACCACATCCGGCGGGTGGTCCCGCTGGTCCGCGAGGTCCTGGGCACGGCCGGTCTCACGCTGGCCGATCTGGATGGCATTGCCTATACCCAGGGTCCGGGACTGGCAGGTGCGCTGCTGGTCGGCGCCAGCGTTGCCTCCGCCCTGGCCTTCGCCATCGGCAAGCCGGCGCTGGGCGTCCACCACCTGGAGGGGCATCTCCTGTCGCCAATGCTGGCGGCCGACAAGCCGGCATTCCCCTTCGTGGCTTTGCTGGTGTCCGGCGGCCATAGCCAGCTTTTCGACGTCGAGCGCGTCGGCAGCTATCGGCTCCTGGGCGATACGCTCGACGATGCGGCGGGCGAGGCCTTCGACAAGACGGCCAAGATGCTGGGGCTGCCGTATCCGGGTGGCCCGGCACTGGCGGCGCTGGCGGAACACGGCATGCCGGGGGCGGTTCGGCTGCCGCGCCCCATGCTCGATTCGGGCGATCTGGATTTCAGCTTTTCGGGACTCAAGACCGCCGTGGCCACGCTCGCGCGCCGCGAAGCGGGCGGGGCGGCGCCGGCAACGTTGACCGCGGCGCGCAAGGCCGACATCGCGCACGAATTCCAATGCGCCATCGTCGACGTGCTGGCGGCGAAGGCAGGCGCGGCACTGGCGGCCACCGGTCGCTCGCGGCTGGTGGTGGCCGGCGGCGTGGGCGCCAACCGAGTCCTGCGGGCGCGACTGGAGCGCGACGCGGCTGCACGCGGCGCCCGCGTGTACTTTCCCGAACTCGCCTTTTGCACCGACAACGGCGCGATGATTGCGCTGGTGGGTGCGCTGCGGCTGGCGCAGTCCGGGCCGGGCAGCCACGCGTTCACCGTCCGGCCACGGTGGGAACTGGCAAGCGTTAGCGCGCCGGCGTCGCCGCCATGAAGTCGAGGACGGCGCAGGTGAACTGCGCCGGGAATTCGTTGGGGATCGAATGGGCGGCCCCGTCGATCGCCATGAAGCTCGCCTGCGGCAGGGCCCGCGCGAAGGCGGCGCTGGCGGCCACCGGAAACAGCTGATCCTCGGCCCCGGCCAGAACGAGCGTTGGCCCGACTATCGACGCCAGCGCGCCGCGGGCATCGAATGCGGCCACCGCCGTGATCTGGTTGCGCAGCGCGCGGGCGCTCTGCTGCAGCGGATAGCCGGTGGCCAGTTGCACCAGCGCCTCGACCTTGGCCCGGTCATCGAAGAAGCGCGCGGAAAAGACCCAGTAGAAGAGGTTGCGAAACCACGTTGCGCGGTCGACGGTCTCGAACATCGTGGCCCACGTCGCGAACAGGTCGTTGTTGCGCGCGCTGTTGACCGGTGCCGTGGCCGCAAGCACCAGCCGGTCCACCTGTTGCGGGTGATGCATCGCGCAGGCCTGCGCGATCATGCCGCCCATCGAATGGCCGACGATGTCGACCTTCGCCAGGCGCAGATGCCGCGCCAGCGCCATGCTGTCGTCCGCCATCGCACGAACGCTCGATGCGGCATCGAGCGGGGTCGTGCTGCCGCAGCCGCGATTGTCGATCAGGATGACCTGGTGTCGCTCCGCCAGCGTGTTGACCGCGGCCACCCAGAACGCGCTGTCTGCGGCCAGTCCCGCCAGCAGCAGCATCGGTTTGCCGCTGCCGCGTACTTCGTAGTGGAGGTCGACACCGTCGTGCGTGAATACGGGCATTGGGCAGGCAGTGGCGGGCGACTACAACGTGCGCTCAGTTGCTGCCGATCGAGCGTTCCTTGCCTTCGATCAGCTGCTTGATGTTGGCGCGATGGCGCCAGAACAACAGGATGCATATGGGCACCATTGCCCAGGCGATCATGACGTTGCCTAAAAAATAGAACGCACCCAGCGGCAGCAGGGCGGCGGCGGTCAGCGCGGCCAGCGAGGAAATCCTGAAGCCGAAGGCCATCGTCGCCCATACGACGAGCAGGACCAGCCCCAGCGGCCAATGCAGCGCGAAGCTGATGCCCGCCGCCGTGGCCACACCCTTGCCGCCGGCGAAGCCATGGAAGACGGGGAACAGGTGGCCGATGAAGACCGCGAGCGCCGCGGCCGGCACCACCCACGCGAGGCCACCCGTGATCGGCGCCAGCCATTGCGCGAGCAGCACCGCCCCGAAGCCCTTGAGGCCGTCGCCGGCGAGCGTCAGCACTGCCGCCTTCTTGTTGCCGGTACGCAGCACGTTGGTGGCGCCGGGGTTGCCCGAGCCGTACTCATGCGGATCGGGCAGGTCGAACGCGCGACTCATGATCACGGCAAACGACACCGACCCGATCAGATAGGCGCCCATGACGATGAGGATGGCGGCGATCATGAAGGGTCCGTGGCAGTCGGGGCGCAGGGTAGAATCCGCAACGATTCTAGCGCATCAAGATGCGGATCTCCGGCACCGGCAGCCCCGGTCGCGCGGGCCGGGCTTGCGCTTCCAACCTGCAGTCTCCGGAATCCGTCCATGGACAAGATCTTCATTCACGACCTGCGCGTCGAGACCCGCATCGGCGTGTACGAGTGGGAGCGGCATCTGCCGCAGACCATCCGGCTCGATCTCGAGATCGGCATGCCCTCGGCCACGCCCTTCACCAGCGGCGAACTCGCCGATGCGCTCGACTACAGTGCCGTGGTGGCCCGCATCCAGGCGTTTGCCAGGGCCTCGCCGCCGCCACTGCTCGAGCGCTTCACCCATGAAATCGCGCAATTGGTGTTGGTCGAATTCGGCGCCCCGTGGGTCAAGGTGCGGGTGGCCAAGCTCGCCGCCCTGGCTGGTGTGCGCGAACTGGGCATCGAGATCGAACGTACGCGCTGATGCGAGCGATGGCCCCTTGCAACGCGACCGCACTGGGCCGCCGCACCCGGCGCACGATGTCGTGAGCCGCATGGTGGCGAGGCCTCCTGGCGTTCCGGCTTCAGTTCGATCCCGGGGTCGGGTAACATTCGCCGGGGCGCGGGATGTCTCATCGGTGCCCGGCGTTTGACCCGTCGTGTTGACAAGCCGTCCATGCGTCCTGGCTCCGAGCGGAAAGTTGAGTGATGGAAAGCGTTGAACTCGTTTCGCTCGCCGCAGGCGCCATCGGCCGTGCGGTGCCCTTCGTCCTGCTCATTGCGGCGATCGCGACCCTCACGGGCAATTTCGCGGCGAAACGGTTCTTCGACCGCTGCGGACTTCGTCTGCGGCCGCGCTACTGGACTGCAGCGGGCCTGGGCGCGGTCGGTCTCGTGATGTTCGCCGGATTCGGCAGGCAGCATGCTTCGACGATCCTGATTGCCACGCTGCTGATCCTTGCCTTGTTGGCATGGCGCGCGGGATCGAGGCGGCAATCGGCAGTTTTGACGGTCCTTGCAACGGCGTTGCTGGCCGTCGTGATCACGGCACGAGGTGGAGCATGAATCCGACCGACGATGGCGCGCCCACCCCCTACTGGCCCGCAGGCTGGAATCTCCATCCCTATACCGTGGTGGATCGCATGCGCGCCACGTATTTCCAGACATCCGGTCCCACGATCACCCGCTACCCGGTTCGCTTCCTGCGCTATTGGTACATGCGCCATCTCCTCGAGGCCCATGCCAGGCGCCTCGGTCGACCCATCGACGTGCTCGAAATCGGCGTGGACATGGGCCAGCAGCTGACGTTCATGGATGCGCCGCGCAGCGGCACGCTGCCCGATATCGTTGCGCGCTGGGACGCGGTCGACCTGGCCGCCAATCCCGATGCCCTGCGGTCGCTCGGTTACAGCGATTACATCCGCATGAATCTGGAGGGTGGCGCCGAGCCGCCGCTGAAACAGCGCTACGACGCCATGATCTTCCTGCACGTGCTGGAACACCTGCATGCGCCCGAAGCGTGCCTGAAGGCATTCCTGCCGTTTCTGGCCGACGACGGTGTGCTGATGGGGGGCGCGCCCACGATACCGAAGCTCGTTGCCGATCTCGGGTACGAGAAGCGGCTGGCCCGCAACGCCAAGCCCTATGGGCATGTCAGCGTGATGTCACCGGAGCGCATCGAGTTGTTCGCGGAACAGGAGCACATGGTCGTTTCGTTCCTGTCCGGCGCGTATTTCATGCGCAATACCGGCAAGGGCATCGAAAACTCCCGGCTCTGGCTCAAGTTGAACCTTGCCTTTGGCGCATTGTTCCCGTCGTTGGGGAGCGAAGTCTACTTCGCGCTCAAGCGCTGACGGCGGCGGAAGTCACGTGCTGCGCTTGATGCCCACGCGGCGTCCGACCGCCTGGGGCGAACTGCCTGCCCCGCTTCAGGCGTAGGCAACGATCGGCACCGACCACGGCTCGGGCCAATGGATCCCGAACGGCAGCCAGGGTTCGGCCGCGATGCGGATGCGGCTGAATCCCGCGGCCTCGAACTCGCGCTTCAACGCCTCCAGAGAAAAGAGGCGCATCTCGAGCGTGGATCCCGGGCCGCCGTGGAAGATGAGATCGGTGAAGCGCTGCGCGCGGCCGTCGGCCGTCGTGTTGTCGAGCGTCCATTGGCCGTCCACCTCCTGCATCGTCCAGTCGTGCAGATCGGGAAAGTGCTCGGTGGTCGCCGGCTCGAGATTGAACGGCACCGTGAAGATGAACTTGCCGCCGGGTTTCAGCATGCGCCGCACGTTGACAAAGGCGCGGCCGACCGGGGGCAGCACGTGTTCGAAGACATCGCTGGAGACCACGAAGTCGTAGCGATTTTCGCGCGCGGCGTCGATCTGCGTGATGTCGACGCGCGGCTCCGTGTGAAACCAGGTGTTCTCGTAGGCGAAAGCGGTTGCCAGCGGCCGCGCATAGGCGTCCGCGTCGGTCAACCCGATGCCGACGATGTCGGGGCGCGGCGTGAGATCGGGCAGTGGGGCGGCCCGGCCCAGCACCTCGCGCACGACCAGGTAGCCCATCGCCCGCGTCCGCACGGTGGACCCGCAGCGGTTGCACGTTGGCGACTCGCGCGCCAGTTCGGCCAGCGTGTTTCGATTGGCGGTTCCGCAGAGGTTGCAGTGATACGCAATGGCCGCGCCCGGCGCGATCGTTGCGGGATCGCCGCCGTCATCGTCGCGCCACGTGGGCCCGGGTTGCGGGGATTGCCAGCGCAACATCTGGCGCCGGACAAATCGGGATGCTGCTGCCAATGAACTCATGGGGTCGTTCGTAGGGACATGCGATGGGGCGGGATTGTACGCGACGCTCGCGGACCGGATCAGCCGCGCGGGTGATGCTGCGCGTGCAGTCGCTTCAGCCGCTCGCGCGCGACGTGCGTATAGATCGTGGTGGTGGTGATGTCGGCGTGACCCAGAAGAAGTTGCACCACGCGCAGATCGGCGCCGTGATTGAGCAGATGCGTGGCAAAGGCATGGCGCAACACATGCGGTGACAAAGCCGCAGCCGGGATGCCGGCGCCCGTCGCCAGGCGCTTCAGCAAGGCCCAGAAGGCCTGCCGTGTCATCGGGCCCTGCCGCGCGGTCAGGAACAGGTGATCGTTCTTGCCGTCACCGGCCAGCGCCGGCCGCACGGTATCGAGATACTGCTGCAGCCACGCGACGGCTTCGTCACCCAAGGGCACGAGGCGCTCCTTGCTGCCCTTGCCCAGCGCGCGGACCACGCCGGTCGACAACGCCACCTGCGCGAGCTTGAGGCCGGTGAGTTCCGACACGCGCAGCCCCGTGGCGTACAGCGTCTCGAGCATGGCGCGGTTGCGCAGGCCCAGCGGCGTCGTCACGTCGGGCGCCGCCAGCAGCGCCTCGACCTCGGCTTCGGACAGGAGCTTCGGCAGTCGCCGCGGTCGGCGCGGCGCGCGCACCCGTAGCGTCGGGTCGGCGCGGATCGTTGCGCGCTCCAGCTGCAGCCGATAGAAGCGACGCAGCGTGGACAATCGCCGCGCGACCGAGGTGGCCTTGGCGCCATCGGTGTACTGGGCGGCGAGCCAGCCCTCGACCGCGCCGCGATCCGCCGCGAGCAGGGCGTCATTGCCAAGCCAGGCCGACCACGCGTTGAGATCGCGGCGATAGCTTTCGATGGACGTCGGGGCGAGGCCATCCTGCAGCCACAACTGGTCGCAGAACGCGTCGATCAGGGCCGCATCGGTCGCGCTCATCGCATCACGCGTCCGGCGTCACTTCTCCGGCCCCATGACGTAGTCGGGCAGCCACGTCACCACGTCGGGGAACACGGTAATGATCGCGATGGCCACTACCAGCATGGCAAAAAACGGCAGGGACGCCATCGCGATGACGTTGCTGTCGCGTCCCGTCATGTTCTGCAGCACGAACAGGTTGAAGCCGACCGGCGGCGTCACCTCGGCGATCTCGACCAGCATCACGATGAAGATGCCGAACCAGATGAGGTCGAAGCCTGCCTTCTGGATCATCGGCAGCACGACGGTGGCGGTGAGCACGATCATCGAGATGCCGTCCAGCGCCGTGCCGAGGATGATGTAGATGACCGCCAGCACGGCGATCAACGTGTAGGGGCCGAGCTGCAAGGCGTCGACCCATTCGGCGAGCGCACGCGGGATCCCCGTGTAGCCCATCGTCATCGAGAGAAATTTGGCCCCCGCGAGTATGAACATGATCATGCAGGACACGCGGGTCGCGCCCATCAGGCTTTCGGTGAAGCTGGTCCACGTCAGCGACTTGCCCCACCACGCCAGCCCCAGCGCCCCCAGCACGCCATAGGCGGCGCATTCCGTTGCCGTCGCCCAGCCCTGCACCAGCGCGAGGATGATGAAGATGATCAGCAGGGCGCAGGGAATGAGTTCCCCGGAGGCCCTGATCTTGGCGCCGAAGGACATGGCGGGTTCCGGCGGCGGTGTACGATCGGGATTGCGCCATGCCCACCAGGCGATGTAACCCGAGAAGAGCAGCATCAGCAGCGCCCCGGGAATGAAGCCCGCCAGGAAAATACGAATGATCGATGCCTCGGCGGCGACGGCGTAGACCACCATCGTGATCGACGGCGGAATGAGGATGCCGAGCGTGCCGGCGGTGGCGAGCGAGCCCAACGCAATCTTCTCGTCGTAGCCACGCTTCAGCAGTTCCGGCAATGCCACTTTCGAGATCGTGGCACAGGTGGCCGCCGATGAACCGGACACCGACCCGAAGATGCCGCAGCCAAGGATGGTCGTGTGCATCAGGCGGCCCGGCACGCGGTTCAGCCAGGGTGCGAGTCCGGTGAACATCTGCTCCGACAGGCGCGTGCGGAACAGGATTTCGCCCATCCAGATGAAGAGCGGCAGCGCGGCCAACTCCCATGATGCATTGGCGCCCCAGAAGGCCGTGAACAGGTTCTTGGCGGTGACCTCGAGCGGCAGGCTGGTGAACAGCGCCATGCCGAGGCCGCCGGTGATGGCCAGCGATACGGCGATCCAGACGCCGGAGGCGAGCAGGACCAGCATGACCGCCAGCAGCAGCCCCCCGATGCCGACCAGGCTCACAGGTCCTCCGAAAAATCGCCACGCGCATGACGCTCGGCGGCGGCCGTGATGTAGCCGGGCGTGCCGCCACGCAGCGTGACGACCAGCTCATCGACGACCGCGACCAGCAGCAGCACCGCGCCGACAACGAAGCTCATCTGGGGGATCCACAGCGGAATGGCGATCATGCCGTTGGCCATGTCGTCGAAGGCGTAGCTCTCGTGGACAAAGCTCAGCACGGCGAAGACCAGGAAGCCGATGGAGGCCGCCATGACGAGCAGGCAATACGCTTCGATCCAGCGGCGCGTCGACGGACCGAAACGTTCAAGCAGCAACAGCACGCGCACGAAGTCACCGCGCTTGAAGGTGTGCGCCATGGCCAGGAAGGCGGCCGCGGCACAGAACCAGGCGACGATGTCGTCGGACCCGCCGGTGCGCATGCCCAGCTCGCGCAACACGGTGCCGCCGATCATCACCACGAAGATGCCGAACACAAAAAACGCCGCCAGATAGCCGGCGGCGTCGTACAGGAAGTCAAGCGTCCTGCGCATCACTCCTGCTTGCTGCGGCGTGCTCACATGCCGCGATAGGCGTCGACAATCTTGCGGCCATCGTCGCCCGACTTGCGCTGCCATTCGGCCAGCATGTAGTTGCCGACACGACGCAGGTCGGCCACCAATTGGTCACTGGGCTTCTGGATGTTCATGCCCTTGCCCTTGAGCTGCTCGACATACCAGCCGTTCTTTTCCTCCGAAAGCTTCCAGCCGCGCGTTTCCGCTTCAGCCGCCGCTTTCAGCACCGCCGCCTGCGTGGGCTTGTCCAGCGCCTCGAAGGCCTTGAGGTTGATGATCACGGCATTTTTCGGAAGCCAGGCCTGCGTGTCGTACCAGTTCTTGATGTGCTCGTAGGTCTTGGAGTCGTAGCCGGTGGCGCCGGACGACATGTAGCTGTCCATGACCCCCGTGGCAAGCGCCTGGGGCACTTCGGCCGCCTGCACGGTGATGGGCTGCGCGCCGACAAGCTCGGCGATCTTGGCGGTGGCAGGGCTGTAGGCGCGCCACTTGAGGCCCTTCATGTCGGCCCCCGAGGCCAGCGGCTTCTTCGAGTAGATACCCTGCGGAGGCCACGGCACGGTGTACAGCAGCTTCATGCCCTGCTTGGCCAGCTTGTCGTCCAGCGCCTTCTTCGACGCCTTGTAGAGCTTCAACGACTCCCCATACGAAGTGGCGAGGAACGGAATGCCGTCGATGCCGTAGATCGGGTCCTCGTTCTCGAAGTTGACCAGCAGGATCTCGCCGGCCTGCGCCTGACCACCCTGCACGGCGCGCTTGATATCCGGTGCCTTGAACAGCGAGGCGCCCGGGTGCACCTGGATCTTGAGCTTGCCGGCCGTGGCCTTGTCCACATCGTTGGCAAACTGCGTGACGTTCTCGGTGTGGAAATTGGTCGCAGGATAGGCCGT
Organism: Betaproteobacteria bacterium; assembly: GCA_031396395.1. Taxonomy (GTDB): domain Bacteria; phylum Pseudomonadota; class Gammaproteobacteria; order Burkholderiales; family Casimicrobiaceae; genus VBCG01. The sequence goes on from JANNKR010000381.1 coordinate 14,010, forward strand.
GGGCAGATCCCACTTGGTCTGGGCAAGGACGGGCAGCGCGAACGCCAAGCCGAACGCAACGGCGGTCAAACGTTTCATCGGGGATCTCCTGTCGGGCGCGCGGGGCCCATGCCACACGCGCGGATGGTGGGATTATTACCATAAATCGCCGCGGCCGTAGCGCTGCGTCGCGCCAGACAGGCTGCGTCCACGTCGGCGGCCATCGGGCCGCGATCGAGCGCGGTCGCGCCATGCCGGATGGTGGGTGCGAAGTGAATTTCGTGAGTCAGGATGCCAGGCACGCGCTGAACCTTGTCGGGAAGTCCGCCGGCCCTGCTGCGCTGGCCGGACGGTAAGGCAATGATGACAAAATACTGAGATATCGTTAGCATCTTGTCAACATTATTTGTTCAACCCATTGTTTGACACCCGTACCGCCGCCGGAGGAAAGCATGGCCGCACGCCGCCCGAGGTCCCCGTCCCCGCCTGCTGCGCGACCCGCGCCGGTCCCGGCCGCCACGGCGCCCCGGCTCTTTGTCTCGTCGTCGCACCTCGTGTCCGAGAAAAGCCGCGAACTGTCCGAATTCGAGTTCGGTCTGATCATCGCGAGCCATGCCTTCGATCGCTGGGTGGTGCGGTGCATGGC
>JANNKR010000012.1:0-8461 GCA_031396395.1 Betaproteobacteria bacterium
AAACCGCCCGTAGGCGAGGCTTCAGCCTCGCACGGCGCGTCGCGAGGCTGAAGCCTCGCCTACGGGTAGATCAGGCGGTGGCCGTCGAGCCGGCCGGCCGTTGGCCAGCCGCCGCCAGCGGCACGCTGACTTCGATCTGGGTGCCGCCGTCGCGCCCGCGACGAATCGAGAATTCACCGCGCAACGCATGCACCCGCTGGCGCATGCCGGTGATGCCGTGCGCGAGCAGGTTGTCCTGCGCCGTGTCCGCAATGCCTACGCCATCGTCGGCCACCACCAGCGTGATACTGCCGTCGTCGATCAGCAGGTCGACCGACACGGTCCTGGCGCTGGCGTACTTGACGATGTTGGTCAGGGCCTCCTGCACGATGCGATAGAGCGCGATCGCGGTGCCCGGCGGGATCATGCTGTCGTCTGCCGGCATCTCGATGTTGGAGGCGAGTCCCGCGCGGTCGCATATTTCGTGGATCTGCCAGTCGAGCGCGGCGGTCAGGCCCAGGTTGTCGAGCAATGTCGGCCGCAGTTCCTCGATGATGCGGCGCTTGATGTCGACGCCATCGTCAAGCACCTGCTGCGCCCGCGCGAGCCTGGCGGCATATTCCGGGTGCTGCGCCTGCAGGCGATCCTGGACCCAGGCGACGTCCATCTTGGCGCTGACCAGGATGCCGCCCAATTCGTCATGGATATCGCGGGCGAGTTTCGATTTCTCGTCCTCGCGCACTGCCTGCAGGTGATTCGACAGATCCGACAGCTGCGCGGTGCGCTCCTCCACCAGCGTCTGCAGGCGCGTTCTTTCACCCGCCAGCAACGCGCGACGATCCTCGCGCTGGCGGGCATCGCGGCGGGCGAGCAGCCACACCACGAGCAGCAGCGCCACGGTGAAGGTGGTCATCAGTTGCATGCCGAATCGCGCGATCTCGATGTCGGAGTTCCATTGGCGATTGGCGGCCTCGACCTGGCCGCGATGGGCTTGCGCCATGTCTTCCACTTCGGCGCGAATCTGGTCCATCGTCCGCCTGCCGATGCCGGTGTTCATGAGTTTGAGCGCCGCTTCGGCGCCCTCGGCCTTGTGCAACGCCAGCGTCGCCTCGAGTTCGGCCAGCTTCTTGCCGACGAGGCCGTTGAAGCGGCCGACACTTTCGCGTTGCGCCGGCGTGCCGTTGTTGACCAGAAGTTCGCGCAGCCGCCCAAATGCTTCGTCCAGGCGGAGGAGCGCGCGATTGTAGGGCTCGAGGTATTCGTCCTTGCCGGTCAGCATGTAGCCGCGCTGCCCGGTTTCGGCGTCGATCACCAGCGCGAGCGTCTCGTGCAGCGTGGATTGCATGACCACAGCGGAGGCCATCTGCCGGTTGGCGAACTCAAGGCTACGGTAGCTGAACTCGGCGTAGACCACGATCGCCACCGATACCAGTATCCCCAGTGCCAGGGGCAGGAGGATCTTGAGCGGAAACGGGGATTTCATGCGAAGGGCGCGACGCCGCTACAGTAGGGAGAAACACTATACGCATCGATCACTGTTCTCTCCAACCCCGATGCGCATTGCCGGCGCCCGTCCTAACGCGGGATCGGCGGCGTTCCTGCAAACGGCTTGCCGGCATTTGCCTATCGTGCAGCCAATGATCCGTTGTTGATGACCTTTTCTCCCCGCCGCTCCACCGCTGGTGGGCGGGACTTCAGCGCAGCGTTTCCCGCGGCGCTCCTTTTTCGCTCCGGTCAACGGGTCGTGCCCGGATTGCGCACCAGCTTTTCGGGGTCGTAGCCAAGGCGCGGCAGCTTGCCGTAGAGCGTGTGCCAGGTTTCATCGTCCAGCGCGGGCTCGCGCGCGAGAATCCACAGGTACTCGCGCGAAGGCTCGCCCACGACGGCATAGCGGTAGTCGGCGTCCAGGTCGATCACCCAATAGTCGCCCCAGACGAGCGGCAGCCACGACAGCCATGCCGGCGCGAAGCGCACCTTGAGCTTGGCCGGCGCGATCGCGCGCGCCACGCCCTCGGCGCGTTCGCGCGTGCCGTCGGACTTGCGGCATTCGTTGACCACCGCAATGGTGCCATCGGCATTGCGCCGGTAGGTTGCGGTGACCCCGTCGACGCACATCCGCTCGAAGCGATTGGGATAGCGCGCAATCTCGTGCCATTGGCCCGCATAGCGATCAAGATCCACCGCTGCTACCACGGGGAGCGGCGCATCCGCGGCAATTGCGACGACCGGACCGGCTGCCAGCATGCCGGCCAGCATCCACCACGCGACCCGAACGGTCATCGTGGTACCTGGGATGTCTCCAATCCGTGCGGATGCGGGGCCAGCGCGCCGCCTTCGTTTTCCCAGGTTTCGACGGGCTTGCGCAGCTTGCGCGGTGCCGGCGCGTAGCGTTGGTCGAGCCAGCGTTGCACCGCCCACGATGCGACGGCAGCAATGGCCGCCATGCCTGCAACTTGGAAGAGTTTTTTCATGATTGCTCCCGAAAGTGTCTGCTTGTTCAACGCGTGTTGCGATCCGGGCCATCGGTAAGCCGCAGGTTGCACCCGGGTGCTACTTCTTGGTGGGATCGAGCGATGGCGACGAGTGATTGTTGCCCTGGCCCGCCATCGGCATCGACTTCGACGCCTCGTCCTTGGAAAGTGTACTCATTGGCGCGGTGGACGCGCTGTCCTTGGCCGTTTCGCTGGGGGCAGCCCCCGACGCCGGCAACGGCGGAATGGGCACGGCGGCCACCGGCGGCGCCGATACCGCGGGTGGCGGGGTCGTTGCCGCGGGTGGCTGAGCCGTCACCGTACGCGGCGCGTCGTTGCAACCGACGAGGATGGAGGTTGCCGCAATGACAACCACATACGCAACAGGACGGATCATGACGTTTCCTTCTTTGACAGGTCAGTCATCGTGCCGGCTGCGGGTTGCCGTGGATAGCGCAGGCCCGCGCATCGTGCTGTAGGACAGCGCCGACGACGATGGCAAGGCCTGCAAGGCGCCGTGGCATTTGGTGGTCCCTCCCGCAGGCACGGCCAGCGCAACCCGATGATCCTGCAACGATGTTCGATCTTCAGCGTATGGCACGCGCCATGCTCATCAACATCCGGGCCGCCCGCTTGGGTGCGCCGCAGCGGCGCGCAAGGCGCGTTGCACCACAACCCGGGAAATCACGATGACATCACGCGCGAAGGCAGCCACCAAGGCTGCGAAAACAGATAGCAACCCGTTTCTGTCCGATGTCGAGACGCTGCGCAGGCGCGCCCGTCAACACATTGCAGAAGGGGCGGTCACATCCAACTACGACGCCGATCCCAAGCAGGTGTGCAAGGTGCTGAACGAGGCGCTGGCCACCGAACTCGTGTGCGTGCTGCGGTACAAGCGCCACTACTTCATGGCCGAAGGCATCCATTCGGAATCGGTCAAGGCCGAATTCAAGGCGCATGCCGAGGAGGAGCAGGAGCACGGGGATGCCATCGCCGAGCGCATCGTGCAGCTGGGCGGCGAGCCCGACTTCAATCCGGCGATCCTGACATCGCGCAGCCACTCGGAGTATGTCGAGGGCAAGACGTTGCGCGACATGATCCTGGAGGACCTCGTGGCCGAGCGCGTGGCCATTGAAAGCTATCGCGAGATGATCGTGTGGCTGGCCGACAGGGATTCGACCACCCGCAAGATGCTGGAGTGGATCCTGGGCGTGGAAGAGGAGCATGCAGACGACATGTCGTCGCTGCTGAAAGGGATCGGCGGCTGAAGCTGTCGGGGCTGGTGCCGGGGGCGGATTTGCCGGCCGGCCCCGGGCCGGGTGCAATTTCGTCGACGATGGCGCGCAATCGACTTGATGCCACAATCACGGTTTTGCACCAGTGCGAGAGCCCCATGTTCCGAGTCCCGTTTGTCCTCATGACCGTTGCGCTGCTGGCAGCGTGCGCATCGACCCCACCGTCCGCGGTCAAGGTACAGGACGGCGACCCCGCGGTCGTCAATCGCGATTGCAAGCTGCTGGGCACGGTCAGCGGCCGCAGCGTGTTCGGTGGCAGCGAGACCGGACGCCTGGAAGGCGCGATGCAGGACGCGCGAGACAAGGCCGCGGCCAAAGGTGCGACGCATGTCGTGTTCCTCACGGTCGACAATGCCGGCATGCTGAACACCGGGCAGGCCACGGCGCGCGCCTACCGCTGCGACGCGAAGGCGGGATAGCGCACGAGGCGGACGTTCCGCGCGCCAAAGGGTGATGGTATTGTCAATGGATGGACCCGATCGTCCTCTTTTTTCTGCTTGGGGTTGGTGCGAAGTTGGCGAAGTCCGACTTGCGCCTGCCCGAGGCTCTGTATGAAACCCTCGCGATCTTTCTCCTGCTGGCCATCGGCCTCAAGGGTGGCGTCGAACTTGCCAAGGTGCCCTTCGCCGACGTAGCCGTGCAGGCTACTGCGGTAGTGGCAATGGGGTTGCTGCTGCCGCTGCCGGCGTTTGCGATCCTGCGCGGGCTGGGCCGCTTGCCGCGTGCCGATGCCGCCTCGATTGCCGCGCACTACGGCTCGGTCAGCGTCGTGACTTTCGCAGTGGCGACTGCGTTCCTGACCAAGCGCGACATTGCCTATGAGGCGCACATGCCGCTCTTCGTCGCCTTGCTGGAAACACCGGCGATCGTCACCGGCATCCTGTTGGCGCGTATTGGTGCAATCGGCGCGGTCCGCTGGCGTGCGGTGGCGCACGAAGTGCTGCTGGGCAGGAGCGTGGTGCTGCTGCTGGGCGGGCTGACGATCGGCGCGCTGGTCGGGGCCGAAGGTATCGCGCCGATCAAGTTGCTGTTCGTCGACCTGTTCAAGGGCGTCCTCGCGTTGTTTCTGCTGGAAATGGGACTGGTGGCCGGTGGACGTGTGGCCGACCTGCGTCGCGCCGGCCCCTTCCTGGTGGCCTTCGGACTGATCGTTCCGCTGCTGTTCGCGGGTGTCGGCATCGTCGTCGCGCGGCTGGTGGGGCTGTCCGATGGCGGCACCGCGCTGCTGGCGACGATGGCGGCCAGCGCCTCCTACATTGCGGCCCCCACGGCAATGCGCATCGCCGTACCGGAAGCCAATCCGGCGCTATCGATCGGTGCGGCACTCGGCATTACTTTTCCGTTCAACATATTCGTGGGCATCCCGTTGTATCTCCATCTGGCGCAAACGCTGAGGTTCTAGGATGCAAACCCATTCCAGAAAATTGTTGGTCGTGATCTGCGAGGCTGCGCTGGAGCGAGCGCTGGTCGACGACGCGCGCCTGCTGGGCGCGGCGGGCTACACCATCTCTGACGTGCGCGGCAGTGGTCGCGGCGGCCCGCGCGAGGGCATGTGGGAAGCCGACCGGTCGATCGAGGTTAAGGTGATCTGCGAAGCCGATGTCGCCGAACGCCTTGCCGCGCACGTGTTGGCGACCTACGGCACGCACTATGCAGTGACGCTGTACCTGGACGATGTGAGCGTTTTGCGGCCGGAAAAATTCTAGCGCAGCGGCGCGCAGTGCATCGTCGGCGCTGCAGGAGGAGTAGTGGAAGCAGTGTCCTTGAATCCGGAGGTGGGTTGTTGATGGTCGCGCGGACCCCATCGGCGATGAAACGACGGGCAGGCGCATGACCGACGCGCGCACACTGGTCGAGCGGGCGCTCGCCGCGGAACCGGACCAGCATGACGTCGCACGTTCGCTCTACGAGCAGGCGCTGGCCGCAGCGCCGGGGGACCCGCTGGCCTGCGCCGGTCTGGCGCGGCTTGCGCTGCGCGAGGGCGACATCAAGGGTGCCGTTGCGCATTGCCGGGTCGGTCTTGCCGTCACGCCTTCGCATTCCGGGCTGCTGACCACGCTGGGGCAGGTGCTGCGCGCCGCCGGCGCGCTCGATGCGGCCGTCGAAGCACTCGGCGCGGCGGCGGAGGCGATGCCGAATGATCCGGCGGGTTGGATGGCGGCCGGCAGCGCCTGCATGGAGGCCGAACTTGCACGGCAGCATGTTGCAAGGAAGACGGCAGACTCGGGTCAGCCCGGCTCGCAGCCGGAGTTGCTCGAACTGGCGATGGAGTCGTTCAGGCGGGCGGCCGCGCTGCAACCCGCGGCGGCGGCCCCACCCGCGCATCTGGCGATGGCCGCCCGGTATGCGTGCGCGTGGTCGCGCGCAGATCCCGCATTGCGGTCGCTCGCGGCACTGCACACGCAGGATCCCGAGCACTTTGCGGTGTCGCCGATGATGGCCGCCGCGCTGCTGGATGACCCCATTGCGCAGCGCGACGGCATCCGCGGGTTTGCCCGGTCGACGCTGCCGGCACCCGTAGCCTCCGCGCGCGTCGTGCGGCGCGGCCATCGGCTGCGCGTCGGGTACCTGTCGTCGGACCTGCACGACCATGCGACCGCGCATCTGGTGGCCGGCATGTTCGAGCAGCACGATCGCGGGCGGGTCGAAGTGTTTGCCTATGCGCTGGATCGCGACGACGGCAGTGCGATGCGCCGGCGGCTGCAGAAGGCCTTCGAGCACTGGCGCGACGTCGGCGCGCTGGCGGATGACGAGGTCGCCCGGCGCATCGCCGGCGACGAGCTCGACGTCCTGGTGGACCTCAAGGGACACACGCACGGCGCGCGGCTGGCGATCCTGGCGCGGCGGCCCGCGCCCGTGCAGCTGCACTACCTCGGGTTCCCCGGCACGATCGCCTATGGTGCCGTGGACGGCATTATCGCCGATGCCATCGTGGCGCCGCCGGGCAGCGAAGGCGAGTTCGCGGAGGCCGTGCTGCGGTTGCCAGTGTGCTACCAGGTCAACGACGCCGCGCGCCCGCTGCCGGGTGTCGCGCGGCGCAGCGACGTCGGCCTGCCCGAGCGCGCGCTGGTGCTGACCTCGTTCAACCAGACCTACAAATTGACCGAGCCTTTCGTTGCCGTCTGGCTCGAGTTGCTGCGCGACGTGCCCGATGCGGTGCTATGGCTGTACGTGCCGCATGCGCTCGCGCGCCGCAATCTCCTCGCGTTGGCGATGCAGGCCGGCGTCGCAGGCGAGCGCATTGTGTTCGCGCCGGCCGTGCCGCAATCCGAGCACATCGCGCGCCTGCACTGCGCCGACCTGGCGCTCGACGTGCTGCCTTACGGCTCGCACACGACGGGCAGCGACGCGCTGTGGGCCGGCGTGCCGCTGCTCACGTGTCGTGGCACGACCTTCGCCGGCCGGGTCGGCGCCAGCCTTTGCCAGGCGGTGGAAATGCCGGAATTGGTCACCGAGTCGATGACCGACTACGCGGGGGTGTTGCGCGACGTGTGCGCCGACCGGAGCCGGCTCGCGCACTATCGCCGCCACCTCGAATCCGGGCGGACGCACCTGCCGCTGTTCGACACGGCGACGTTCACCCGTGCGTTCGAAGGGCTGCTCGAGGATGCGGCCAACCGCACGCATTGGAGCTGACTGCGATACGCGCTTCTTGCAACATACGGCGGACACTGGCCCCCGCCTGACCCGCAACGGCTCGACCTGCGCATCCCGGCCCCGGAACGCAGGATAGGCGTCCATGGGACCGCGCGCCCCGCTGGCACAACGAGCCAGTTTGATCCGCATCAATAACCATCCAGTCGAATCGGTATCAAATTCGAGCAACGGTAGGTTCGTCGTGGGTTCCGTCAATGCGGCGGGGCCGCCAGTACCTGCCGACCGGAGGGGGATGGCAAGATGAGACTGACCAGGCGGGCTTTCATCCAGGCGACGTGCGGTGTGGTCGTGATCCTTGCCAGCGGCTGCGCGATCCAGGCCACGACACCGGTCACCAGCGCGATGAACGTGCGGAAGGCCAAGGCCGCCGGCCCCGGCAAGGGCGACTGGGTGGCGAGCACCTGCCAAGGCTGCACCCAATGGTGCGCGATCCAGATCTTCGTGGACGAGGGCCGTGCCATACGGGTGCGCGGCAATCCGCTGTCGAAGACCAATCACGGGTACGTCTGCCCGCGCGGCCACATGATCCCGCAGCAGGTCTACGATCCGGACCGGATCAAGGTGCCGATGAAGCGGACCAACCCGGCCAAGGGCCGCGGCATCGATCCGAAGTTCGTGCCGATCACCTGGGACGAGGCGCTCGACACCATCGCCGGCAAGATGATGGACCTGCGCAAGAACAACGAGGCGCACAAGTTGGTCTACATGCGTGGGCGCTATTCGCCAACATCGACAGAGCTTCTGTACGGGGCGTTGCCCAAGATCTTTGGAACCACCAACTACTTCTCGCACAGCGCGATCTGCGCCGAAGCGGAGAAGATGGGCCCCGGGCTCACGCAGGGATTCTTCGGCTATCGCGACTACGACCTCGAGAAGACCAATTGCCTTGTCGTCTGGGGCTGCGATCCGCTCGCGTCGAACCGCATGGTGCCCAACACCATCGTGCGCTTCCACGAAATCGTTGCACGCGGCACGGTGATCACCATTGACCCGCGCCTGTCCAACGCCGCCGCCAAGTCGCAGGAGTGGCTGCCGATCAAGCCCGGCACAGACGGCGCG
>JANNKR010000058.1:0-10355 GCA_031396395.1 Betaproteobacteria bacterium
GGGAAGCCGCGGGCGCACCGACAACAATCATCGGTTCACCACCGACACGACCAGCAGGGCGCAGATGATGGTTGCGGGATCGGTTCCCGAAGGCTATGGTGCAATGGGTGTCGGCATGTGCGCACCCATTCCGCTGCTGCCGTTCTGAGCGCGTGCGCCCGGGGCCGATGCAGACCTCGCTCCGGTGAGGCAACAGGGCCGCTGCGTGCGGCCCTGATTGCTTCGCGAGACCCCGCGCGCCTTATCCTGGCCACGCGCCGCATGGCGACGGGGAATCGATCAGGGTCGCCAGCCATGCCGCGTCACGCGTTAAACTACCGACTCGTCCGCGTGGGCAGCCGGCGATTGGACTCCGCGACCATGGGCCAATCGTGAGGCTGCGCAGGCGATGGTGAGGTGTTTGCGCCAACCCACGCACGCCCCGGTAGCTCAGTGGATAGAGCAGTCCCCTCCTAAGGGACAGGTCGGACGTTCGATTCGTCTCCGGGGCGCCATCCATCCTTGCACAGGTCCACGTTGCTGCCCTCCCCACCATCGCTGCCGCCCAACCGCTATCGGATCGTCCCGCACGATTGCCACGCGCACCTGTACCAGGTCAGCGTCGCCGTCGAATCACCCGACCCGGCGGGCCAGGCATTCCGGCTGCCGACATGGATTCCCGGCAGCTACCTGATCCGCGAGTTCGCGAAGCACTTCGTGACGGTGCGCGCGACATGCAACGGCGCGCCCGTCGCCGTCACCAAGACACGCAAGGACACCTGGCAGGCGGCGCCGTGTGCCGGACCGCTCACCGTTACTGCCGAGGTCTATGCGCACGATATGTCGGTGCGCACCGCGTATCTCGATGCAAACCGTGGGTACTTCAACGGCGCGTCGGTGTTCCTGTGCCCCGTGGGACGCGAACACGTGCCCTGCGTCGTCGACATCGCAGCAACTGATGCCGTGGCCGACTGGCAGGTGGCCACGACGCTGCCCCGTGACGGCGCAGCGGAAGGCGGCTTCGGTACGTACCGCGCCGCCGACTACGACGAGCTGATCGACCATCCAGTGGAAACGGGCGTGCTGGCCACGGCGTCGTTCATCGCGGGCAGCGTGCCACACGACATCGCGGTCGCGGGACGCCAGCAGGGCGACCTGCCACGGCTGGCGCGCGATTTCGCCCGCGTGTGCCAGTGGCAGATCGATTTCTTCGGTGGCGCGCCGTTCGCGCGCTACCTGTTCCTGATCGCGGCAGTCACCGAGGGCTACGGCGGGCTCGAGCACCGGGCCAGCACCAGCCTCATCTGCCGTCGCGACGAGCTGCCGCGCGCGGACGTCGAGCCCATCGACGACGATTACCTCAACCTGCTGGGACTCGCCAGCCACGAATACTTCCACGCGTGGAACGTGAAGCGGATCAAGCCCTCTGCGTTCGTGCCCTACGATCTCACGCAGGAAAACTACACGCGGCAGTTGTGGGCCTTCGAAGGCATCACGTCGTATTACGACGACCTGGCGCTGCTTCGCTGCGGCCTGATCGATGCGCCGCGCTATCTTGAACTGCTGGGACGCGCGATCACCCATCTGCACCGCGGCCCGGGCCGCCATGAGCAGAGCGTGGCCGACTCGAGCTTCGATGCGTGGATCAAGTACTACCGCACCGATGAGAACACGCCCAATGCGGTGGTCAGCTATTACATCAAGGGCGCCGTGGTCGCGTGTGCGCTGGACCTTGAAATGCGGCGCGACGGCAGGAGCTCGCTGGACGCCCTGATGCGCGCGCTGTGGGAGCGCTTCGGCCAACCCGGCATCGGCGTGCCGGAAGGTGGCCTCCTGGCGCTGGCCACGGAATTGACGGGACGCGATCTCGCGCCGTTCTTCGCGCGCTACGTCGACGGTACCGAAGAAATTCCACTGGTCACCCTGCTGGCCGAGGCCGGCATCGACATGACGCTGCGCGCCACGGCTGGCGCCAAGGATCGCGGCGGCAAGCCGGCGGCGGGCCCCGTCGAACGCTCCGCGCTGGGCGTGCGTATCGGCGCCGACATGAAACTGGCCGTGGTGCTGCGCGACGGCCCCGCGATGCGCGCGGGATTGTCCGCCGGTGACGTGCTGGTGGCCATCGATGGCATGAAGGCGTCGGCCGACGCCGTCGCCAGGTTGTCGGCGCGCGGTGAACCCGGCACCACCGTCAGGGTTCATGCCTTCCGCCGCGACGAGTTGCTTACCGTCGACGTGATGCTGGCCGGGGCGCCACTCGACACCTGCGTGCTTGCCCTGGCGGCTGCGCCAACCCCCGCTGCGCTCGTGCGCAGAAAGGCGTGGCTTGGCGTTTGATCGCCGCGTCCGGATCGCGGGCTTCGTCGCGGCGCTTTTCGGCGCGACGTGCGCCGCCGCCGCGCCACCGGACACCCGCCGCGACGCCACCACCGACACCTACTTCGGCGAGACCATCGCCGACCCCTACCGCTGGCTGGAAGACACCTCCGCCTCCGGTACGCGCGCATGGTTCGAGGCGCAGAACGCGCATGCGCGCGCAACGCTCGATGCGCTGCCGGGACGCGCTGCGCTGCGCCAGCGCCTGCTCGAACTCAACACCGCCGATACCAGGATCCGCGACGTCCAGCGGGCCGGCGATCGCATCTTCTACCTGCGCCGCGCCGCCGACGAGCAACACCACCGGCTGTTCGTCCAGGATGGTCTCGGCGGCACGCCGCGTCTCCTGGTCGATCCGGAGCGCTACCTTGATGGCAAGCCTACCGCCATGATCGACTACTACCGCGCATCGCCCAACGGCCAGCGGATCGCGTTCGGCGTGGCGTTGGGCGGCAGCGAAGACTCGACGCTTTACGCGATGGAAGTGGACACGCAGAAATTGCTCGGCGCACCTGTGCCGCGCGCGCGCTGGGCCAGTCCGGTGTGGCGCTTCGACAGCACGGTGCTGTTCTACACGCAGCAGAAGGCATGGCCGGCCGGCACGCCGGCCGCCGACCTGCTGAAGGACAGCCGGGCCATGATGCGGACCTTCGACGCGATAGGAAACGCAACGGACGCAGCGATCTTCGGGCGCGGCCTCGACGCGGGCGTCACGATGGACGCGGACGACACGCCCTCGGTCGACGTTTCCCCGGTTTCACCGTTCGCACTCGGCGTCGTCCAGCACGGCACGCAGAACGAGCAGACGCTCTACGTCGCGCGGATGAATACACTGCGGAGCGGGCAGACGCCATGGCGCAAACTTGCGGGGCCGGAGCGCGGGATCGTGGCCTACGACGTACGCGGCGAGTGGATCTACGTCGTCACCAACGAGCATGCACCGCGCTATCGCGTGCTGCGCTGGTCGCTCAACGATCCCCGTCCATTCACGCCGGCCGATGCCGACGTCGTCGTCGCCGAATCGGCCCGCGTGGTCAAGGGCGTGGCCGTTGCGCGCGACGCGCTCTACGTCGTGCAGCAGGACGCCGGCTACAGCCACCTGCTCCGGCTCGAGTTCAACGTGCGGCACGGCAAGGGACGGGGTCGTGCAGCTCCCGCCAAAGGCGCGCCGCCACCGTCGAAGCCGGCCGGCGTCGCGCGCAGCACCGAAGTCCGCCTGCCGTTTGCCGGCACGATTGCCGGGCTGGTGATTGATCCGCTGCTGCCCGGGGCGCTGTTGCGGCTCACCGGATGGACCGAGGCACCGGCGTACTTTGCCGTGGACGGCAAGACCGCTCTGGTCACGCGCACGTCGTTGCTCCCGCCGCCGCGTGTGCTCTTCGCCGGCATCACCGCGACCCAGACCACCGTGCGCAGTCACGACGGCGTCGCCGTGCCGGTGTCCATCGTCCATCCGCGCGGGCAGCCGAAGGATGGCAGCGCCCGCGTGATGCTCGACGCCTACGGTGCCTACGGGTCCAGCCAGGAACCATATTTCTGGCCGTCGCTGCTGGCCTGGATCGAGCGCGGTGGCGTCTTCGTGGTCGCGCACGTGCGCGGTGGCGGCGAACTGGGTCTCGGGTGGCATCGCAGCGGCTTCAAGGCCACCAAGGCCAACACCTGGCGAGATGCGATCGCGGTCGGGCAGTGGCTGGTGCAGTCCGGGTGGACGACGCCGTCGCGCCTTGCGATCACCGGTGGCAGCGCCGGTGGGATCACTGCCGGCAACGCGATCATCGACGCGCCGGAACTCTTCGCGGCCATGGTCAGCCAGGCGGGCTTTCACGATACGCTGCGCAGCGAAACGGGGATGGTCGGCCCGAGCAACGTCGCCGAGTTCGGCAGCGTGACCACGCCTCAGGGATCGCGCGACCTGCACGCGATGAGCAGTTACGCGCGCTTGCGCGACGGCGTGCGTTACCCGGCTGCGCTGCTCACCACCGGCTTCAACGATCAGCGGGTGGATCCATGGGACCCGGGCAAGATGGCGGCCCGCCTGCAAGCGGTGAATGCCGGCGCGGTCGGCAGCGGCAGGCCGGTGCTGCTGCGCGTCGAGTTCGACGGTGGCCATGCCGGTGGCACGCTGGACCATATGGTCGACGAAACCGCCGACGTGATGGCATTCCTGCTGTGGCAGACCGGCGCGCCGGATTTCGTGCCGCCCTGAACCTGCGAACCCGACCGCGCGCTAGAGCGCTACCGCCGGGTTGAGCGTGTAGCGACCGGTGATCGACGATTCGGCCAGGATGTGGCCGGCCATCGCCTGGCGCACCGCAGCGCCGTCGAAAGGTTCCGGCACGTCGAGGTGGGAAACATCGAGCGCATAGAGCGTGAAGACGTACCGGTGCGCAATCGCATCGTTCCATGGCGGGCACGGCCCGTCGTAGCCGTGATAGTTCCCGCTCATCGCGGCGTCACCCGCAAACCATCCGGTGTAGTCGTTGATGCCATGGCGCATGTTGCCGGGCGCCTTGGGGCCAGGCTTGCCCCGCGTGGTCACGCCGTTGCTGTGCGCGCCACGCGTGATCGAATGCACGGACGGGGAGATGTCGATCAGCGCCCAATGGAAGAAATCCACGCGCGGCAGCGACGCCGGCACGATGCGCCCCTCCTGGTTGACATCGTCACCCTGCGACGGCACGTCGGGATCGTGGCACACCAGCGCCAGCGACCGGGTATGCGGCGGCGTGCCGCTCCATGCGAAGTCGGGATTGCGGTTGGTCGACAGGCGGATGTGCGTCGCGGGGTCGATCACCGCGAACGCGTACTCGCCGGGGATGACGCCATTGTTGGCGAAGGCGGCGGTGGTGAGCTGCATCATGGGGGATCTCGCCTCAGGGACGCGTTGCCGGCGTGGAACCGCGCATCGCCTCGACGGAGGCCTTCTGCAGTTCCATGGTCTTGATGCTCATCTGCATCATGTTGACGCTCATGGTCAGCCAGTTCTCGATCACCCGCAATTCGGCAATCTTGCGGTCGATTTCAACCGGATCCAGTGCTGCGAACAACGCCGCCGGGTTGCCGAACGGCATGCCGGGCGGCATGGCCGCACCCGGGGCCGCGCCGGCGGCCGGGAAGCCGGGCATGGCAAGCCCCAGCGGATTCCACATACGCTGCAGGAAGGCCATGGCATCCTGCGGGGAGAATGGGGGCGTATCGCCCTCCGGCTTGCCGGGTCCTTGCTGATCGGCCATCGCGATGTCCTTGTGAGCGCGCGTTCGAGGTTTGGCGGCGCGCATTTGTTACTATCCTCCACTATGGCGGAGTCCGGTGCAACACTGTTGGCCCGCGTCGCCGCACTCGTCGGCCACGCGCATGTGCTGTCCGCACCGGCGGACGTCGAACCATTCTATGTCGATTGGCGGGGACGGTACCGCGGCGCGGCGCTTGCGGTCGTCCGTCCCGGCAGTACCGCGGAAGTTGCCGCAGTCGTGCGCGCCTGTGTCGAGGCCGGCGTGGCGGTCGTGCCGCAGGGCGGCAATACGGGGCTTTGCGGCGGCGCCATCCCGCGCGCCGATGCCGGCGAGATCGTGCTGGCCCTGACCCGGATGCAACGCGTTCGCGCGGTGGATGTGGCCAATGCCACGATCACGGTCGAGGCCGGCGCCACCCTGGCCTCGGTACAGGCGGCCGCGGCCGCCGCCGGGCTCATGTTCCCGTTGTCCCTCGCGTCCGAAGGCAGTTGCACGATCGGTGGCAACCTGTCGACCAATGCCGGGGGCACCGCGGTCCTGCGCTTCGGCAACACCCGCGAGCTCACGCTTGGGGTCGAGGTCGTGCTCGCGGACGGGGCAACCTGGGACGGCCTGCGCGGGTTGCGCAAGGACAACACCGGCTACGACCTGAAGCAACTGTTCATCGGCGCGGAAGGCACGCTTGGCATCATCACCGCAGCCGTACTCAAGCTGTTCGCGGCGCCGAAAACGGCGGTCACCGCCATCGCCGCGCTGCCCTCGCCAGATCATGCACTGGCATTGCTGGCTGCGCTCAAGAAGGCGCTGGGTGACCGGCTGACCGGGTTCGAACTGATGAGCGCCTTTTCGCTCGCGTTGTCGCGCAAGCATCACCCCGGCGCCCCGGATCCGTTGCCCGGACATCCATGGTATGCATTGCTGCAGGCCGACGACAGCGCGGCCGACGCGCCACTGCCCGCCCTGGTCGAAGCGGCACTGGCAGCGGCGGCGGAAGCCGGCGTGATAGCCGACGCGGTCGTGGCGCAGTCGGGCGCGCAGGCGCAAGCGCTGTGGGCGCTGCGCGAGAACATCAGCGAGGCCCAACGTCGCGAAGGGCCCAACATCAAGCACGACATCTCGCTTCCGGTATCGGCCATTCCGGCGTTCATGGCTGTCACCGAGGTCGCGTTGGCGACCGCGTTTCCCGGCGCCCGCCTGGTGGTCTTCGGCCACCTGGGCGACGGCAACCTGCACTACAACCTGTCCGCGCCGGAAGGCCAGGCGGCGACTGCGTTCATGGCCAACGCCCACGCCGTCAATGGCATCGTGCACGACCTCGTGGCCCGGCATGGCGGCAGTTTCAGTGCGGAACACGGGGTCGGCCAGTTGAAGCGCGACGACCTGGTGCGCTACAAGTCCCCTGTCGAATTGCGGATGATGCGTGCCGTCAAGGCCGCGCTGGACCCGTGCGATCTCATGAATCCAGGCAAGGTTCTCTAGGCGCTTATGGGAAAAATCATCTTCTGGATCGTGGTCGTGTTCGCATTGCTCTTTGCATTGCGGCTGTACAACGCAAGCAAGAGCCGGTCGCGGCGCGACGCCGCAGCGGGCAAGGCGGCCGATCCGCAGGCGATGGTCCAGTGCACCCAATGCGGCGTGTTTCTGCCCCGAACCGATGCGCGTCTGGTCGACAACGCCTATCGGTGCCAGGACGGTGGCTGCGCCGCGCATGGCAAACGTTGACGCGCCGGGCGTCGGCTCGCTATAACCAGCAACGGTCACCCATAACCCACAATGCAGCCCAATCCCGCCCCGCTGCCTTTCGAACCGCCACCGGTGCTGTCGCCGATGGGCGATTCAGGCCGCCGCATCCTGTGGATCGTCGGGCTCTATCGCGCCGTTTGCGCCGCCTTGCTGCTGGGCGCCGCCCTGCTGGTCGACCCCAAGACCATCGGCGTGATCAACCCGAACGCCTTCGTCACCGGCACGGGCCTCTACTTCCTGTTCGGGCTGGCCGCGTTCTGGTGGGTGCAGGAGGAGCGCCTGCCGTTGCCGCTGCCGACCATGCTGCTCGGGCTGCTGGTGGGCGACCTCTTCTTCCTGTCGCTCGTGATCTATGCCGGGGGCACGTTCGGCGCGCCATTGCCAATCCTCCTCTTTCCGCAACTGGCAGCGGCCGGGTGGATCCTGCGCACGCAGACCGCCTTCCTCCATGCCGCCATCGCCGCCATCACATTGCTCGGACTGGACATCTACCGGACCATCGAGGGCCTCGTCGGCACCCCGCAGATGTTCCAGACCGGCATCATCGGGTTCGGCTATTTCGCCACCGTCGGCATTGCCGTCGCGCTGGGGCGCTACACCAAGCAGTCCGAAGACCTGGCCATGCAACGCGGCATCGACGTCGCCAATCTCGAGCAGGTCAACCGGCTGATCATCCAGGACATGCAGGACGGCGTGCTGGTGGTCGACCTGAACGGCGTCGTGCGGGGACACAATGCACAGGTGACGCGCTCGCTGGGAGGCTTCGGCCGCATGCGCGGTGGCATGCGCCTCGCCGAATTCAGCACCACGTTGCACGACTACTGGCGGCGCTGGCAGGAAG
This sequence comes from Betaproteobacteria bacterium, assembly GCA_031396395.1. Classification (GTDB taxonomy): domain Bacteria; phylum Pseudomonadota; class Gammaproteobacteria; order Burkholderiales; family Casimicrobiaceae; genus VBCG01. Next base: position 8,173 of record JANNKR010000058.1, read on the forward strand.
ACGCCAACGAAGTCCTGCCGCCCTTCAAGGTCGAGGCCACGCAGCGCCTGCTGCGGGTGCGGCTGGTGCGCATCGGCACCGGATTGAACGGAGGCACGCTCATCTATCTTGAGGACCTCGGCCGCGCCCAGACCGAGGCCCAGCAGATGAAGCTCGCTGCGATGGGCCGACTCACCGCATCGATCGCCCACGAGGTGCGCAACCCGCTGTCCGCGATCAATCAGGCATCGCAATTGCTGGAAGAGGACGGCGCCGTAGCGCCGGAGGGCGCGCGACTGCTGGGCATGATCCGCAACAATGCCAAGCGCATCGATCGCATCGTCGGCGAAGTGCTGCAGTTGAATCGTCGCGACCGCCAACAGCCCGAGGTGGTCGTGTTCGGCGACTTCATCCGCACGCTGACCGACGAAATCCAGGAAGCGGAGCACATGCCACCGGGTGGCGTGTCGATACAGATTCCCGATGACCTCCTGATCATCTTCGACCGCGGCCATCTCAACCAGATCATGTGGAATCTCGTGCGCAATGCATGGCAGCACTGCCAGAAGCGCGAAGGCAGCATCCGCATCATCGCGCGCCCCGGCTACATGGGTGACGCGGTTATCTGCGAGTTGAACGACGACGGACCCGGGATCCCGGCCGAACTGCGGCCGCAGATCTTCGAGCCGTTTTTCACGACGCGACCGGGCGGCACGGGACTGGGGCTGTACATCGCCCGCGAACTGGCCGATGCCAATGGCGCGGCGCTCGAATTGCTGCCCAAAGGACCCGGTGCCCATTTCCGCATGACACTCAAACGCGCGCTGCCCCCGGACCGTCCGGGGTGACAGTCCAACCACAGCTTTCGCAGGAGGAATACGCATGAGCAGAAGAATTCGCGGCCAACCCAAGGTCCTGGTCGTCGACGACGAGCCGGATCTGCTGGAGTTGCTCGAACTCACGTTGTCGCGGATGGGACTCGACACGTCGCGCGCCGAAACCGTGGGCGAGGCGATCCGCCTGCTCGACAAGGAACAGTTCGACCTGTGCCTGACTGACATGCGGCTGCCCGACGGCGAAGGACTGCGGGTCGTCGAGCACATTCACCAGAAGGGACTGGACGTACCGGTGGCGGTGATCACCGCCTTCGGCAGCGCGGAAAATGCGGTGGCCGCCCTCAAGGCCGGCGCGTTCGATTATCTGTCGAAGCCTGTGGCGCTCGAGCAGTTGCGCGCGCTCGTGAAGCAGGCCTTGAAGGTGCCGGAAAAAGTGCAGCCCGCAAGTTCGTACCAGCTGCTGGGCGAATCACCCGCGATGTTGCAGGTGCGTGGCCTGATCGAGCGCCTGGCCAAGAGTCAGGCACCGGTCTTCATCAACGGCGAATCGGGCAGCGGCAAGGAACTGGCCGCGCGGACGATCCACCTGAACGGACCGCGTGGCGAGCTGCCGTTCGTGGCGGTCAACTGCGGCGCGATTCCCGAGAACCTGATGGAAAGCGAATTCTTCGGCTACCGCAAAGGCGCCTTCACTGGCGCGGAAGCGGACCGCGACGGCTTTTTTCATGCCGCCAATGGCGGCACGCTGTTCCTCGACGAGGTGGCCGACCTGCCGTTGGCCATGCAGGTGAAGTTGCTGCGCGCGATCCAGGAAAAGAAGGTGCGAAAGGTGGGCGCCACGCAGGAAGAGCCCGTCGACGTGCGCATCATCAGCGCCACGCACAAGAAGCTCGGTGCGCTGGTCGAGTCCGGCCACTTCCGGCAGGACCTCTACTACCGGCTGCACGTGATCGATCTGGGCATGCCCAGCCTGCGCGAAATGGGCGAGGACATCCCGTTGATTGCCAATGCCATCCTGGCGAAGCTTACGCGCGGCACCACGGCGCAGCTGCTGCCCGAGGCCGTCAAGGCGCTGGAACAGTATCCGTTCCCGGGGAACGTGCGCGAGCTGGAGAACATTCTCGAGCGCGGGCTTTCGCTCGCCGCCGACCCCGAGAACATCACCGCCGAAGACCTGCACCTGACCCCGGTGGCCGATGACTCCGACGGGCCAAGCACGCCGGGCGACAAGTGGCCGCTGCAGGATTACCTCGATCGCATCGAGCGCGTCGCGATCAACGAGGCGCTGGAAAAGACGCGGTTCAACCGGACGGCGGCCGCCAAACTGCTGGGAATCACCTTCAGGGCGATGCGCTACCGGATGGAACG
>JANNKR010000060.1:0-4833 GCA_031396395.1 Betaproteobacteria bacterium
CCCCTCGCCGAAGCCCATCGACTTCATCATCTTCGTCGGCGCATTGCGCAGTCGCATCGGCACGGGCCGCGAACCATCGCCGGCAATGAAGGACCGCGCCGCGCCGTAGGCCATGTATGCCGCATTGGATTTCGGCGCGACGGCCAGGTACAGCACGCATTGCGCGAGCGCCAGCTCGCCTTCGGGCGTGCCCAGCCGCTCATAGGCCTCGGCGGCGTCGAGCGCCTGCCGCAACGCGCGCGGATCGGCCAGTCCGATGTCTTCGCTGGCCATCCGGATCATGCGCCGCGCCACATAGCGCGGGTCGGCGCCGCCATCGAGCATCCGGCACATCCAGTAAAGCGCGGCGTCGGGGTCGGAGCCGCGCACCGACTTGTGCAACGCCGAAATCTGGTCGTAGAACGCATCGCCGCCCTTGTCGAAACGGCGCAGGCTGCGGGCGATCGCGTTTTCGACGAACGGCACGTCGATGGTGGCGGGCTTCATCTCGCCGATGGCCACGGCCAGTTGCTCGATGACGTTGACGAGCCGCCGGCCGTCGCCATCCGCGGAGGCGATCAACGCGTCGCGCGCTGCCACGTCGATGGTGCTGCCGGGCGCGGCCAGCGCCAGCGCGCGGTCCAGCAGCAGCCCCAGATCCTCGCTCGTCAACGGCTGCAGCACGTAGACCGTGGCGCGCGACAGGAGCGCGCCATTGACCTCGAACGACGGATTTTCGGTGGTGGCACCGACAAAGGTCAGCGTCCCCTGCTCGACGAACGGCAGGAACGCATCCTGCTGCGCCTTGTTGAAGCGATGCACCTCATCGACGAACATGATCGTGGCCTTGCCGGACTGCATCCGCGCGGCCTCGGCGCGCGCCACGGCGTCCCGGATTTCCTTCACGCCGGACAGCACGGCGGAGATCGCGATGAATTGGGCTTTGAACGCGTCCGCCATCAACCGCGCCAGTGTCGTCTTGCCGACACCGGGCGGACCCCACAGGATCATCGAGTGCAGCTTGCCCGAGGCAAAGGCAACGGCCAGCGGCTTGCCGGGCGCGAGCAGGTGACGCTGGCCGATGACCTCGGCAAGGCTGGCAGGGCGAAGGCGCTCGGCCAGCGGCGCCTCGGGGACTGCTGCGGCCGTGGCAGCAAAGAGATCGTTCACGGGGGATGGTCGCGTTGACGTTGTTGCTGACATTGTCGCGCAACTTCATGCCGCGTAGAGTGCGGCGATGATCCGGAATCGTATGACGGCCTGCTCGCGATCGCGACGTTCACGCTGGCTGGCGCTGGCATTGGCCACCATCGCCCATTCGTCAATCGCCGCCGGTTTCGACCTGCAGGGCCACCGGGGCGCACGCGGGCTCGCGCCGGAGAACACTCTGGCGGGCTTCACCCGCGCCATGGAGGTGGGCGTCTCCACGCTGGAGACCGATCTTGCGGTCACCCGCGACGGCGTGGTGGTGATTTCGCATGATCCGCACCTCAATCCCGACCTCACCCGCGACGCGCGCGGCGACTGGCTCACCGGCCGGGGCCCGGCGATACGCACGCTCTCATGGGCCACACTGCAGACCTACGAACTCGGTCGCATCAATCCGGCCAGCAAGTATGCGCAGCAGTTCCCCTCGCAAGTGGCGGTGGATGGCCAGCGCTTTCCGACGCTCGCCCAGGTCTATGCGCTGGCGGCGGCCGGCCCGACCCCCCGGATGCGTTTCAATCTCGAGACCAAGATCACGCCCGACAGCGGCGATGCGGTGGTTGAGCCCGCTACCTTTGCGCGGCTCACGGTAGCCGCCATTCGCGCCGCCGGTGCGGCCGACCGCAGCACCGTGCAGTCCTTCGACTGGCGCACCTTGCTCGAGGTACGGCGCATCGCGCCCGAAATCGCCACTGCGTGCCTGACCATCGAGTCACCAAATTTCGACACGGTGCAGCGCAGCGCGTACGCGGCCTCGCCATGGCATGCCGGACTTGATCTGCGTCGGTACGACGGTTCGATTGCCCGCCTGGTCGCGGCGGCGGGATGCAGCACCTGGTCGATGTTCTGGCGCAACGCCGCCGCCATCGAGATTGCACATGCACGCGCCCTCGGTCTGAAGGTGATTCCATGGACGGTGAACGACCCAGCCGAGATGGCGCGTCTCATCGACCTGTCCGTGGACGGCATCATTACCGACTACCCCGACCGCCTGCGCCAGGTGCTACGCGACAAGGGGATGGCGTTGCCGCTGCCGACCCCCTAGAGAACGCTTTGGTGAAGCTGTAGGCGAGGCTGCAGGCAAGGCTGCATGCCAAGCGTTCTTCCCCCCAATGGGAGTCACCGGCTGAATGTCACCCGCACCCAGCCACTTGTTGCGGACGTGTTCAGCCGAATCGCCACGCGCTGGAAGGTCAGTCCATCCTCGATCACCTGCTCGCCAACGATGCTGAACGGCGCGGATGCTTCCACATGCGCCTGCAGTTGCTCGTCGCGCTGGAGCCGCAAACGATCGGGAGCCACCTGTGTCCATGTCCCCGTCGTCGTGATCGGCACTTCGAAGGACTGCGGGGTGGAGAATGTCGAGAACTCATCCTGCACGACGATCACGCGGTTCAGGCGGTCATTGCGCAGCCTGCGCACCAGTGACCAGCCACCTGGCAGTGCATAGGCCGGCGCCATGTTGATCGCGATGTCGTCTATCGCGTCGGTGAAGCTGGTGGACAGCACGGTGTTGACAGCCCCTGTCGCGTCGACCTGCTGGCGTCCACCGACCACCGGTACGGGGTGGCCCCAGGAATTGATCCACTTGATCTCGCGGCGCTGGGGGCCGAAGGTCCGGCTCGTGTAGAGGCCGCGGCCGACGTCACCCGCCAGGACCTGGCCGTGCACCGCGATGGCATAGCTGCCGACGTCGTCGTGGCCGTGATTGGCGTTGCCCGCCGACTTGATGGTTGCTGCCAGCGCGGTAATCTCGGTGGTCGGAGAGCGGGTGACCAGCACGCCGACATCCGCGAAGTAGCTGCGCAGGCCCGGCCAGCTGAAGTCGCCGCTCTCGAAGCCTGTCGCCACCGGCACCGACTCGGTGAGCAGCATGGAAGCCTCGACCAGGGGCATGTCGTTCAGGTGGTGGGGGTTCACGCGAACCTGTGCGTTGCCAGGCCAGCTGGCGCTATTGCCGTAGGCGGCTGCCAAGTATGCGCGCGTCTGGACGTCGACCGTCGTGCCCATGTACGAGTCCCCGATCGGCGCAACGGCACCTCCGGGGGTCATCTCGATACGCGCACCGTAGAGGCTGAACGCGCGGGGCTTCAGCGCCTTGAAGAGGTCAACCGCACCGGCGCTGGACTCATGCAACCTGTGCCGCAGCACCGCAAAGTGCTTGACGCCATAGATCCAGTAACCCGGACCTTCATGACCGTAGCCACTCTCGGGGAAGGGCGTCACGAAACTCTGGATGTAGTGCTGCCCGACCACGGCGAAGCGGGCTCGGTCCTGTCGCGACGGAATCACGGCCAGCGCCGCGCCCACGACACCGGCCAGCATCACGGCATTCCAGTTGTGCGAAACCGTGAGCCACCAGCTGTTGTAACCATCGACCAGCGTCCTGCGCACGGGTTGGAAGACACGGGTCTCCAGCGCCGCGGTGACCAGCGCACGCGTGTCGGGATCGACGCGATCCCCCATCAGGTAGAGCGCCTGCGCCAACTCATGCGCCAGCGCGGTGGACATCAGGTCCTGGTACCAAATGCCGAAGTTGATGCCTTTCATCGTCGGGTCGGTGGCCGAGCCAGCCCAGGCCGGTTGTGTTGCCAGCTCGCGCAGCGTCGAACGGATTGCAGCGGTGTACTTGCTCTGCCACGAAGCGCATTCCGCCAGCACCAGCGGGTACAGCCAGGCCTTGCGCGCCGCCATCATCGTGTCGCCGACTGAATCCGGCGCCAAGTACAGGCTGGTGCTCCACGCGGGGAACGGCTGGACCAGCAGCGCATCGGCCTGCGCGGTGATGGCCGTGATCTTGCTGCCGCTGGCTTGCCAGGCCGCACGGTTGGAGCACGGCGCGCCGGTTCCTTCCGGGGCGCTGGGCAGCTTGGCGACGTAGACCTCCTCAGGTGGCACCTGCGGCACGCACATGACGAGCCCCTCGAAGACCCAGCTGGCCATGATTTGCAGCATCTCCGCGTTCGTCGAGTACCGGTGGTTCGGATCGCCGAGCGCGCCGTTGTTGTAACTGCGGTAGAGCGATTGCGTCCCCGTGGGGCAAATGCCGCCGACGGCCAGCTTGACCGCGAACGCATTGGCCTCGAATGTCCACGCCGGATACGCTTTGCCATCGTTGGCGACGGACTGAAACGCGCTCTTTACGAATGCACATTCGTCCGGATCCGCGGTGTAGAAGTGGCTGTTGGCGCCGATTCGGCTGCCGTTGGCGCGATAGCGGTCGGTGCCGAAGAAGCGGCAAACCGCAGCGGTGCCCGGCGGCGCGCCGGCGATGTCCCACGCCGAGAACACGTTGCCCGTGCGCTTCCATGCGCCGCCGAACGCGCCGCCGTCGAGTACGGCAGTCTCCGCCGGATCGGCCGAAATGAAATAGTGCTGAAGTCCCGCGTTGTAAAACTCGACGACTTCGATGGCACCGCCTGCCGCCTTGGCAGAGGACGGTAGCGACAACGCGCAGACGACGAACATGAACATCGCGAGCTTCTGAAACAGGCGAACCGATCCGAGGGTCATGTCGTATGACTCCGCTGACGCGAGAATTCAGAGTCTCACGCCAATGCCAAGCGCGTCTATGCGAAATTGCGACCAACCAACGGACGCCGCCCTATGGAAGTGCGTGATTGCAGACAACCAGGTTTGCCGGCCACA
>JANNKR010000081.1:0-110258 GCA_031396395.1 Betaproteobacteria bacterium
CCGCAAAACAAAAGGCCGGCCACCCTCAACGGGCGCCGGCCTTTGCCGATGCGTGGGAAGCTTACTTCTTGGCAGCGTCCTTGGCAGCTTCGACAGCCTTGGCAGCGGCGTCCGAGGTGGCGGCAGCGCCATCCTTGACGGCTTCCGTGGTCTTGGCTGCGGCATCCGTTGCAGCGGCTTTCGCGGCTTCAGCGGCCTTCTTGGCCGATTCGGCGGCAGCGGTGGCTGCTACTTCGGCCTGCTTCTTGGCGGCGTCGGCGGCTTCCTTGGCCTTGTCGCCGCAGGCGGTGAGCGTGAACGCAAGCGCAAGCGCCGTCAGCGCGGTGATGATTTTCTTGTTCATGGTGTTACTCCGGATCGGTTGGGGGGATTTTGGCGGGGAAGTGCCTACCCCCGACAGCCCAACATTTTAGTCGAAATCCGTGTCTTTGGCGATCCCTCGCGCGGATCGTGCCCGCCTTGCCAGCATTGGCCGTAGCAGGAAAGCGACAGCCAAGGTCGAGACGAGGCTCGCTCCCGCGATCGCCGCAGCCATCGGTACCACTGTACCGTCAGGCACCGCGCCGACGGCCAAGCCAACCAGCGTGGCGACGGCCATCACCAGGAAGCCGAACATGCTGGCGGCTGCGCCGGCATGACGTGGAAATGGCGCCACGGTGCCAGCCATCGCGCAGGGAAAATTGATCCCGTGCGAGGCCATGTACACGAACTGTGGAATGACCACGGCGGCCGCATGGCGCACGTCGGCGAGGGCCAGGACCAGCATCGAGACACCGCCGGTCGCGGCAAGGACGGCACCGGTGGTGACGGCCAGCCGGAGCCCACCGCGCGCCAGGAGCCGCGGACAAGCCAGCGTCCCGGCGAGGTACCCGACGATGACTGCCGCAAACACCGCGCCGAACCACGCGGTGGGCACTGCCAGTACGCGGATCAGGACGAACGACGAACCCGCGAGGAATGCGAACAGCCCGGCGTAACTCGCGATGCCCAGCATTGCAAACGCGGCAAATTCACGTGAATGAAGCACATGCGCGTAGTTGGCCACGAGGTGGCCTGGTCGCGTCGCGGTCGGATCGCGGTGAGGAGTGGTCTCCGGCAGGCGCCAGGCGGCGGCAACTAGCAGGACACCGGCAAATGCGGCCAGCGCCACGAAGGCGGCCTGATGACCGAAGCGCACCTCGAGGATCGCACCGAGGATCGGGCCCAGGATCGGACCAAGTGCCAGCACCGTCAGTGCCTGTGCCATTGCACGCGCGCCGTCCAGGGGGCCGTAGACGTCGCGAACGATTGCTCGCGCGGATACGACCACGGAGCAGCATCCTACGGCCTGCACGAAACGCGCGACGATGAGGGCTTCGATTGTCGGCGCCAGTGCGCAGGCCACGCTGGCGCCGAAATAGAGCGCGATGCCGGCGAGCACGACCGGGCGCCGGCCGAAGCGATCCGCGAGCGGTCCCGCAACCAGCTGCATCGCACCGAAACCCATCGCAAAGACGGAGAGCGTCAGCTGGACCGTGGCGGTGGAGGCGGCAAAGCGTTGCGTCAGGCCGGGCATCGACACGAGGTAGAGGTCGGTCGACAGCGGCTGCAGCATCATGAAGCAGCCGAGCAGCACGACCAGGCCGCGGATCGGCGCGCTGGCTTTCGTATCGGTCACCGCAGGGCCTGCGTGGTCACGGAAAATTGCGGCCGATCCGCGCCCGCCGATGCTCCAGCACCGCCAGCAGCACGCCGCTGCCCAGGATGATGGCCATGCCCACGATCGACCAGCCGTCGGGCAGCTGGCCGAACACCCAGTAACCAAGCAAGGTGGCCCAGAGCATCTGCAGATAGGTGAAGGGCGTGAGCAGCGACGCAGGCGCCTGCATGAACGCCGAAATCAGTAGCCAGTGGGCGAGGCCCGCAAGCAGGCCGAGCAGCAGCAGGAGTCCGATCGAGCGCCAGTCAAGAGGCGCGCCGTCGAAGCCCCAGGGCAGCGCCAGCGTCAAGCCGACGGCACCCACCAGCGCGCTGTAGAACAGCGTGGTGTAGAGACCATCGCCGGGCAACTTGCGTGTCAGCATTTGGTACATCGCGTTGCATACGGCGGTGCCGATCAGGAGCAGCACGGCCGGATGCAGGATGGCCGAGCCCGGACGCAGCAGCACGAGGATGCCGATGAAGCCGATGATCGCGGCCGCCCAGCGCGCCCGCGTCGGCCGTTCGCCCAGCAGCGGTTGCGACAGGAGCACGATGAAGACCGGGGCCAGGAAGGTGATCGCCGATGCCTCGGCCAGCGGCAGGTATTTGAGGCCGGCGAAAAAGCAACCGGTGGCGGCGAGCAGGAAGGCCGACCGCAGCAACTGCATCCCGAGGTTGCGCGTATGCCAGAACCGTGGCCCTGCGCGATGGCGCACGAATGGCGTCACCACCAGCATGGCCCCCGCGTATCGCGCCCAGACGATCAGGAACAGCGAGTGGTCCCGGATCAGATACTTGGCCGTCGTGTCGAGCGACGTCAGCAGGAAGCCCGCCAGCAGGAACAGCGGCAGCGCGCGGGCGAGAGGGTGCGGGTGGGTATTGGACATGGTGACCCGCGGTACCTCGATTCAGCTACGTTGCGGCGATGGGCGCGGGCCGGTGTCAGGCATGACCGGTGCCGCAACCACGCGCCATCGGTGCGTGGTGCGACCAACGCCGTGCACGGCTCGATGCCATGCACGGCGCCGAGATCGGCTACGCCGCAACCAGCTCGCGGAGCACGAAAGGCAGGATGCCGCCGCCGTTGTAGTAGTCGACCTCGATCGGCGTGTCGATCCGGCAAGCCACCGTCACATTCAGCTTCGAGCCGTCCTTGCGCGTGATCACGATCGTCAGATCCTGCTGCGGCTTGATGCCCGCGGGCACCACGATGTCGAAGGTCTCGTCGCCCACGATGCCAAGCTTCTCGACGGTATCGCTGCCCTTGAACTGCAGCGGCAGCACGCCCATGCCGACGAGGTTCGACCGGTGAATCCGCTCGAAGCTCCTGGCGACCACGGCGCGCACGCCAAGAAGCTGCGTGCCCTTGGCGGCCCAGTCGCGCGAGCTGCCGGTGCCGTATTCCTCGCCGCCGAATACGATGGTGGGTGTGCCCTGCGCGACGTAGCGCATGGCGGCGTCGTAGATGAACATCTTCACGCCGGAGGGCTGGAACAGGGTCACGCCGCCTTCCTCACGCTTGCCATCGGCGGCGAGCGGCAGCATCAGGTTCTTGATCCGCACGTTGGCAAACGTGCCGCGCATCATCACCTCGTGATTGCCGCGGCGCGAACCGTAGCTGTTGAAGTCCTCCTTCGGCACGCCGTTGGCGATCAGCCACGCGCCGGCGGGCGAATTTTCCTTGATCGACCCTGCAGGGGAGATGTGGTCGGTGGTGACCGAATCGCCGAAGATGCCGAGGACCTTCGCGCCCGTGATGTCCGTGGTGGGCGCAGGTGTCATGGCAAAGCCCTCGAAGAACGGCGGCTTCGCGATGTAGGTCGACGCCGGCCAGTCGTAGACCTGACCCGTGGATCCGGCGATCCTGCCCCACAGCGGCGTGGCATTGGCGAGGTCACCGTAGAGGCTGCGATAGATCGCGGGATCGCGCGCATGCTGCATCACCGCCGCGATCTCGTGCGACGTGGGCCAGACGTCCTTCAGGAACACCGGCTTGCCGTCGCTGCCGACACCGAGTGGCTCGGTCGTGAGGTCGCGCAGCACCGTGCCGGCGATGGCGTAGGCCACCACCAGCGGGGGCGAGGCCAGGAAATTGGCCTTGAGGTTGGGATGGATCCGCGCTTCGAAATTGCGGTTGCCGGAGAGCACCGCGGCGCAGATCAGGTCGTTTTCGGTGATGGCTTCGTTGAACTGGGGCGCGAGATCGCCGGCGTTGCCGATGCAGGTGGTGCAGCCATACGCGGCAACGTTGAAGCCCAGTTGCTCGAGGTAGGGCAGTAGACCGGCCCTGGTCAGGTATTCGGTCACCACGCGCGAGCCCGGCGCGAGCGATGTCTTGATGTGCCTGCGTACGGTGAGACCACGTTCGACCGCTTTTTTGGCGAGCAATCCCGCCGCCAGCAGCACGCCCGGATTGGAAGTGTTGGTGCACGACGTGATGGCCGCGATCAGGATGTCGCCACTGCCGATCGCTACGTGCTTGCCGTGCGGCGGTTCCACGCCGTCAGGCGTGGGACGGTTCGCGACCATTTCCGCGACATCGCGCGGCGCGTTGCCCGCCACCGGCGCCATCGCATCGCCGATCGCGCCGGCGCCGTTCGCCAGGATGGACGTGGTGACGCGGCGCTGCATTTCCGCGGCGGGCTTGCCGAAGCCGTTCGCGGCCACCGGCGCGCTGAAGAGTTCGGTGAACTTCGCCTTCATCTGCGGCAATTCGATCCTGTCCTGCGGCCGCTTGGGTCCGGCCAGCGACGGCGTGATCGTCGCGAGGTCGAGTTGCAGTGTCTTGGTGTAGTCGATCGCGCCGGCGCGTGGCACGCCGAACATCTCCTGGGCCTTGAAGTACGACACGAACGCGTCGACCTCGTCCGAGGTGCGGCCGGTGGCGGTCAGGTAGTCAACGGTCGCCTCGTCGACGGGGAAGAAGCCCATCGTGGCGCCATACTCGGGCGCCATGTTGGCGATGGTGGCGCGATCCGGCACGGCGAGCGACGCCGTGCCTTCACCGAAGAATTCGACGAACTTGCCCACCACCTTTTCGCGGCGGAGCATCTCGGTGATCGTCAACACGAGATCGGTGGCGGTGGCGCCCTCCGGCAGCTTGCCCTTCAATTCCACGCCGACGACGTCCGGCGTCAGGATATAGACGGGCTGCCCCAGCATGCCCGCTTCGGCCTCGATGCCGCCCACGCCCCAGCCCACGACGCCGATGCCGTTGATCATCGTGGTGTGGCTGTCGGTGCCGACCAGCGAATCCGGGTAATAGACGCCGCCGGCCTGGTGGACGCCGCGCGCAAGGTATTCGAGGTTGACCTGGTGCACGATGCCGATGCCGGGCGGCACCACGCCGAACGTGTCGAAGGCCTGCATCCCCCACTTCATGAACTGGTAGCGCTCGTTGTTGCGGGAGAACTCGAGCTTCATGTTGAGGTCGAGCGAGTCCTTGGTACCGTAGTGGTCGATCATGACCGAGTGGTCGACGACGAGGTCGACCGGCACCAGCGGTTCAATCGACTTGGGATCCCGGCCCATGTCGCGCGCCACGTTGCGCATGGCGGCCAGGTCGGCCAGGAGCGGCACGCCGGTGAAATCCTGCAGCACCACGCGCGCGACGACGAACGGAATCTCGTCGACGCGGTTGCCCTTGGGCGCCCAGTTGGCCAGTTGCCTCACGTGTTCCTCGGTGACCTTCCGGCCGTCGCAATTGCGCAACACCGATTCCAGCACGATGCGGATGGAGACCGGCAGGCGGGAGATGCGGCCGATGCCGGCGCGTTCGAGCGCGGGCAATGAGTAGTATTGCCCGGCAGCGCCGGACGCGAGTTTGAACGGGGACAGCGTGCCATGCAGGTTGTGACTCATGATGCTCCCTGTGACTGTTCGGGGATTACTTGGCTTTCGGCGCGACGAGCGCCTTGGCATTGCCGATGTTCTTGATGTTCATCTTCTGTCCGTTGGGCAGCACCATGTCGCCGGGCACGAGGCCGTCGCGGCAGGGACCCACGTACTTGCCTTCCATCGTCGTCTTCGCGTCCTTCATGCCCATGAATGGGGGCGAATACGTCGAGTCGATCTCGGTCCGGTAGGCCGTGTCGCCGGTGAAGGTCATGATGGCCTTGGTGACGATGGTCGATTCGCCGATCTTGCACTGCGAGTTGGAGATCATGCGCGAACCTTCGCGCCGCATCTCGTTCTTGCTGCACATTTCCTTCTGCATGCCGGTGCCCATGCTGATCAACTCCTTCTGCACGGCGTCGTCGGTGCACAGCGTGGTCTTCCGCGGGGCGGTGTCCTTGGCCGCGCCCGTCAGCATTTCCCACTGACCGGCCTTGAGCTTCGGAAAATCGTCCGCGGCGAGCGCGGGAACGGCCAGCAGACACGCCAGCGCAACAGCGAGTTTCAACGGGCAGCGCATCGGTTTACCTGTGCATGGATAGTCATGCTGCAATCACCATCGTGTCGAACAAAGCGCGCACCGGCATGGCTGGCGGGCGCGCGGGATCGGCGATCAACCCAGCAGGGGCGCGACGCCGGTGCGTTCTTCGTTCAGCTCCTGCAGCGTCACATTCATCCGTTCGCGTGAAAACTCGTCGATGGGCAGGTCCTTCACCATCGTGTACTCCCCACTGGCCGTGGTGACGGGGAAGCCGAACATCGTGTCCTTGGGAATGCCATAGCTGCCGTCCGACGGGATGCCCATCGTGACCCACTTGCCGTTGCTGCCGAGGATCCAGTCGCGCATGTGGTCGATGGCGGCATTGGCCGCGGAGGCGGCCGACGACAGCTTGCGCGCCTCGATGATGGCGGCACCGCGCTTGCCCACCTTCGGCAGGAATTCGGTGCGGTTCCAGGCTTCGTCGTTGATCAGGTCCTTGAGCGAGGCGCCATTGACGGTGGCGAAGCGATAGTCGGCGTACATCGTCGGCGAGTGGTTGCCCCAGACGACCATCTTCTCGATGTCGCGCACCGGCTTGCCGCTCTTCGTGGCCACCTGGGAAAGCGCGCGGTTGTGATCGAGGCGCAGCATGGCCGTGAAGTTCGTCGGCGGCAACGACGGCGCCGACTTCATTGTGATGTACGCATTGGTATTGGCCGGGTTGCCGACGACCAGCACCTTGATATTGCGGGACGCGACGGCATCGAGGGCCTTGCCCTGCTCGATGAAGATTTTCGCGTTTTCCAGCAGCAGGTCCTTGCGTTCCATGCCGGGGCCACGCGGCTTGGCACCCACCAGCAGCGCGTAGTCGGCGTCCTTGAATGCCACCTTGGGATCGGCCGTGCCGACCATGCCGACAAGCAGCGGAAACGCGCAGTCCTCGAGTTCCATCATCACGCCCTTCAGCGCTGCCTGCGCGCCGTCGAGCGGGAGTTCCAGCATTTGCAGGATGACCGGCTGGTCGCGGCCGAGCATGTCGCCCGAGGCGATGCGAAACAGCAGGGCGTAACCGATCTGGCCGGCAGCGCCGGTAACGGCGACACGGACGGGTGCTTTCATTGGGGGCTCCTCAGCATGGACGGCGGGTCGGCGGGGTCGGGACTGCGTACGCGATGTGATGGTGCGGCGCAACAGAAGCCGCTTCGATTGCTGACGCGCCCGGCAGGGCGGCGCACCGTGACTGCATTGCGGCATTCTAGGCTGGCGCGTGGGCGCTGTCAACGATGTCTTATATCTTATACAAGACAATTGATAGGAGATGGACAGCAGCCCCGCGGCTGCCGATAATCGAACATGCCGACGTGCGTTCAGCCCGACGCCGGTGCCCATCCTACGTGCCCCGGACGACCGAACCGTGACTGACCGCAACGCTTCCACCGTCCCGTCCTTTGCGCCGCTCTATCTGCAGATCAAGGCGCTGCTCGAGGACCGCCTCGACGCCCGCGAGTGGCGTCCCGGCGAGGCCATCCCGTCGGAAATCGAACTCGCACGGCGCTTCGGCGTCTCTCAGGGCACCGCCCGCAAGGCCGTCGACGCGCTCGCGGCAGACAACCTTGTCGTTCGGCGCCAGGGCAAGGGCACCTTCGTTGCCACGCATACGGAGGAGCGCGCCTCGTTGTTCCGGTTTCTGCGCATCCGCGACAACGTCGGCACGGACATCGCGCCGGCCAGCCGGCTGCTCGATGTGCGCCGGGCGAAGGCGCCGGCCGACGTCGCCCGGCTGCTTGGACTGAAGGCCGGCGACGCCGTGCTGGTTCTCCGGCGCGTGCTGGACTACGACGGCGAACCCGTGGTGCTCGATGAAATCACGTTGCCTGCGGGGCTGTTCAAGGGGCTGACCAAGGCCCGCTACGATGCCTATCGCGGTTCGATGTATGCGTTCTTCGAGTCGCAGTTCGGCGTGCGCATGCTGAAGGCGCAGGAAAAGATCCGGGCGGTGGCCGCCGACGAGGCAACCGCTGCCGTTCTGGGCGTGGCACCGGGCACGCCGCTGCTCGCGGTCGATCGCGTCACGCTGACGTACGGCGATCGCCCCGTCGAGGTCAGACGCGGACTTTGTGCCACCGCGAGCTTTCACTATCTGAACGAGTTGCTTTGACCGATTTGTGACGACCGCGGGACCGTCGGGAAGCCCCGTACCGGCGCCAACCTGTCGAGGCGGGACGCGCGTTTGTCGACGATGCGTCTGGCGGGAAACGCCGCGGAACGGCTATAATTTGTGTGCTCCGCAGCAAATGCATCGATCTTCGTACATTCAACCCGACGCTGCTCATTTTATCGCGACAATTCCCGGCTGACACACCTATGGCTGCGCTGGACCGACCCGTCGTACGACCCCGCCCGGTCTACCTGAATCTGCTGGCGATCCGGCTGCCGCTGCCGGCATTCGTCTCGATCCTGCACCGCGCCAGCGGCATCCTGCTGTTCCTGGCCGGCATCCCATTGCTGCTCTGGGGCGTCCAAGGCGCGCTGGTTTCGGCCGATGCCTGGGCGCGCATCCAGGCCATCGCCTCGCACCCGCTCGGCAAGCTCGTGCTGTTGGTCATGGCGTGGGCCTACCTGCACCATTTCATCGCGGGAGTCCGCCACCTGGTGATGGACCTGCATATCGGCGGCACGCTGCCGGCCGCCCGCCGGTCCGCGGCGATCACGCTGGTCCTGTCCCTGCTGCTGACTTTGGGCGTGGCGATCCGGCTATGGTGACAGCGAAGCGCGTCCCCGTCGGTGCGCACTACGGCTGGCGCGACTGGCTCGTCCAGCGCGTCACCGCGGTGGTGATGGCGCTCTACACTGCGCTGGTCCTCGGCATCCTGCTCTGGTTCGGCGGACTCGACTACACCGTATGGCTTGCCGTGTTCCGGTTCGAGCCATTCCGCATAGCCACGTTCATCTTCATGGTGGCGCTGCTGTGGCACGCCTGGGTGGGCGTGCGCAACGTCGCGATGGACTATGTCAAACCTGTCGGCGTGCGCATCGCGCTGCAATGCGTCGTGATCATCCTGCTGATCGGCTATGCCGGGTGGACGATCAACATGTTGTGGGGACGCGGCGCATGACCGTCTGCCATCCTGCTGCCAAAGGCCGTTCGTGACTCCGCTCGCCACACTGCCCGTTCGCAAATTCGACGCGCTCATCATCGGGGCCGGTGGTGCCGGCATGCGTGCGTCGCTCAAGCTCGCCGAGGCGGGCCTCTCCGTTGCCGTGATCTCCAAGGTGTTTCCCACGCGTTCGCACACGGTTGCGGCGCAGGGCGGCATCGGCGCATCCCTCGGCAACATGGCCGAGGACCACTGGCTTTGGCACATGTACGACACCATCAAGGGGTCGGACTGGCTGGGCGACCAGGATGCGATCGAGTACATGTGCCGGATGGCGCCGAAAGTCGTCTACGAGCTCGAGCACTTCGGCATGCCTTTCGATCGCAATGCCGATGGCACGATCTACCAACGTCCTTTCGGCGGACACTCGGCCTACTTCGGCGAGAAGGCGGTGTCGCGCGCCTGTGCGGCGGCGGACCGCACGGGTCACGCGATGCTGCATACGCTCTACCAGCGCAACATTCGCGCGCACACGCAGTTCTTCATCGAGTGGATGGCGCTCGACCTGATCCGTGACGCCGATGGCGATGCGGTCGGCGTGGTCGCGTATGAAATGGAAACCGGGGAAGTGATGATCCTGCAGGCCAAGACCACGGTCTTGGCCACGGGTGGCGCGGGGCGTATCTTCGCAGCGTCGACCAATGCGTTCATCAATACCGGCGATGGCCTCGGCATGGCGGCGCGGGCGGGCATACCGCTGGAGGACATGGAATACAGGCAGTTCCATCCCACCGGTGTCGCCGGTGCCGGCGTGCTGATCACCGAGGGCGTGCGCGGCGAGGGCGGCATCCTGCTCAACAGCAATGGCGAGCGGTTCATGGAACGCTACGCACCCAACCTCAAGGACCTGGCCTCGCGGGATGTGGTGTCGCGCTCGATGGACCAGGAAATCAAGGAAGGTCGCGGCTGCGGTCCGAACAAGGACCATGTGCTGCTGAAACTTGATCATCTCGGCCCGGACGTCATCCTGAAGCGGCTGCCCTCGATCCGCGAGATCGCGATCAAATTCGCCAACGTCGATCCGATCAAGGAACCGATTCCGGTTGTGCCGACCATCCATTACCAGATGGGCGGCATTCCCACCAACATCCATGGGCAGGTCGTGGCACCGAAGGACGGCAACCCCAACAGCGTGATCGGCGGCCTGTATGCCGTGGGTGAGTGTGCGTGCGTCTCGGTACACGGCGCCAACCGCCTCGGCACCAACTCGTTGCTCGACCTGCTCGTCTTCGGCCGTGCGGCGGGCGAGCACATCGTCGAGCAGAACCTGAAGGCGCATGCGCACAAGGAGCTGCCGCGCGATGCTGGCGACCTGTCGCGGGCGCGCCTGGCGCGGCTGGACGGCGCCACGGGTGGTGAATCGGTGCCGGAGGTGGCACAGGCCATCCGCAAGTCGATGACCGCGCATTGCGGCGTGTTCCGCAACGAAGCGCTGCTCACCGAGGGCGTGGCCCAGATCATGGCGCTGGAAGGCCGCGTCGCGCGGACCTCGATCGCGGACAAGAGCAACGTGTTCAATACCGCGCGCGTGGAAGCGCTGGAACTCGACAATCTGATCGAAACGGCCAAGGCAACGGTGGTCTCCGCGGCGGCGCGCAAGGAATCACGCGGCGCGCAGGCGCGCAGCGATTACCCCACGCGGGACGACGCGCAGTGGCTGAAGCATTCGTTGTGGTATCGCGAGGGGAACCGACTCGACTACAAGCCGGTCAATCTGAAGCCGCTGTCGGTGGAGGCCTTCCCGCCGAAGGCGCGCACCTACTGAAGGACTTCGCGATGTTCAACGAGACAATCCCAAAGACGGGTCGGCCGCACCGGCCCGCGCCCACTGGACGTTTTCCAAGATGAAATTCCGTGTCTATCGCTACGATCCCGAAAAGGACACCAAGCCGTACGTCCGGGAATACGACGTTCAGCTCGAGTCCACTGACCGGATGCTGCTCGATGCGCTGATCAGGCTGAAGGTCCAGGACGACACGCTTTCGTTCCGGCGCAGCTGCCGCGAAGGCGTGTGCGGCTCCGACGCGATGAACATCAACGGCAAGAATGGCCTTGCCTGCATCACCAACCTCAACGACGTGAAGGAACCGGTCGAGCTGCGGCCGCTTCCCGGCCTGCCGGTGATCCGCGACCTGATCGTGGACATGAGCCAGTTCTTCAAGCAGTACCACTCGATCAAGCCGTATCTCGTCAACGATACGCCGGCGCCCGAACGGGAGCGCCTGCAGTCGCCCGAGGACCGCGAGGAGCTCGACGGTCTGTACGAATGCATCCTGTGCGCCTGCTGTTCGACGGCGTGCCCGTCGTTCTGGTGGAATCCGGACAAATTCGTCGGCCCGGCCGGCCTCCTTGCCGCCTATCGCTTCATTGCAGACAGCCGCGACCAGGACAGCGAGGGTCGCATCGACAACCTCGAGGATCCGTACCGGCTGTTCCGTTGCCACACGATCATGAACTGCGTGGATGTATGCCCCAAGAACCTCAACCCATCGAGCGCTATCGGCAAGATCAAGGACATCATGGTGAAACGCGCGGTGTGACAACGAGGCGCCTGTGGACGCCGCGCAAGCCGGAGGAAGCGCCGACGTGGAGTTGTCATGCTCGACGTTGAACGGTTGAATCGTATCCGCTGGCGTTGCCGGCGGGGGATGCTTGAAAACGACCTCGTGCTGACGCGCTTCCTGGACCAGCGGGGTGCCGCGATTGCCGAGGAGGAAGTGGCGATGCTGGACCGGCTGCTCGACCTGCCCGACACCGATTTGTGGGACCTGCTGTCCGGGCGAACCGAGCCGCAGGATGATGCCGTAGTGCCGCTGTTGCAGCAATTGCGCACTGCATGAAGGCCAAAAGTGCAGGCGCCGCCGGAGGCGATATGCCGCCCGCGTTCGCGCGGAGCGTTTCGATGGATTTTCGGGGAGCAAGACTGCCATGACTGATCGCACCGCCAAGCTCGAATTCTCGGACGGCACGCCGTCGATCTCCTTCCCCGTGCTCTCGGGCACTGTCGGCCCGGATGTCATGGACATCCGGACGCTGTACGGGAAGACGGGCAAATTCACCTTCGACCCCGGTTTCATGTCCACCGCCGCCTGCAACTCGGCCATCACCTACATCGATGGCGACAAGGGCGAGCTGCTCTATCGCGGGTATCCGATCGAGGAACTGGCCCAGCGCTGCGACTACCTCGAGACCTGCTATCTGCTGCTGTACGGCGAGCTGCCGACGCCGGTGGAAAAGGACGATTTCGTGTCGCGCGTGACCATGCACACGATGGTCAACGAGCAGATGCACTTCTTCATGCGCGGCTTCCGCCGCGATGCGCACCCGATGGCCGTGATGACGGGCCTGGTCGGCGCGCTGTCGGCGTTCTATCCCGATTCGATGAATCTGCACGACGCACGGCAGCGCGACATCTCCGCGATCCGGCTGATCGCCAAGATGCCCACGCTGGTTGCCATGGCCTACAAATACACGATCGGCCAGCCGTACGTGTATCCGCAGAACGACCTGGGCTATGCCGCCAATTTCATGCGGATGATGTTCGCCACGCCGTGCGAGCCCTACAAGGTCAACGACGTGCTGGTGCGCGCGCTGGATCGCATCTTCATCCTGCACGCCGATCACGAGCAGAACGCGTCGACGTCGACCGTGCGCCTGTGCGCGTCGTCCGGCACCAATCCGTTCGCGGCCATCGCCGCCGGTGTGGCATGCCTGTGGGGCCCTGCCCACGGCGGTGCCAACGAGGCCGCGCTCAACATGCTCTACGACATCCAGGCGCAGGGCGGCGTCGCCAAAATCGGCGACTTCATCGGCAAGGTCAAGGACAAGAATTCCAACGTCAAGCTGATGGGCTTTGGCCACCGGGTCTACAAGAATTACGACCCGCGCGCCAAGCTGATGCGGGAGACGTGCTACGAAGTGCTGAACGAACTCGGGCTGCAGGACGACCCGTTGTTCGAGCTGGCGATGAAGCTCGAGAAGATCGCGCTGGAAGACGACTACTTCGTGCAACGCAAGCTCTATCCGAACGTGGACTTCTATTCCGGCATCGTGCAGAAGGCGATCGGCATTCCCGTGCCGCTGTTCACTGCCATCTTCGCGCTTGCCCGCACGGTGGGATGGATTGCGCAGCTGAATGAAATGATCGCCGACCCGGAGTACAAGATCGGCCGGCCGCGGCAGCTGTACGTGGGTGCGGCGCGCCGCACGGTGGTGCCGCTGGCGCAGCGCACCTAGAATGAAGTTCGTCACGGCGCGGCGATGGCCGCCGCCGGCGACCAGGAGATGATGCAATGGGTCTCATGAGGGAACTGGAGGCGACAAGCACGCTGTTCGGTGCCAATGCGCCGTTCATCGAGGAACTCTACGAACGGTACCTGGCCGATCCGGCAGCGGTGCCGGTCGAATGGCGCGGATACTTCGACGAACTCCGCGGCGATGCGCCCGACGTGCCGCATGCCCCGGTGGTCGAGTCGTTCCGCGAGCTAGCGCGCAACCGCCGCGTTCACGGCGCGATGGTCGACGCCGCGACCATGGCGAAGCAGGTGCTGGTGCTGCGCCTCATCAGCAAGTACCGCACGCTCGGCATGTTCAACGCCGATCTCGATCCGCTGCATCAGCACGCGGTCGATTACGTGGCCGACCTCGATCTCAAGACCTACGGCTTCACCGAGGCCGACATGGACACCGAGTTCGACGTCGGTTCCTACAAGGCAGGCCCGTCCCGGATGCGGTTGCGCGACCTCGTGAAGTCGCTGCAGGAGACGTACACTCGCACGCTCGGCGCCGAATACATGTACATCTCGGATACCGCCACCAAGCGCTTCTTCCAGGAGCGGCTGGAGCCGATCCGGTCGCGCCCGGCCTACACGCCGGAGCTGCGCCGGCACATCCTCGAACGGCTGACCGCGGCGGAAACGCTCGAGCGCTACCTGCATACCAAGTATGTCGGGCAGAAGCGCTTCTCCGGCGAGGGCGGCGACACGATGATCCCGATGCTCGATCGGCTGATCGAGAAAGCGGGTGCGGCCGGGGTCCAGGAAATCGTGATGGGGATGGCCCACCGTGGCCGGCTCAACGTGCTGGTCAACATCCTGGGCAAGATGCCCAGTGATCTCTTCTCCGAATTCGAAGGCAAGGCCGCGCAGGCGTTGCCGGCCGGCGATGTCAAGTATCACCAGGGTTTTTCCTCCGATGTCTCCACCCCGGGCGGACCGGTGCATCTCACGCTGGCATTCAATCCTTCGCACCTCGAGATCGTCAACCCGGTGGTCGAGGGCTCGGTCCGCGCGCGACAGCATCGCCGGGGTGACCAGCGTGGCGACCAGGTGCTGCCGATCCTGATTCACGGCGACGCCGCCATCGCGGGGCAGGGCGTGAACCAGGAAATCCTCAACATGGCGCAGACCCGTGGGTATTACACCGGGGGCACGATTCACATCGTCGTCAACAACCAGATCGGGTTCACGACGTCCGATCCGCGGGACGCGCGCGGCACCGCCTATTGCACCGACATCGCGAAGATGGTCGAGGCGCCAATCCTGCATGTGAACGGCGACGATCCGGAAGTGGCGCTGCTGGCGGTCGAACTCGCCATGGAGTACCGCCAGCGTTTCCATCGCGACATCTTCAACGACCTCGTCTGCTTCCGGCGCCACGGCCACAACGAAGCCGACGAGCCGATGGTCACGCAGCCGCTCATGTACCGGCGCATCGCGCAGCACGCGGGCACGCGCAAGCTCTACGCCGATCGCCTCGCCGCGGCCGGCGTGATTGCCTCCGCCGATGCCGACGCGATGGTCAGCACGTTCCGCGCGGCAATGGACCGCGGGCAGCACACGAACAAGACGATCCTGTCGAATTACAAGCCGCCGTTCACGATCGACTGGTCGCCGTACCTCAAGCGCGAATGGTCGGACGTCACCAATACCGGCGTGGCGATGGCGACGTTGCAGGCACTGGTGGCGAAACTCACCACCATCCCCGACGGGTTCAAGCTTCACTCCCGCGTGGAGCGCGTCATTGCCGACCGCCGCGCGATGGGCGAGGGCAAGCTGCCGCTCGACTGGGGCATGGGTGAGAGCCTCGCGTACGCAACGCTGCTCAACGACGGGTACGGCGTGCGTCTTTCCGGCGAAGACATCGGCCGTGGCACGTTCTCGCATCGCCATTCGGTATTGCACGACCAGAACCGGCAGACGTGGGACTCCGGCACCTACATCCCGCTGCAGCACCTTTCGCCGACCCAACCCTCCTGCGAGATCATCGATTCAGTGCTGACCGAGCAGGCGGTGGTCGGCTTCGAGTACGGGTACTCGACGTCAGATCCCGATCGCCTGGTGCTGTGGGAGGCGCAGTTCGGTGACTTCGTCAATGGCGCGCAGGTCGTGATCGACCAGTTCATCAGTGCCGGCGAGGTGAAGTGGGGTCGCATTTGCGGGCTGGTCATGCTGTTGCCGCACGGCTACGAAGGGCAAGGCCCGGAGCATTCCTCCGCGCGTCCGGAGCGCTTCCTGCAGCTTTGCGCGCAGCACAACATGCAGGTCTGCGTCCCGACCACACCGGCGCAGGTCTTCCACATGCTGCGGCGGCAGATGCTGCGCAAGTACCGCAAGCCACTGATCGTGATGAGCCCGAAGAGCCTGCTGCGGAACAAGGAGGCGGTGTCGACACTCGAGGATCTCGCCACCGGCAGTTTCCGCACGGTGATCGGAGAGGTGGACAAGGTTTCCCCCAAAAATGTTCGCCGCGTCATCGCGTGTTCGGGGAAGGTCTACTACGACCTCCTCGCCTACCGGCGTGATAACAAGATCAGCGACATTGCCATCATCCGGCTGGAGCAGCAGTACCCGTTTCCGCACGCTGCATTCAAGGCCGAGGTTGCGCACTTTCCCGGGGCCAAGGAAGTGGTGTGGGTCCAGGAGGAGCCGCAGAACCAGGGCGCGTGGTATCGACTGCGTGCCTACCTGCGGGCCGACATCCTGGACAAGCAGGTGCTGGCCTACGCGGGCCGTCCCATTTCGGCATCGACGGCGGTGGGTTACGCCACCAAGCACAATGCCGAGCAGAAGCAGCTGGTCGAGGATGCGTTCGCACCCACGTTGAAATCGGGCGAAATGGTCGTCGCCCACTGATCGTCCCGGGGTGCGCCTTGGCGCGCGCCCAGTAGAAAGCAAAGCACATGCGTATCGAAGTGAAAGTTCCCCAGCTGCCCGAGTCGGTGGCCGAGGCCACCCTGGTCAGCTGGCACAAGAAGGCCGGCGATGCGGTCGCCCGCGACGAGAACCTGATCGACGTCGAGACCGACAAGGTGGTGCTCGAGCTGCCAGCCCCAGCGGATGGCGTGATCGTCGAGCTGGTGCATCCGAACGGGTCCACCGTGAAGTCGAACGACGTGATTGCCATCATCGACACCGACGCCAAGGGCGTGGTGGTGGCGTCCGCACCCCAGGCGGCGGCACCGATGCCGGCGCCTGCCGTTGCGGCGCCCGGTCAAATCTCGACCAGCGCAACGACGGCGTTGCCGGCCGCGCGCAAGATGATGGCCGAAGGCACCGTCGATGCCGCGTCGGTCACCGGTACCGGCCGTGGCGGCCGGATCACCAAGGGTGACGTCATCGATGCGGTCGATGCCCGCGCCGCGCCTGCGCCCGTGCCCATCGCGCCGGCTGCAGTCCGCGCTCCGCTGACGCCCTCGGTTCCGGTTCCCGTCGCTCTCGGTGCGCGCCCCGAGCAACGCGTGCCGATGTCGCGGTTGCGCATGCGCGTAGCGGAGCGCCTGGTGCAGTCGCAATCCACGGCCGCGATCCTCACCACGTTCAACGAAGTCAACATGCAGCCGGTGATCGACCTGCGCAACCGGCACAAGGACCGCTTCGAGAAGGAGCACGGCGTCAAGCTCGGCTTCATGAGCTTCTTCGTCAAGGCGGCGGTGCATGCGCTGAAGAAATATCCACTCGTCAATGCATCGATCGACGGCACCGACATCGTCTATCACGGCTACTACGACATCGGCATTGCGGTGGGCAGCCCGCGCGGGCTCGTGGTACCCATCCTGCGCGACGCCGATCAGATGTCGATCGCCGACATCGAGAAGCAGATCGCCGAGTTTGGCAAGCGCGCGCAGGACGGCAAGCTCACGGTCGAGGAACTGACCGGCGGCACTTACACGATCAGCAACGGCGGCGTGTTCGGCTCGATGCTGTCCACACCCATCATCAATCCTCCGCAGTCAGCCATCCTCGGCGTGCATGCCACGAAGGAACGCGCGGTCGTCGAGAACGGGCAGGTGGTGGTACGGCCGATGAACTACCTTGCGCAATCCTATGATCACCGGATCATCGACGGCCGCGAGGCCGTCCTGTCGCTGGTGGCGATCAAGGACGTGCTCGAGGACCCGGCGCGGATGCTGCTGGATTTGTGAACGGTGAATCGAAGTTGGCGCGCGAATGCTACGTCACTCCGCGCGAAAGTAGGGTCAGACTCGACTTTCGCACTCTGCATACTGTTGGAGAAATGTTGCCTTGAAAGTCGAATCTGACCCGGTGAAACCATTCGACGTGGTGGTCGTCGGTGCCGGCCCGGGTGGCTACATCGCGGCGATCCGCGCGGCCCAGTTGGGCTTTTCGACGGCATGCATCGACGACTGGTCGCGCGCCGATGGCAAGCCGGCGCCGGGGGGCACGTGCACCAATGTTGGTTGCATCCCGTCGAAGGCGTTGCTGCAGTCGTCCGAGAACTTCGACCACGCCGGACACAGTTTCGCCGATCACGGCATCGCGATTGCCGGACTCACGCTCGACCTGAAGCAGATGCTGGCGCGCAAGGACCGCGTGGTCGCGCAGAACAACGACGGCATTCTCTATCTCTTCAAGAAGAACAAGATCGCGTTTTTCCACGGCATGGGATCGTTCGCCGGCAAGGAGGGGGACACGTGGCGTATCGATGTCGCCGGGGCCACGCCTGCGCACCTTGCCGCGAAGCACGTCGTGATCGCCACCGGATCGAAGCCCCGTGCGCTGCCGGGCGTTGCGATCGACAACATCAGGGTGCTGGACAACGCCGGCGCGCTGGCGATCCAGGCGGTGCCAAAGTCATTGGGCGTCGTCGGCGCGGGTGTCATCGGCCTAGAAATGGGCAGCGTGTGGCGGCGGCTCGGTGCCGACGTCACCATCCTGGAGGCGCTGCCGACGTTTCTGGGTGCCGTCGACGAAGGCGTCGCCAAGGAAGCGCTGAAGCTCTTCACCAGGCAAGGACTGAAGATCGAGACGGGTGTTGCAATCAGCCAGGTGACGACCGGCAAGAAGGACGTCACGGTTGCGTACACGGACAGCGCCGGTAAAGCGCACTCGATCAAGTTTGACCACCTGATCGTCTCGATCGGCCGGATTCCATTCACGGACGGCCTCGCCGCCAATGCGGTCGGATTGCGGCTCGACGAGCGCGGCTTCGTCGTCGTCGATGCCGAATGCAGGACCAACCTGCCCAACATCTGGGCCGTTGGCGACGTGGTGCGCGGTCCCATGCTGGCGCACAAGGCCGAGGAGGAGGGGGCGGTGGTGGCCGAACGCATTGCCGGGCAGCACGGTCACGTCGATTTCAACACCGTCCCCTGGGTGATCTACACGGCACCGGAAATCGCGTGGGTGGGCGAGACCGAACAGCAGTTGAAGGCGCGCGGCGCCGAGTATCGCGCCGGCAGCTTTCCGTTCATGGCCAACGGCCGTGCGCGAGCCATGGGCGATACCGCGGGCTTCGTGAAGATCCTCGCCGATCGCAGGACCGACCGCATCCTGGGCATGCACGTGATCGGTCCCCTGGCGTCGGAACTGATCGCCGAGGGCGTGGTGGCCATGGAATTCGGCGCGGCCAGCGAAGACCTGGCGCGGATCTGCCATGCCCATCCCTCGCTCGCGGAGGCGACCAAGGAGGCGGCACTGGCCGTAGACGGCAGGACGCTGAATCTCTAGCATGGACGGGGCTATGGTCCCCGGCCAGATTGCGCGTCGTCGTGGCGCGCTGATCGATCATCTCGATCCGATCCTCGCGCAGCGCGGCGCGACGCTCGACCATGCGCAGGCGGAAGCACTGGGCCGACTGCAGACCCTGGCGGACGCATTGATGGTCTTCCGCGCGGCGCGCCGGTCGCGGTTGAAGCGTCTCTTCGCCCGGCCAGACGTTCCGCGCGGGCTCTACCTGTGGGGTGGGGTCGGACGCGGGAAGAGCTTCCTGATGGATGCCTTCTTCGCAACCGTCCCGTTGAAGCGCAAGACCCGCGTGCACTTTCATGCCTTCATGCGCGACGTGCACGCAGACCTGCAATCCCTCAAAGGCGAGGTCGATCCGCTGGCGGCGGTGGCCACCCGCATCGCCAAGCGCTGGCGGCTTGTCTGCTTCGACGAATTCCATGTGTCGGACATTGCCGACGCCATGATCCTGGGGCGACTGCTGAAGTCGCTCTTCGAGGCCGGCGTGGTCT
The DNA here is from genome assembly GCA_031396395.1 of Betaproteobacteria bacterium. Lineage (GTDB taxonomy): Bacteria > Pseudomonadota > Gammaproteobacteria > Burkholderiales > Casimicrobiaceae > VBCG01. The sequence continues at coordinate 19,691 of JANNKR010000081.1, forward strand.
TCGTGATGACGTCGAACTATCCGCCCGAGGGCCTTTATCCCAATGGCCTGCAGCGGCAGAATTTCGTGCCCACCATTGCGCTGCTTCACCATTGGCTCGAGGTGGTCGAAGTCGACGGCGGTGTCGACTACCGGCTGCGTGCGCTGGAACACGTGGACACGTTCCTGGTGCCGGCGGGACCGGCAGCCGATGCCCTGCTGGCGTCGTCATTCAATGCATTGCAAAGCGGCGCCGACGAATCCCCGCGCCTCATGGTGGAAGGCCGGGTCCTGCACGCACGGCGCCGGGCGGGCAGCGCGGTCTGGTTCGACTTTGCGGCATTGTGTGACGGACCGCGCTCGCAGCGCGATTATCTGGAGCTGGCGCAGCGCTTTGCCATCGTGTTCCTGTCCGACATTCCCGTGATGTCGGCGCAGCAGGGCGATCTGGCGCGCCGGTTCACGTGGCTGGTCGACATCCTCTATGACAATGGCGTCAAGCTCGTGGCTTCGGCCGGGGCGCCCGCGGCGGCGCTGTATACGGCGGGCGCCAATGCCCAGGAATTTCCGCGCACGGTCAGCCGCCTGACCGAAATGCGCACCCGGGAGTACATGGCACGCCCGCGTACTGTCGATGCCACGCAATCCGCACCGACCGGGCCCCGTTCCGCGGCGGCATGACGCCGCGCTATCCTGCATCTTCCAATCCCGTCAACCCAGGAGACTCCGATGTCAACGTTCAAGGCGTACCGCACCTTCGAGGAGAACAAGGTCGTGTCGAGCCGCTTCGTCGACATGACGATCGGCGAACTCGATCCCGGTGACGTCGTCCTGCGCACGAAGTACTCCACGATCAACTACAAGGACGCGCTGTCCTACAACGGTACCGGCCGGATCATGCGCAAGTTCCCGACCAATGCCGGCATTGACGTCGCCGGCACGGTCGAGTCTTCGACCGACCATCGCTTCAAGGCCGGCGACAAGGTGATCGTCACTGGTTACGACTTCGGCGTCGCGCACGACGGGGGCTATGCGGAGCACGTGCGGGTGCCCGGTGATTGGGTCGTGCGGCGGCCGGAGTCGATGACGGCGTTCGATGCGATGACGCTCGGCACGGCCGGTTACACGGCAGCACTGGCCATAGCACTCATGGAGCACAACGGACTCCGGCCTGAGAGCGGCCCGGTTGCCGTTACCGGAGCCACGGGTGGTGTCGGCTCGGTGGCGGTCGAGGTGCTGGCCAAGCTCGGCTATCACGTCGTGGCGATCACCGGCAAGGCGGAGGAAGTCGACTACCTGAAGGGCATCGGTGCGCGGGAAGTGCTGCAACGACAGTCCATCGATCTTGCGCGTGTCCGGCCGCTCGAACGCGCCACCTATGCCGGCGCGATCGACATCCTGGGCGGCGACATCCTGGCGTGGCTGCTGGCTTCCTCGAAGGTCGGCGGCACGGTGGCGGCGGTGGGACTGGCCGCCGACATCAAGATCAACACGACCGTCATGCCGTTCATCCTGCGTGGCGTGCACCTCCTTGGTGTCGACAGCGCCAACACGCCCATGCCGCTGCGGCAACGCACCTGGAACAGGCTGGCCATGGAATGGCGGCCGGATCGGGTGCATGATCAGGTGCGCACGATCGACTTCGACGAATTGCCCACGCACTTCGATGCGTACATCAAAGGGCTCGTGCGGGGCCGCACTGTCGTGCGGATCGCGCCGGACACCCACGGCGGTTGATTCCGCCATTCGTTTACCGATCCGAGAGCCTGCTCATGCCAACCTACAAGGAATTCCACCAGCGTTCGCTGGCGGATCGCGATGGCTTCTGGCGCGAACGCGCGGCGCTGATCGACTGGCACACGCCGTTCACCGCCGTCCTCGACTACTCGCGGCCCCCGTTCGCCAAATGGTTCGTCGGCGGGCGAACCAATCTGTGTCACAACGCCATCGATCGGCACCTCGCCTCGCGTCCGGACCAGGATGCCCTCGTGTTCATTTCCACCGAGACGGGACAGACGGCGCGGTACACGTACCAGGACCTGGCAGCGGAGGTCAATCGCTGCGCGGCGGTCCTCGTGAGCCTGGGCGTGGTCCGCGGCGACCGCGTGCTGATCTACATGCCGATGGTGCCGGAGGCCGTCTTCGCGATGCTGGCGTGCGCGCGCCTGGGCGCCGTGCACTCGGTGGTGTTCGGCGGTTTCGCGGCAGCGAGCCTCGCCACGCGGATCGACGACGCTCGGCCGCGGGTGCTGTTCACTGCCGATGCCGGAATGCGCAGCGGGAAGGCCATTCATTACAAGCCGCTGGTCGACGAGGCGATTCGCCTGGCGGAGCATCCGCCGGAACATGTGGTGATCGTGGATCGTGGCATCGATGCGGAGATCGCGCACGTGCCGGGTCGCGATCACGATTATGCGAAGTTGCGGGCGCAGCACCTGGATGCGCAGGTGCCCTGCGCGTGGCTGGAGTCGAGCGAGCCGTCGTACATCCTGTACACGTCCGGCACCACCGGTAAGCCGAAGGGCGTGCAGCGCGACACCGGCGGCTATGCAGTGGCGCTTGCGGCGTCCATGCGCGATACGTTTGCAGTGGCGCCAGGCGAGACGATGTTCACCACCAGCGACATCGGCTGGGTGGTCGGGCATTCCTACATCGTGTATGCGCCGCTGATCAACGGCTCGACGACGATCATGTACGAAGGGTTGCCGATCCGGCCTGATCCCGCGATCTGGTGGAAGATCGTCGCGGATAACAATGTCACGACGATGTTCAGTTCGCCGACGGCGATTCGCGTGCTGAAGAAGCAGGATCCCGCGTTCATGCGCCAGCACGATGTGTCGTCGCTGCGGCGCCTGTTCCTGGCGGGCGAACCGCTCGACGAGCCAACGGCACGGTGGGTGGCGGACGCGCTTGGCGGCGTGGCGATCGTGGACAACTACTGGCAGACGGAGACCGGCTGGCCGATCCTGTCCGCGCATCCCGGCGTGGAGGACACCCCGCGCAAGTTCGGCAGTCCATCGTTCCCGGCGGCCGGTTACGACGTGCGCCTGCTGCACGAGACGACGGGGGAGGACATCGGTGCCAACGAAAAAGGTGTGCTGGCGCTGATTCCGCCCCTGCCGCCGGGGTGCATGAGCACGATCTGGGGTGACGACGAGCGCTTCGTCAACACGTACTTCAAGACGTTTCCCGACCGTCTGGCCTATTCGACCTTCGACTGGGCGATGCGTGATGCCGATGGCTATTACTTCGTTCTGGGGCGCACGGATGACGTGATCAACGTCGCAGGACACCGGTTGGGTACGCGTGAAATCGAGGAGGCGGTCCAGGCCCATTCGGGCATCGCCGAGGTTGCTGTGGTCGGCGTCGCCGATGCATTGAAGGGGCAGGTGCCCGTGGCCTTTGCGGTGGTCAAGGATCCGTCGCGGTTGATCGATGCGGCCGGGGTCGCGCTGTTGCGGCAGGAGGTCATGGCCATGGTCGACAAGCAACTGGGCGCGATCGGTCGACCGGGCGCGGTCCACTTCGTCGCCATGCTGCCGAAGACACGTTCGGGCAAGCTGCTTCGACGATCGCTGCAGGCCTTGGCGGAAGGGCGGGACCCGGGGGATCTGACGACCATCGAAGACCCGACGGCACTGGCACAGATCAAGGCGGTGCTGGCTGCAGGCAAGTAGCGCCGCGATCCTGTGGTGGCGTACCCCGGCGGACCTCCCGGGAACGCGGCGGCGGCGTCCGGACCGGCACGATTTGGTCCGGTTGAGGGGCACCGGGTCGTGAATGGGCGATAATCAGAGGTTGTCCCTCCCAGGCGCACCACGTCCGTGACCCCTCCCGCTGTCGTTGCCGGCAATAACCACACCCTGCTGGCCGAAGTCATGCGCGGCGGCATCGCGGAAAGCGCGCACATGGGCTCGGTCGCCGTCTGTGCCCACGATGGCGAACTGCTGTACGCGGCGGGCGCCCCGACGTTCCTGACCTTCACCCGCAGCGCCTTGAAGCCATTGCAGGCGTTGCCGTTCGTCGCCGGCGGGGGCGTCGAACGCTTCCGTTTTTCGGACCCGCAGGTTGCGCTGCTGTGCGCGAGCCACTCGGGCGAAATCCGGCACATCGAAGCCGCGGCGGACATGCTGGCCAAGGCAGGCAACACCGCGGCGGAACTCCAGTGCGGCACCCATGCCCCTTACTGTTTCGAAGCCCGCGGCGAAGTCCCGCCGCCGCCACCCTATTCGCCGCTTTCCAACAACTGCTCGGGCAAGCACAGTGGGATGCTGGCGTATTGCGTCATGTGCGGCCACGACAAGGGGGACTACTTGGCAGTCGATCATCCATTGCAACGGGCGATCCGGCAGGCCGTGAGTTGCTTTTCCGGAGTCCGCGAGGACGCCCTCGTGACGGGCATCGACGGTTGTTCGGCCCCCAATTTCGCGATGCCCCTGGCGGCGCTTGCGAAAAGCTTCGCGCGCCTGGGGGCGGCGACGGTGGACCCGGACTACGGGGATGCGCCACGGCGGCTTGCCGACGCCATGACGGCCCACCCGGAAATGATCTCCGGCGAGCATGGCGCCGACCTGGCGCTGGCACGTGCCGGCCGGGGCGACTGGGTGAGCAAGATCGGCGCCGAAGGGGTTCGTGCCATGAGCATACGAAGCCGTGGCTGGGGCATCGCGATCAAGGTGGCCGACGGCAACATGCGCGGATTGCATGCCGCGACGGTCGGGGTTCTGGATCAGCTGGGGCTGCTCGATGCCGCGGCGCGCGCTACGCTTGCCCGACTGGCGTCCCCGACGCTGCGCAACCTCCGGGGAATCGTCACGGGGCAGATTCGTTCTGCGGTTGTCCTGGACAAGTGCGGTGGCAGCGGGCGCCCCGACGCGACCATCCTCGCGCAGTGAACTTAACCTGTCCATCGCAGTCTTTATACGCAGGTCTGCTCCGCGTCCTGGTCCGGCATGCGTTTCCGGTTTCCGGTGCCGGGCAGGCAGCCCGTGCAGGTGCCGATGCGCGGGATAACAACGAACAACGATTGATTCAGGGAATACCCGCGGATGGGTGATCGCGAAATCGATCAGCAGCTCGTGGAGCGGGCACAGCGTGGCGACAAGCGCGCCTTCGAGCTGTTGGTCATGAAATACCAGCGCAAGCTGGGACGGCTGTTGTCGCGGTTGGTACGCGACCCGGCGGAGGTCGAGGACGTGTCGCAGGAAGCCTTCATCAAGGCCTACCGCGCACTGCCAAGCTTCCGGGGCGACAGTGCGTTCTACACCTGGTTGTATCGCATCGCGATCAACACGGCGAAGAACTATCTGGTCGCAATGGGGCGGCGCGCACCGACCTCGACCACGTTCGATAACGAGGAAGCCGAAGGTTTTGAAGAAGCCGAGCAGCTCCGCACCAGCTCTACCCCCGAAGATGAATTGGTGGGCAAGCAGATCGCCGAGACCGTCAACCGGGCCATGGATGCGCTGCCCGAGGATCTGCGCACGGCCATCACGCTGCGCGAGATCGAGGGGCTGAGCTATGAGGAAATCGCCGCAGTGATGAATTGTCCGATCGGAACCGTGCGATCGCGGATTTTCCGCGCGCGCGAAGCGATAGCCGCCGAGCTGCGCCCGCAGCTTGGCACTGACTTGAACCGGAGATGGTGATGAACGAGCCTATTTCGCGACTGATGGATGGCGAACTCGACGACGTCGAATTCGAGCGCCTTTGCGCGGAACTCAAGTCCGACGACGCGATGCAGACCTGGGTCTGCTACCACGTGATCGGCGACCACTTGCGGGGCGCGCATGTCGCCGCACCTGGATTCGCACGCAGGTTCGCGGCCAATCTCGCGTCCGAGCCAACGGTGCTGGCACCTGCGGCCCTCCGGTCGACGCGGCAATCCGCGCCCGCGACCTTCGCGTGGGCAGTGGCGGCCACGCTGGCCGCGGTTACCGTCGTCGGCTGGACCGCGTTTTCGATGGTGGATGCGCCCCCGACCGCCGTGGCCAAGGCGCGCGAGGCCTCGACCGTGCGCGCGGCCCAGGTGAAGCCCGCGGGCGATGTGCCGGCCGAGTATCTGGTCGCGCACCAGGAGTACGCCCCCGCCACCGCGTTGCAGGGCGGAGGCAGCTATATGCGCGCCGCAGCCACGACCGGACCGCTGCCGCGACCATAAGTCCATTGAAGCGATGATGCCGATGTTCTTGTCTTCAACCGGGGTGATGCGTCGACTGGGCGTCGTGGCGTCGATGCTCGTCGCGATGGCCGCCGCGCCACCCGTGCTGGCGCAGGATGCAGCGCCGGCCAGCCAGGCACAGCAGTGGCTCAGTCGGGTTGCCAACGCGGCACGCACGCTCAACTACACGGGCATCATCGTGTACCAGATGGGTGCCCGCATGGAGACGTCGCGGGTCGTGCACATGAGCGACGGCACGCAGGAATGGGAGAAGCTGACCAGCCAGGATGGCGCGCCACGCGAGATCATCCGCACCGGCGGCGAGGTCCGGTATTACTATCCTGACGCGAAGCTGATGCGCATCGAGCCGCGCACGTTCCGCAACGCATTTCCGTCGCTCTCCCCCGAACAGGTGCGCAGCCTTGCCCAGTACTACGACTTCCGCCTGATTGCGGGAGAACGCATTGCCGGGCACGCCGCCGACGTCGTCGTATTCGAGCCGAAGGATGGCTTGCGCTACGGCCATAAATTCTGGTCCGACGCCGCCACGGGCATTCTTCTCAAGGCTCGCCTCGTCAACGAGCGCGGCGAGGTCGTCGAGCAGTTTGCGTTTACCGAGTTGACGGTCCATGCCAAGGTCGACCGGGACATGGTCAAGCCCTCATGGACGGCCACCGCACCGGAGTGGCAAGTCCGGCAGGCGGGCGGCAGCGAAGTGGTGGCGCAGGACACGGGCTGGGTGGTCGGCAAGGTGCCGCCCGGTTTCGCCAAGATCAACGAGGGCCTGCGCACGCTGCGCGGGAAGCGCGATCCGGTGGCGCACATCGTCCTGTCCGACGGTCTTGTGGCCGTCAGCGTTTTCATCGAACCCATCACCGTCACCCAGACCCAGGTCGGCCTGACGCAACAGGGTGCAATCAATGTCTACAGCACGCGCAACGAAGCGTTTTTCGTCACCGTGCTGGGCGAGGTGCCACCGGCGACAGTGCGCCAGATCGCGCAATCCGTCGGCCGGCGAGCGCCTCCGTGACGCATTCCGGACGTTTGCAGTTCCTCTCCATCCCGTAACGATTGCACGAGGTTTTCCATGGTGACGCGTTTTTCCATCTGCTCCCGCATCCTGACCGCCACGTTTGCGTTCGCGCTGACTGCAGCGTTCGTGCCCTCGGCCTCAGGCCAGGGCCGAGGCGCCGGACTCCCGGACTTTACCGAGCTCTACGAAAAGAACAGCCCGGCCGTCGTGTCGATCGACGTAACGCAAAAATCGCGGCGCGGTACACGCGGCATGCCGGAACTGTCCGAAGACGATCCGTTCTATGAGTTCTTCCGGCGCTTCGGCCAGGTGCCGCCACGCCGCGGCCAGGAGCGCGAACCGGAAGCGCAGTCCGTGGGTTCGGGCTTCATCATCGCCGCCGACGGCCTCATCATCACCAATGCCCACGTCGTCGATGGCGCGGACGAGGTCACGGTCAAGCTCTACGACAAGCGCGAATTCAAGGCCAAGGTGCTGGGTGCCGACAAGCGCAGCGACATCGCGCTCCTCAAGGTCGAGGCCAAGGACCTGCCCAAGGTGACGATCGGGGATCCCGACAAGCTCAAGGTAGGCGAGTGGGTGGTGGCCATCGGCAAGCCCTTCGGGCTGGACAGCACGATGACAGCCGGTATCGTCAGCGCCAAGGGCCGCGACCTGCCGCAGGAGAACCTGGTGGCATTCATTCAGACCGACGTCGCGATCAACCCGGGCAACTCCGGCGGACCGCTCTTCAACATGAGGGGCGAGGTGGTCGGCATCAATTCACTGATCTACTCGCGCACCGGCGGCTACATGGGCCTTGCGTTCGCGATACCGATCGATGTCGCGATGAACTCGGTCGGGCAACTCAAGGACAAGGGGCGCGTCACCCGCGGCCGCATTGGCGTACAGATCCAGGCGGTCAGCAAGGAGGACGCTGCGGGATTCGGACTCGATTCGCCACGCGGCGCGCTGGTCAACGGGGTGGAGAAGGATGGCCCGGCCGCCAAGGCGGGCGTGGAGGTCGGGGACATCATCCTCAAGGTCGACGGCAAGGACGTCAAGGCTTCCCAGGACCTGCCGCGGGTCATCACCGTCGTTCGCCCCCGGCACGAAGGTCAACCTCACCGTCTGGCGCAAGGGCGCCAACAGGGAAATCGCGGTCACCGTGGCCGAACTGAAGGAAGACACCTCCACCCAGACGCGCCGGGGGGCGCCGGCGCCGAAGGAAAAGGCCAAGCCCAACAAGATGGGACTCATGCTGTCCGACCTCACCGACGAGCAGAAGAAGGAGCTCGACCTCAAGTCGGGTGTCGTGGTCGATGACATCGCACCCACTGTGCGGGGCAATGTACAGCCAGGCGACGTGATACTGGCCATCGTCAATCGTGGCGTTTCAACCGAAATGAAGTCGGCCAGCCAGTTGAACGAACTGCTGGGCAAGATGGACAAGGGGGCGTCGGTGACGTTTCAGCTCAAGCGCGGTGATCAGCAATTCTTCTCCACGTTGCGCATCCCCAACGGCGAGTAGGGCGCCAAAGCTGCGGAGGGCATCGTGTCCCTCCGCGTCGAGGCGCGTCCGGAATCCGCGTGCGGCCGTCATGGTGCATTCGCACAAAATGCCAAAATCGGTTAAAATTCAGTACTTTCCGATACCAACCTGAGATTGAAAACCGAGGCGTGCGGCGGTGGCCGGAACGCCTCTCCAGGGCACTGTTTCGGTGCCCTTGTTTTTTTTCGCTCCCATTTGCTGCGACTGCCACGTGCGCCACATCCGCAATTTTTCAATCATCGCCCACATCGACCACGGTAAGTCGACGTTGGCCGACCGCTTCATCCAGCGCTGCGGCGGGCTTTCCGACCGCGAGATGAGCGAGCAGGTCCTGGATTCGATGGACCTCGAGCGCGAGCGCGGCATCACGATCAAGGCGCAGACGGCAGCACTCAGCTATCGCGCCAGGGATGGCGAAACCTACGCGCTCAACCTCATCGATACGCCCGGGCACGTCGACTTCGCCTACGAGGTATCGCGGTCATTGGCCGCATGCGAAGGCGCGCTGCTCGTGGTGGACGCGTCGCAAGGGGTCGAGGCCCAGACGGTGGCCAACTGCTACACCGCCATCGAGCAGGGAGTGGAAGTGGTCCCTGTGCTGAACAAGATCGACCTCCCTTCGGCCGACCCCGAGCGCGTGATCGACGAGATCGAGGACATCATCGGGATCGATGCCACCGACGCCGTGCGCGCCAGCGCCAAGAACGGAATCGGCATCGACGACATTCTCGAGGCCGTCATCGCCAAGGTGCCGCCGCCCAAGGGCGATGCCGCCGCGCCGCTCTCCGCCCTGATCATCGATTCGTGGTTCGACAACTATGTCGGTGTCGTGATGCTGGTGCGTGTGATCGACGGTGTGTTGAAGCCGAAGGACAAGATCCTGCTGATGGCGGCCGGTGCCACCTTCAACTGCGAACAGGTCGGCGTCTTCACGCCCAAATCCGTGTCCCGCGCCATGCTTTCCGCCGGGGATGTGGGTTTCATCATCGCGGGCATCAAGGAAATCGACGTCGCCAAGGTCGGCGACACGGTCACGCTGGCGGCGCGCCCCGCGGCGGCGGCGCTGCCCGGCTTCAAGGAAGTCAAGCCGCAGGTCTTTGCCGGGCTCTATCCCGTGGAGACGAACCAGTATGAAGCACTGCGCGACGCCCTTAACAAGCTGAAGCTGAACGACGCATCGCTGCACTACGAGCCCGAGGTGTCGCAAGCGCTCGGCTTCGGCTTCCGTTGCGGCTTCCTGGGCCTTCTGCACATGGATATCGTGCAGGAACGGCTCGAGCGCGAATACGACATGGAACTCATCACTACCGCGCCCACCGTGATCTACCAGATCCTGATGCGCGACGGTTCGGTGCTCGAGATCGAGAACCCGTCCAAGCTGCCCGACCTGTCGCGGGTGGAGGAAGTCCGCGAGCCGATCATCACGGCGACCATCCTGATGCCGCAGGAGTACGTGGGGCCCGTGATCACGCTTTGCACCGACAAGCGCGGCATCCAGAAGAACATGCAGTATCTGGGCCGGCAGGTCATGCTGACCTATGAATTGCCGATGGCGGAAGTGGTGATGGACTTCTTCGACCGGTTGAAATCCGTGTCGCGCGGATATGCATCGCTCGACTACGAGTTCAAGGAATTCCGGGCCGCGGACGTGGTGAAACTCGATATCCTCATCAACGGCGAACGCGTGGATGCGTTGTCCGTGATGGTGCATCGGTCGGTCTCGATGTACCGCGGTCGCGAGGTGGCGGCCAAGATGCGCAAGCTGATTCCGCGACAGATGTTCGATGTGGCGGTGCAGGCATCGATCGGCGCGAACATCATCGCCCGCGAGTCGATCAAGGCCATGCGCAAGAACGTGCTGGCGAAATGCTACGGGGGTGACATCTCGCGCAAGCGGAAGCTGCTCGAGAAGCAGAAGGCGGGCAAGAAGCGGATGAAGGCCGTGGGCAGCGTCGAGATACCGCAGGAAGCCTTTCTCGCCATCCTGCAGGTCGGGGAAAAGTAGACGAAACGCGCCGTTGGGGCCGCGAATGGCGGTCGCAGGGCGGCGCGACCATGGCACAATCCGCCCGCCGCCGACACTCACTCCCATGACCGAACGATGAATTTCGCCCTGATCCTGTTCCTGCTGACCCTCGCGACCGGTTTTCTCTGGCTGGTCGATCGACTGTATTTCGCGCGGCGGAGGGCACCGGGCGTGCGGGAGCCGGCCTGGGTGGAGTACGCGGCAAGCTTCTTCCCCGTGCTGTTGATCGTGTTCATGCTGCGATCGTTTGTCGCGGAACCCTTCAAGATCCCCTCGTCGTCGATGCGGCCCACGCTCGAGGTCGGCGACTTCATCCTGGTCAACAAATTCATATACGGCCTGCGGTTGCCCATTGCGGAAGTCAAGGTCGTGCCGCTGCGCGACCCGCAACGCGGGGACGTGGTCGTGTTCCGCTACCCGGTCAATCCGACCCAGGACTTCATCAAGCGGGTGGTGGGTGTCGGCGGCGATGTCGTCACCTATCGCGACAAGAAGCTCACCGTCAACGGCGTGCCCTTGCCCGAGAAGGCGGATGGAACCTACAGCTACCTCGAGAACCTGCGCTTCGAGACGCTCCAGCGATCGGTCGAGACCGCGCAGAGCGGCGAGGGTGCCCACAGCTATACGGTGGGCGTCACTCCGCAGGCCAAGCCGGTCTATCCGCAGAACGTGAGGCCGTTTCCCGGCCGCAGTGATTGCGACTACAATGATGAAGGCTTCACCTGCAAGGTGCCTGCCGGGCATTACTTCATGATGGGTGATAATCGCGATAACAGCGACGACAGCCGGTACTGGGGTTTCGTGCCGGACGATCACATCCGTGGCAAGGCATTCTTCATCTGGTTCAATTGGGACGATATTTCAAACCTCGCGTTCAAACGGGTCGGCACCGGGATCCGTTGAGCGAAGGGAAGGGCGCCACCATGAACATTCCTTCACGTCAGCGCGGCTTGTCGATGCTGAGCTTCCTGTTCGTCGCGGCAGTCGTGCTGGTCGTCGCGCTGCTTTCCTTCCGGATGATACCGGCCTACATCGAGTACTTCACGATCCAGAAGGCGCTGGACGGCGCGCTGGCCGATTCCAACGACCTGTCGATAGCGACGATCCGGAAATCCATGGACCGGCGATTGTCGGCCGACTACGCCGATGCGGTCACGGCGAAGGACGTCGAGGTTACCAAGGTTGGCAACGTCGTGACGGCCTCGGTCAGCTGGGAAAAGAAGCTGCCGGTGGTCAAGAACATCAGCATCCTGCTCGAGTTCGATGCAACGGCGTCCCGCTAGTCGCCGGGGATGACTTCGGCCTTCAGCCGGCACCTGCGCTACTCGTTTCGCGAACCCGCGCTGTTGCGGCAGGCGCTTACCCATCGCAGTTCAGGGCCCGTCCACAACGAACGGCTCGAGTTCGTCGGGGACGCGGTTCTCAATTGTGTCGTCGGCCTTGCCCTTTACGAGCGGTTTCCGGGACTGCCGGAAGGCGATCTTTCCCGCCTGCGGGCGGCGCTGGTGAAGCAGGAAACATTGGCCCGTGTCGCGGAGCGACTCGAAATCGGCGCTGCGATCGCGCTGGGCGAAGGCGAGCTGAAGAGTGGCGGCCCGCGCCGGCCATCCATCATGGCGGATGCGCTCGAGGCCGTGTTCGGAGCCGTTTTCCTTGATGCCGGTTTCGATGCGGCGCGCGCCGTCATCGTGGACGCCTACGCCGAGTTGCTTGCCAATGCCGATCCCCTCGTCCTGGGCAAGGACGCGAAGACGCGCCTGCAGGAGTGGCTGCAGGCACGGCGCATGCCCCTGCCGGAGTACGTGGTCACGGCCACGTCGGGCGAGGCGCACCTGCAGCAGTTCAGCGTCGAATGCCGGATTGCGGCGCTGGGGATCGTTTCTGCCGGAGTCGGCGCCTCGCGCCGCGTCGCCGAGCAAGCCGCGGCCGAGGCCGCGATGCAAGCCCTGGAGACCGAGGCACCGCATGGGGCTTGAAGCAGCCTCGTTTCATTGCGGCCACGCGGCGATCGTCGGGCGGCCGAGCGTGGGCAAGTCGACATTGCTGAATGCGCTGGTCGGGGAAAAGATCAGCATCACGTCGAAGAAGCCACAGACGACGCGCCATCGGATCATCGGGATCGCGAACCACGGCCAGGCGCAGTGCATCTTCGTCGATACCCCGGGGTTCCAGACGCGGCACCGCTCGCGACTCAACGACCGACTCAACCGGACGGTGCGCGAAAGTCTCGCGGGCGTAGACGTCGCCGTGCTGGTGCTCGATGCCACGCGCATTGTCGCGGCGGACCGCGAAGTGGCTGCGTTGCTGCCTGCGTCGATGCCGGTCATCGCCGCCGTGAACAAGATCGACCTCATGGCCGACAAGTCGGCGCTGCTGCCGCGCATGGCTGAGATCGCGGCAATGCGTGCGTTGGTGGCGATCGTCCCGATTTCGGCCGAACAGGGCACCCAGCTCGCCGAGTTGCAGTCCGCCATCGATGCGCAGCTGCCGGAGTCGCCACCTTTGTACCCCGGCGATGAACTGACTGATCGCGACGAACGATTTCTTGCGGCGGAGTTCATCCGGGAAAAGATCTTCCGCTTGCTGGGCGAGGAAATCCCCTACGCAACCACCGTCGGCATCGATAGCTTCGAGCTCGACGGGGCCATGCGGAGGATTCGCGCCACGGTCTATGTCGATCATGCAAGCCAGCGCGCCATCGTCCTCGGCATAGGTGGCGCGCGCATGAAGGAAATCGCCACGGCGGCGCGGAAGGACATGGAGCGCCTGTTCGACGGCAAGGTGTTTCTCGAGGTGTGGGTCAAGGTCAAGCGCGGCTGGGCGGACACCGACGCGTCGCTGGCCCGCTTCGGTTACTGAGCCCGGCGCACGATGGCCACGCGGGCGCCGGCGCTGCGGCATGACGACGAACCCGCATTCGTGCTGCACGCTTATCCGTATCGGGAAACCAGCCTGATCGTCGAGGCATTCACCGAGCGCCATGGCCGGGTGCCGATGGTGGCGCGCGGCGCCAAGCGTCCGCGCTCTGAGCTGCGGGGCCTGCTGCAAGCCTTTCAGCTGCTGACGCTCTCGTGGTCCGGTGCCGGCGAGATGAAGACCCTGGTGAAGGCGGACTGGCGTGGTGGCATGCCGCTGCCGCGCGGATCTTCGCTGCTGTGCGGTTTCTACCTGAACGAACTGCTGGTGAAGCTGCTGCCCCGCGAGGACCCGCACGGTAGGCTGTTCACGGCGTATGAACAAACGCTGCGCACGCTCGCGGGCGAGTCGACCGCGGCCGTGCAGGCGGTGTTGCTGCGGCGCTTTGAACTCAGGCTGCTGGCAGAGCTCGGCTATGCGCTGCCGTTGACCTGCGATGTCGAGTCGGGCGCTGCGATCGATGCGCAGGGCATGTACCATTACACGCCGGAACGTGGTCCGCGGCTGGCCACGCGTCATGAAGCGCGCGAGCCGGGCCCACGACTGGTCCGGGGCGCGACGTTGGTCGCGCTGGCGACCGAGGATTTTTCCGATGTCGACAGCGCGGTCGAGGCCAAGCGCCTGATGCGCGAGGTGCTGGATCACTACCTGGACACGCGGCCCATCTTCAGCCGCAGGATCGTCCGGGACCTGCAGGCCATCGAAGGGGAAGGGCACGATTCTTGATCGAACTGGGCGTCAACATCGACCACGTCGCCACGCTGCGCGAGGCACGGCGCACCTACGAACCCGACCCGGTATGGGCGGCCGTGGAAGCGCACCTCGGCGGGGCGGACGGCATCACCGTCCATCTGCGCGAGGACCGTCGCCACATCCGCGACGAGGACGTGCGCCGGCTGCGCGAGCTGGTCCACATCAAGTTGAATCTCGAAATGGCGGCTACGGAGGAGATGGTCGGCATCGCGTGCAGGCTGAAGCCGGAGATGGCCATGCTGGTGCCGGAGGGTCGCCATGAGATCACGACCGAGGGTGGCCTCGATGTCGTGGCCAAGGAAGCCGCGCTGCAGATCGCGGTGGCAAGGCTGGCTGACGCCGGCATCGTCACCTCCGTGTTCATCGATGCCGATCTGCGCCAGATCGAGGCTTCGCAGCGCATCGGTGCCAAGGTCTGCGAGGTGCACACGGGTCCCTATGCCCATGCCTTCCATGCGAAGGGGCGCGATCCGGAAAGCGCAGCCGTGGTCGCGCAACTGCGGCAGATCGCCGACGCCGGTGCTGCCATCCGTGGACTCGGGATGCGCTTCAACGCCGGGCATGCTCTCAATTACTTCAATGTCCAGCCGGTGGCGGCGCTGCCGGGCATACGCGAACTTCACATCGGCCATGCGATCGTCTCGCGAGCCATCTTCGTCGGCATGCGCGATGCCGTGCGGCAGATGAAGGCGTTGCTTCGCGAAGCGGCGGTTGCGCCATGACATCGATTGCGCTGCCTCTCGGTCCCGTCATGCTCGACGTGACCGGCCTGGCGCTGGACGACGCGGACCGCGCGCGCCTTCTGCACCCGCTGACCGGCGGCGTGATCCTCTTCTCGCGCAACTTCAGCGACGTTGCGCAACTCGATGCATTGACCGCGTCCATTCGCGCCCTGCGCACGCCGGCACTTTTGCTCGCCGTGGATCACGAAGGCGGGCGTGTGCAGCGCTTCCGCGAGGGGTTCACCCTGATCCCGGCGATGCGCACGCTGGGTGCTCTCTGGGATCAGGATGTCGCCGCGGCGGCCGCCGAAGCCGAACGCCTGGGGCAGGTGCTTGCCTCCGAGTTGCGGAAGCATGGGCTCGATTTCAGCTTCACACCGGTGCTCGACCTCGATTTCGGGGGCAGCACGGTGATCGGAGACCGCGCCTTTCATGGCAATCCGAACGCGGTCGCGCATCTCGCCGCAGCGCTTCGCCGTGGCCTCAATCGCGGTGGCTGCGCTGCGGTCGGCAAGCACTTTCCCGGCCATGGCTTCGTGGCCGGTGACTCGCATCACGAAGTGCCGGTCGACGAGCGTACCCTGGGGGAACTCGCGGCGGACGACCTCATACCGTTCGGCGTGCTGGCCGCGCAGGGGTTGGAGGCGGTGATGCCCGCGCACGTCATCTATCCGGCGGTGGACGCCGTACCCGCGGGCTATTCGCGGATCTGGCTGCAGGACATTCTTCGGCAGCGACTGGGTTTCGACGGCATCATCTTTTCCGACGATCTCGGCATGGCGGGCGCCCATACCGCAGGCGACATCGTGGCACGGGCGGACGCCGCATTGGCGGCGGGCTGCGACATGGTGTTGACTTGCAACGACCACGCGGCCGCGGACGATCTGCTGGCACGGTGGCAACCGGCCCCGCAGCCTGATCTGGGCCGCCGGGCACAGCGGATGGCAGGGCGTTAAACGCGCGAGCGCGTGGCGGCCAGCGCTTCAGGCCGAAGCGTCGAGCAGCAACAGCGAGCAGGCGGAGTCCGGCGGAACCAGTGTCGCGAGCGCGCCATCGCGCACGAGCGCCGCGGCGGCTTCGATGTCCGGGGCAAAGTACCGGTCGGTATCCATTCGGGCCGACACGCGGCGCACCAGCGCATGGGCCGCCGCAAGCGGTGGCGAAGTCGTGAGCGGCTGCAGGAAGTCGATGCCCTGGGCCGCGGCCAGCAGCTCGATCCCCAGGATATGCGATGTATTGTCGATCATCGGTCCCAGCCGGCGCGCAGCGAAGGTGGCCATCGACACATGATCCTCCTGGTTCGCGGAGGTCGGCAGGCTGTCCACGCTTGCCGGATGCGCCAGGGACTTGTTCTCCGATGCGAGCGCGGCCGCCGTGACATGGGCAATCATGAAGCCCGAGTTGAGCCCGGGATCGGCGCACAGGAAGGGCGGCAGCCGCGACACGCTGCTGTCGATCAGCATGGCAATGCGGCGCTCGGCAATCGCGCCGACCTCGGCGATCGCCACGGCCATCGCATCGGCAACAAGTGCCACTGGCTCCGCGTGGAAGTTGCCGCCGGAAAGCACCTCGCCGGCGACACCGTCGTGCCCGCCGAAGACCAGCGGATTGTCGGTGACCGCATTGGCTTCGCGCAGCAGCACCTCTGCAGCGTGTCGCAACTGATCAAGACACGCGCCCATGACCTGCGGCTGGCAGCGTAACGAATACGGGTCCTGTACGCGGTCGTCGTCCACCAGGTGCGAGCGCCTGATCGCGCTGCCGGCCAGCAGGTCGCGGTAAGCGCCCGCGACGGCGATCTGACCGGGTTGTCCGCGCAAGGCGTGGATGCGCGCGTCGAAGGGCGCGTCGCTGCCCCGCGCCGCGTCCACCGTCATCGCGCCCACCACCAGTGCTGCTGCGAACACGGTATCGAAGCGCAGCAGCGCATCGAGTGCCAGCGCCGTCGACACCTGCGTCCCGTTGATCAGCGCCAGTCCTTCCTTGGCTTCAAGCGCCAGCGGCGCGATGCCCGCCGCGTGCAACGCCGGCAGCGCGGGCTGGCGCCGCCCGTCGACGACGACTTCGCCCTCGCCGCACAGTGCCAGCGTCATGTGGGCGAGAGGCGCGAGATCGCCCGAGGCGCCTACCGAGCCCTGCGCGGGGATCCAGGGCACGATGTCCGCGTTGTGCACGGCAAGCAGCGTTTGAATGATGATGGGACGCACGCCGGAGTATCCGCGCGCAAGGCTTGCCGCCTTGGTGGCGAGCAGCATGCGCACGACTTGGTCGGGCAACGGGGTGCCGACGCCGACGGCGTGCGAGCGGATGAGATTGCGTTGCAGCGTCGCGAGGTCGCCGGCGGCGATGCGTGTGGTGGCGAGCTTGCCGAACCCGGTGTTGACGCCGTAGACGGGCGCGTTGCCCTCGGCAGCGCGGCGGACCACGGCGGCGCTGCGCAGGACCGCGGCATCGGCTCCGGGTGCCAGGGCCAGTGTTGCCCCGCCCGCATGGATCCGGCGCAGCGAGGCAAGCGACAGCGCGCCGGGGGTCAGTACCAGCGACGTGTCGTCAGCGGGCATGAGGCGACTTGCCACCGAGTCGGCGGGTCAACTCCTCCGCGGTGTGCGCCACCAGCGGTCCCAGATGCTTGATGCGGTCGTCCGGGAGGCGCGATGTCGGTCCGGCCAGCGACAACGCGCCGAGAGTCTCGGCATGCTCGTCGTAGATCGGCGCGGCCACGCAGCGGGTGCCGGGCAGGTGCTCCTCGTCGTCGAAGGAGTAGCCGCGGGTCCTGATCACGCGGATGCTGGCCCACATGGTCTCCGGAGACGTGATCGTGTTGGCCGTGATCCGCGGCAGTCCCTTGACCTTGATGATGGCGTCGATCTGCTCATCGGGAAGGGCGGCGAAAATCGCCTTGCCCACGCCGGACGCATGGAGCGGGACCCGGCTGCCGAGCTTGACGATCGTGCGCATCGTTTCGCGGCACTGCACCTGATCGATGAAGACCGCCTCGGTGCCGTCGAGAATGCCGAGGTTGGCGGTTTCACCGGATTGCTCCATCAGGCGACGAAGGTAGGGATGGCTCTGGGCCACGAAGTCGCGGTTGGCAAGAAAGCTCGAGCCAACGGTAAAGGCGTGCAGGCCGACGTACCAGCGGCCGAGGTCGCCGCCCTGATAGACATAGCCCATCTTCTCCAGTGTGGCCAGCAAGCGGTGCGCCGTCGATGGCGCCAACTCCACCTTGCGTGCCAGGTCGGTCAGCGAGAGCCCGCTTTCGGCGGTGGCCAGCGCCTCGAGCAGCGAGAGGCCCCGGGTCAGGCTCTGCACCTGGCCGGTGGCGGTCACGGCCTTGACGGGAAGCCGGCCGCGGCGAGCGGGCGGGGCACTGAGGCGATTGGGCATGGTGCAAGCCAGATGAAGTGGCAACGCGCGCGGCGGCGTCAAGCGCTCAGCGTAACTGCAAGTGCGGGGTGACGGCAAACAGGTCACCGGCAATGTCGACGGCGTAGGATGCGCGCAGTATGGCGTCGTCCGTCAAGGGCGGTCCATCCGGCTCGCTGCGCGCATAGCCCATCGCCACGGCGCGGACATGCCTGCGGCTGTAGCCCGCGGACGTGATCTCGCCCACCATGCGCCCATCCATCAGGATCGGCTCCCCGCCCCATGGAAATGCCGCGGCGTCGTCGAAGGTGAACACGACGAGCCGCTTGCGTATCCCGGCCGCCTGCTGCCGCAGCAGCGCGTCGCGGCCAACGAATGCCACCGGCTTGCCGAGCTTGACGGCGTAATCGAGGCCCGCCTCCCACGGTGTCTCGTCGGGTGAGAGCTCCGGGCCGAAGGCGCGCCGTCCCGCCTCGATGCGCAGCGCGTCGATCGTGTAGTAGCCGGCGTCGCGCAGTCCGAAGGCCGGGCCTGCCTCCCGCAATGCGTCGTACAGCGTCAGGCACTGGTCCGTGGTCACCACGATCTCGTAGCCGGGGCCGCCAACGTAGCTCATCCGCGTGGCGCGCACCCGCGCATGACCCACATCGATGTCGGCGGTCATGCCGAAGGGCAGACCGGTGCGCGAGAGGTCTGCCGGCGACAGCATGCGCAACAGCGCCTCGGCCTTCGGGCCCATCAGCGAGAGCACCGAGTAGCCGCTGGTCACATCGACCAGCACCGCGTGCTCGTGTGCGCCGATGCCGCGCTCGATCCACGCCGCATCCCGGGTCGATTGTCCCGAGCCCGTCAGGATGAAGAAGGTGTCGCATGCCAGCCGGGTGATGGTCAGGTCGCTCTCGAAGCCACCGCGTCGATTGAGCATCGCCGTATAGACCATCCTGCCGACCGGCACGTCGATGCTGTTGGCACAGGCGCGTTCGAGCACGGCGAGCGCATCGCGGCCTTTGCAGATGAACTTGGCGAAGGACGTCTGATCGAACACCACGACGTCTTCACGGCAGGCGCGCTGCTCGTCCAGCACCCAGGGCAGCCAGCCGGGCGTATCGAGCGTGGGGGGCGGTACGGTCGCGCCCGCCGGCAGGAAGTAGTTGGCACGCTCCCAATTGAGCTTGCTGCCGAATACGGCGCCAGCGCAGCGCAGGCGGTCGTAGAGCGGCGAGCGCCGCAGCGGCCGCACGGTGGTCAGCTCCTCGCGGGGCCAGCGCATCGCGTAGTGCAGGCCCAGGGATTCGACGGTACGGTCGGCAAGATGGCGTCGATTGGCGTGGAAGGGCGCGAAGCGTCGGATGTCGACGTCCCACAGGTCGAGCGGTGCCTCGCCGCCGATGATCCACTCCGCGATCAGTCGACCCGCCCCGCCGGAGTTGGCGATGCCGGCCGAGTTGAATCCCGCGCAGACGAAATACCCGCGCACTTCGGGCGCCTCGCCAAGGATGAAGTTGCCGTCCGGAGTGAAGCTCTCCGGACCGTTCAGCAGCATCTTGATCTGCGCGGTCTCGAGACAAGGCGTGCGATGGATGGCGTTGGTCATCAGCGGCTCGAACTGGTCCCAGTCCTCGGCCAGCAACTGGAATTCGAACGGCTCGGGAATAGGCGCGACGTTCCACGGCTTGGCTTTGGGCTCGAAGCCGCCCATCACGAGTCCCCCCACTTCCTCCTTGTAGTAGATGAAGCCATCCGGATCGCGGATGACCGGCAGCGCGGGCGTGACGCCCGGAATCGGCCTGGTGACGATGTAGAAGTGCTCGGCGGCATACAGCGGAACGTTGACGCCGCTGCGGGCACCAAACTCGCGGGCCCATTGGCCGGCGCAATTGACGATCGTCGCGCATTCGATCCGGCCTTCGTCGTCACTCGTCTTCCACCGCACGGCGGCCACGCATCCCCCGGCAATCTCCACCGCCGTCACCTTGATGTGCTCCACGATGCGCGCACCGCGCATTCGCGCGCCCTTGGCAAGTGATTGCGTGAGGTCGGTGGGATTGACCTTGCCGTCGCCTGGAATGTGCACGGCGCCGGCCAGATCGTCGGTGCGCAGGATGGGTGCGATCCGGCCGGCCTCCTCGGGCGAGACGAACTCGAAATCGATGCCGAAGCTCCTGGCCCGCGCCATCTGGCGGCGCATCGACTGCATACGCTCCGGCGTCCGGGCTACGTTGAGGCTGCCACAGGCCTTCCAGCCCGTGGCCAGTCCCGTTTCGGCTTCCAGCGCCGCATAGAGCTCGATGCCGTACTGGCTCATTCGGGTGGCATTGCGCGTGGCGCGCGTCTGCCCGACCAGGCCCGCGGCGTGCCACGTGGTGCCGCAGGTCAGGGACCCCTGCTCGAGGAGCACCACATCGGTGAGCCCGAGCTTGGCCAGGTGGTAGGCGGTCGATGCACCGGCGATGCCGCCGCCGACGATCACGACGGTTGCCTGCGTGGGAAGCATGCTCATGTGCACCTCGAGTGCCGGCGTGGCGACGATGAATGGATCAGGACTTGATGGCGACGACGCCGGCGACCACCAGCATTGTGCCGACGATACGAGCGTAGCCGAAACGCTCCTTCAGGACTACGGCGCCGATGATGGCAGCGAACAGCACCGACGTTTCGCGCAGTGCGGAAACCGCGGCCACCGGGGCGCGGGTCATCGCCCACAGGACGATCGCGTAGGCCGCCACGCTGAAGAAGCCGCCGATCAGTCCGCGCCGCCAGCGCGACGCCACGTAGCGCACGGCGCCCTGGCGCTGCCGGGCCACAATCCAGGCGAGAAAGAGGACACCCTCGACGAAGGTCATCCAGGCGACATATGACAACGCATTGCCCGAGGCGCGGGCGCCGGCGCCGTCGACCAGCGTGTAGACCGCGATGATCGCCGCGTTGGCAAGGGCCCACGCCACAGCCGCGCGGGGATGGTGGTGCCGCGCGGCGAATGCGATCCCGACGATGCCGGCGGAGATCAGCACAATGCCGGTCGTCACCTGCGGCGATGGCAATTCGCGCAGGAACAGCGCGCCCAGCAGGGTGACGAGGAGTGGCGCAGTGCCACGCATCAGCGGATACGCGAACGAAAGGTCGCCGGTCCGGTAGGCCTGCGCCAGCGTCAGGTAGTAGGCGAAATGGATGCACACTGACACCATCAGGATGGGCCAGGCGGCGGCGGCCGGCAGGGGCACCCATGGCAGCGCCAGCAGCGCGAACAACGTCGAGCCGGCGACGATGGTGGCAGTGTCGAGCAGGGGGGCGCCGCCGTCGGAGGACTTGACCAGCGCATTCCAGGTCGCGTGCATCAGCCCCGCGGCGAGGACCGCGAAAGTGACGTGCAGGGAAAGTTCCAAGGCGGGGCGGGTGGGCCGGGAGGCTCCCCGTTTGGGAGCCGGGCGAGCTAGAATGCAGATTGTCAACAAATTGCAATCGGCAAAGTTTACGCTAGCGCAGCAAAATGACCAAGAGCGGCCATTGCGCAGCGGCGCGCCCGGCGCGTAGCATCACCGTCTTGCCGTCCGCGGCAGACGATTACCGTATTCGACATCCAACTTCATGAGCAAGGGAGCAACAACGATGAGAGTCACCACAGGATTGCGCTGGTTGTCGTCGGTCGCCTGCGCCGCGGTACTGGTTGCCAGCGGCAGCGCAGTTGCCCAGAAGACGCAGCTCACCGTGTATACGGCGCTGGAAACCGATCAGTTGAAGGCCTATCAGGAGGGCTTCAACAAGGTGCACCCCGACATCGAGTTGACGTGGGTGCGTGATTCCACCGGCATCATCACCGCCAAGATCATGGCGGAAAAGGCGGCGCCGAAGGCTGACGTGATCATGGGCGTGGCTGCCACCAGCCTCGCGATCTTCGAACAGGAGGGCATGCTGCTGCCGTATGCGCCGGCGGGACTCTCGCGCATTGCGCCCGAGTACCGCGATCCCAAGAATCCGCCGACATGGGTCGGGATGGACGTCTGGGGTGCCACCATCTGCTTCAACACGGTCGAGGCGGCCAAGCGCGGTATTCCCAAGCCCGAAACATGGAAGGACCTGACCAAGCCGATCTACAAGGGCCAGGTCGTGATGCCGCACCCGGCATCCTCGGGCACGGGGTACTTCGACGTGACGGCATGGTTGCAGATGTTCGGCGAAGCCGAGGGCTGGAAATTCATGGACGGCCTGCACGAGAACATCGCGCAGTACATGCATTCGGGTTCGCGCCCGTGCGCGGCGGCCGCCGCCGGCGAGTTCGTGGTCGGCATCTCGTTCGAGTACCGCGCCAATCGTGAAAAGGCGCGCGGCGCCCCGATCGATTTGGTGTTTCCGAAGGAGGGCCTCGGCTGGGACCTCGAAGCGATCGGCATCGTCAAGACGTCGACCAAGCTCGATGCCGCCAAGAAGCTCGCGGACTGGGCCGTGTCG
This sequence comes from Betaproteobacteria bacterium, assembly GCA_031396395.1. Lineage (GTDB taxonomy): Bacteria > Pseudomonadota > Gammaproteobacteria > Burkholderiales > Casimicrobiaceae > VBCG01. The sequence goes on from JANNKR010000081.1 coordinate 42,622, forward strand.
GATGCCGCCATGGCACTCTATGCCAACAACTTCGCGATCGTGGCCGTCCCGGCGCTGTCGAAACCGCTGCCCAACGTGCCGGCGGACTATGCCAGCCGTCTGGCCAAGAACGACTTTGCCTGGGCCGCAAAGAATCGCGACAAGATCCTGGCCGAGTGGAGCAAGCGCTACGAATCGAAGGCGGCGCCCAAGTAATTCAATGTCTACCGCACGCCATCGGCGTGCGGCTCCGGGTCAGCCGGCGGTGCTTGCTGCCGTCCGCGCTGGCCCGTTGCATTGGCAAGGATCAGGATGGCCGATTCCCCCGTTCCGGACGCGCTGCGCATCGAGGCGGTGCACAAGGCCTTTGGCAGCTTCGTCGCGCTGCAATCCATCGATCTGGCGATCACACCGGGCGAAATGGTCTGCTTCGTCGGCCCCTCGGGGTGCGGCAAGACCACGTTGCTGCGCATCATTGCGGGCCTCGAGATGCAGACGAGCGGCCGGGTGATCCAGAACGGGCGGGATGTGTCGCATGCGCCGCCGGCCGCGCGCGACTATGGCATCGTGTTCCAGTCCTACGCGCTGTTTCCCAATCTCACCATCGCCGCCAACGTCGCCTATGGCCTCGTGAATCGACGGCGGCCGCGCGCCGAGGTTGCGGCGAGGGTGACCGAGTTGCTGGCGCTGGTGGGGTTGCCGGATGCGGGGACCAAGTATCCGGGTCAACTGTCCGGCGGCCAGCAGCAGCGGATTGCGCTGGCCCGGGCGCTTGCGACCTCGCCGTCGCTGCTGTTGCTGGACGAACCGCTGTCGGCTCTCGATGCCAAGGTGCGCGAGCGCCTGCGCGGCGAAATCCGCGCGTTGCAGCAGCGCCTGAAGGTCACCACCGTGATGGTGACGCACGACCAGGAGGAAGCCCTGTCGATGTCGGACCGGGTCGTCGTCATGCGCCAGGGGTCGATCGAGCAGATCGGCACGCCGCAGGATGTCTACGAGCGCCCGGCAACGCCTTTCGTGGCGGATTTCCTGGGCAAGGTCAGCGTGCTGAAGGGCGTGAGTGCCGGCGGCGGATACTTTCGCGTGGGCGAGGTGGACCTGGACCTCGGCGTCGACGGCTTTGCCCCGGGTGATCCCGTTCGCATCTACCTGCGCCCGGAGGACCGCCACCTCGAAGGCGACCTTGCGCAGATGCCCAACCGTTTGCGCGGGCAGGTGCGCCACATCGAGTACCTGGGCACGGTCTGTCTGGCCTCGGTGCAATGTGCTGCCCTCGGGCAGACGATGCTGGTGTCGATGTCGCTCAATCAATTGCATGACCTCGACATCCGCGCTGGCACCGATCTCGATTTTGCCCTGCGGGTCGACCGTGTGCGCGTGTTTGCCGAGTCGACGGTGCGATGACCGCGACAGCCACCGGCACCGCCGCGGCGGTGCAACGGGTGCGCGCCACCGGCGCGTTGCTGCAGGAGAGCCTCGCCGTCCACGGCGGCCTCTGGCTGCTGGCGACAGGACTTCTCGTGTTTCTGACGTTGCCACTGGCCACGCTGCTGATCCGCAGCTTCGAGGACAAGGCCGGCGTGTTCATCGGCATCGCCAATTTCGTGCAGTATGTGCAGTCGCCGGCACTGGCGCGATCGACGGGTAACACGCTGGTCTTCGCGTTTCTGACCACGCTGCTCACGATCCCGCTGGCGTTCGTGTTTGCCTACGCAATCCAGCGCAGTTGCATCCCCGGGAAGGGCTTGTGGCGCAGCATTGCGCTGATCCCCATACTCGCCCCTTCGCTGCTGGCGGCACTGTCGTTCATCTATCTCTTCGGCAACCAGGGTGCGCTGAAGTTCATGCTGGGCTGGGTCGGGCTGTCCACGATCTATGGGTTGCCCGGCATCGTGCTGGCGATGAGCTTTGCGGCGTTTCCACACGCCGTCATGATCCTGCTGGCCGCCCTCGCATTGTCCGATGCCCGGCTGTACGAAGCCGCCGAAGCGCTGGGCACCAGTCGGTGGCGCCGCTTTGTCACCATCACGCTGCCCGGCGCCAAATACGGACTCATCTCCGCGGCGATGGTGGTGTTCACGATGGCGGTCTCCGAATTTGGCGTGCCGAAAGTGATCGGCGGCAACTATCCGGTGCTGGCGATCGACATCTACAAGCAGGTGATCGGCCAGCAGAACTTCCAGATGGGCGCCGTGGTCGGTCTGGTCCTGCTGCTGCCGGCGGTCGTGGCCTTCCTGGTCGACCGGCAGGTACGGCGCAAGCAGAAGGCGTTGCTGACCGCGCGCAGCGTGCCCTATTCCCCGCGGCGCTCTCCGGTGCGGGATCGGCTGCTGCTGGCCTATGTCCTGCTAGTCGCGGTGGCGATGATGGCAGTGATGGGCATGGCCGTGTTCGGATCGTTCGTCAAGTTCTGGCCATACAACCTTTCGCTAACGCTCGCGCACTACACGTTCGGATTTGCGGAGGCCGGCGTCGAGCACGCGTATCGCAACAGCCTCGTGCTGGCGACCTGGTGTGCGGTGCTGGGAGCAGCCATCACGTTCGCCGGCGCGTATTGGGTCGAGAAGACACGCGGCGCCGACTGGCTGCGCCCGTTGATCCGGTTCCAGGCATTGCTGCCGATGGCGGTACCCGGACTGGTTCTGGGCATCGGCTATATCCTCTTCTTCAACAATCCGTCCAATCCGCTGCATGTGCTCTATGGCACGATGACCATCCTGGTTATCTGCACCGTCATCCATTTCTACTCGTCATCCCATCTCACCGCGATGACCGCGCTCAATCAGCTGGATGGCGAGTTCGAGTCGGTCTCGGCATCGCTGAAGGTGCCTTTCTACAAGACGTTCTGGCGGGTTACGGTGCCGGTGTGCCTGCCAACCGCGCTCGACATCGGACACTATTTTTTCGTCAATGCAATGACCACGATTTCGGCAGTCGTCTTCCTTTATTCGCCGAAGACCACGCTGGCGGCAATCTCGATCCTGCAGCTCGACGAGGCGGGCGCGATCGGTTCGGCGGCCGCCATGGCATCGCTGATCATGGCCACATCGGCGATCGTCACGGTGATTACGCTGGGCATCGAAAACCTGTTGCTGCGCCGCACGCAGCGCTGGCGGGTGGCCGCCCGCACGTAGCGGCGACTGCCGCCGCCGAATTCTTCAAGGAAGCACAATGAGCAACCACGATCGCGATCCCATCCTGCTGACCCCTGGTCCGCTGACTACGTCCCTGACCACAAAGATGGCCATGCTCCGCGACTGGGGGTCGTGGGACAGCTCGTTCAACGCGGTGACCGCGCGCCTGCGCCAGAAGCTGACCGCGATCATCCACGCGGGCGAGACCCATGTCTGCGTGCCGTTGCAGGGCAGCGGGACGTTTGCCGTCGAGGGTGCCGTCAACACGCTGGTGCCGCGCGACGGCCACCTGCTGGTCCTGATCAATGGCGCCTATGGCAAGCGGCTTGCCCGTCTCGCGTCGATGATGGGGCGCCGCGTGAGCACCTTCGAAACGGCCGACGAGGTGCCCACCACCGCGGCGGATGTCGAGCGCCTGCTGCGGGCCGACCCGTCGATCACGCACGTCGGAGCCATTCACTGCGAGACGTCCACCGGCATCGAAAATCCGCTGCACGCGATCGCGCAGGTGGTGGCGCGCGAGGGACGACGCCTGATCGTCGACGCGATGAGTTCGTTCGGCGCGCTGCCCATCGATGCGCGCACTATGCCATTCGACGCCTTGATCGCGGCCTCGGGCAAGTGCATCGAAGGCCCGCCCGGCATGGGTTTCGTGTTCGTGCGCCGCGACGTGCTCGAGCGTTGCGGGGGCAACAGCACCTCGCTCGCGCTCGACCTGCACGACCAGTGGGTCTATATGGAGAAGACCACGCAATGGCGCTTCACGCCACCCACGCACGTCGTCGTGGCGCTGGACGCCGCGCTGGACCAGTACATCGCCGAGGGCGGGCAACCGGCGCGGCTGGCGCGCTACACCGCCAACTGCGAGACGCTGCTGGCGGGCATGCGCGAGATGGGCTTCCGGTCGTTCCTGCCCAGCGCGATCCAGGCGCCGATCATCGTCACCTTCCACGCGCCGGCGGATGCCGGCTACGATTTCAAGGCGTTCTACGAGCGTGTGCGCGATCGCGGCTTCGTCCTTTACCCGGGCAAACTGACGCAGATGGAGACGTTCCGCGTGGGGTGCATCGGCGCCATCGGCCCCACCGAGATGCGCCATGCCGTCAATGCCGTCCGCGATGCCCTGGCCGATCTTGGCATCCGGCAGGTGGCGCCGGCGGCACCGCGCGCCGTGGCTTGATCACTACCGCAAGCTACGGGGCTGCTGCAAGCAGTTTCAATGCCGCTGCCGCATCACCCTGCGTATCGAGTACACGCAGTCGTGCCAGCGCATCCAGGATGACCAGGCTCGCATCCGGCGTGACCTGATCCGGTCCGCTGTCGAGGGCAATGAGTCGCGCGGCTTCCTCCAGCGACACGCGGCGGTGCTCGATGGCTTCACCATCCTGATTGGCCGGGGCGCAACCGGCAGGTAGCGTGATGTCGCGGACGAAGATGGTTTCCCATTGCAGGCCGTGGGCGGTATCGCGGCGAATGTGCAACTCACCTGCGGCCACGGCCGCAGCGGCGATGGATGCGGGCAATCCCGCTTCCTCCCAGGCTTCCTTGATGAAGGCAGCAAGCGGATCCATGCCGGCCGCGACGCCGCCGCCCACGAGGTTGTCGAGCATGCCGGGGTCAATCGCCTTGGCATGGCTGCGTCGGGCCAGCCACATGCGCACGGCACCGGCATCGTCCACGAGACCATTGCCGTGGACCGCCCACGCATGCACGCCGAAGTAGCGCGCCGCCGCACGCTCGAGCAGGAACCAGGGTTCGGCCTCGAGACCCGGCCCCACGGCGTAGCGCTCGTCGCGCCACGCCGACAGTGCGCCTTCACGGGCAAGTTCGCGCGTCACCCGATCAAGCGCGATGGTACGCGCTTCAGACGTCGCTATCGCCGGGGCAAAGCCGATCGTCTCGTCGCGGACCACGAACACATCGGCAAAGGTCGCGAGCCTGCGGCACCGCGCGCCGGTGATCCAGCCGGCCACACCACCATCGACATGCAACGGCAGGTACTTGTCCGTGGGGCGTGCAAGGAGCCGCTGCAGCCGTTGCGCGATGGCGGTGTCGATGGATTGCCTGATCATCGCCCCCATTCTATCGAAGCCGGTTCAGGTCCTGCCCAGGTCGGTCGCGCGTGCGAAAATACGGGCATCTGCGGCGAGCGCGATCCCGGAATGCCCGGCGCCGACTGTACCGCTGTCCACAACGATCCGGACTTCACCCATGCCTGCCCACATCCTCGATGGCAAAGCCGTTGCCCAACGCGTCACCGACGAAGTGCGTGCCGAAGTCGCTGCGCGGGTTGCTGCCGGCCACTCCATGCCGGGCCTTGCCGTGGTGCTGGTCGGCGACAATCCCGCGTCGCAGGTTTACGTGCGCAACAAGCGCAGGACGACCGAAGCGGTGGGCATGCGGTCGTTGGCGTATGACCTGCCCATCACGGTCAGCGAGGGCGAGGTGCTGGCGCTCGTTGATCGACTCAACGCCGATCCCGCCGTCAACGGCATCCTGGTCCAGCTGCCGTTACCGAAGCAGATCGACCCCGAGCGCGTGATCGAACGCATTCATCCGCGCAAGGACGTCGACGGCTTCCATCCGTACAACGTGGGACGTCTGGTACTGAAGATGCCCACACTGCGCCCGTGCACGCCCTACGGCTGCATGCGCCTGCTCGAGGAAACCGGCGTCGGCCTTGTCGGCCAGCATGCGGTCGTGATCGGTCAGTCGAACATCGTCGGCCGGCCGATGGCGCTCGAATTGCTGATGGCGCGCTGCACGGTCACGATCTGCCACTCGGCCACGCGCGACCTGCCGGGCCTGGTGCGCCAGGCGGACATCGTCGTGGCCGGGGTGGGCAAGGCGAAATTCGTTCCCGGCGCGTGGATCAAGCCTGGCGCGATCGTGATCGATGTCGGCATCAACCGCACGGAGGACGGCAAGCTCTGTGGCGACGTCGACTTCGATTCGGCCAGGGAGGTTGCCGGTTGGATCACGCCGGTGCCCGGCGGCGTGGGGCCGATGACCATTGCCACACTGTTGCGCAACACGCTGCGTGCCGCGCAGTGGCAGGACGAATAATCAGGGTCCGCGCAAGTGCCATGCCTTTGGTCGCGTGAACGTCTCGATGCCGTAGGTGGAAAGCGTCAGGCCGATGCCGGAATGCTTGACACCGGACCACGGCAATCGCGGACTGACGCGGTCGCAGCAGTTCCAGTAGACGCTGCCTGCCTGCACCTGCGCCAGTATCTTGCGGGCGCGCGTTTCGTTGCCGGTATACACGCCGGCCGTCAGCCCGTAGTCGGTGTCGTTCATCAGATCCACTGCGGCTTCGTCGTCGGCCACGGCCTGGATGCCGATGATCGGACCGAAGGACTCCTCGCGCATCACCAGCATCGAGTGATCGGCATCGGCCAGCACCGTCGGCGCGAACCACTGCCCCTTGCCCTTGGCAGGCTGCCCGCCCAGCAGCAGCTTGGCGCCCTTGCGCGTGGCGTCGGACACCTGCTTGCGCAGCACGGCGAGCTGCGGCTTGCGGGTGATGGCGCCGATGTACGTCTTCTCATCGAGCGGATCGCCCATGCGAAACGTCTTCACCTCGGCGACGAATGCGGCGACGAACGCGTCGTAGATCCGCTCGTGCACATAGATGCGCTCGACGGAGCAGCAGGACTGCCCCGTGTTGTAGAACGCGCCATCCGCAATGCCGACGGCAGCCGCTTTGACGTCAACATCTTCGCAGACGTAGATCGGATCCTTGCCGCCCAGTTCGAGCTGCGTCTTGATCATGCGGCGACCGGTGCTGGCCGCGACCTTGGCGCCCGTTCCATACGAACCGGTGAAGAACACGCCGTCGACCGCCTGCCGCAGCAGTGCCGCCCCGGCCTTGCCGTCCCCGACCACGGCGATGAAGACGTCGTCCGGCACGCCCGCCGCATGCAGCATCTCCGCGATCCTGAGCCCGGTGAGCGTCGCGTATTCCGACGGCTTGTACAGAACTGCGTTGCCGGCCAGCAGCGCCGGCACGAACACGTTGCCGCCGACGAAATAGGGATAATTCCACGCCGAGACGTTGGCGATCACGCCAAGCGGGTCGTGGGCAATGCGCTCCTCGAGCTTGCCGGCCTTGTCGGCAAAGACCTGCCGCTCGCGCAACGTGCGCGCAGTCTCGGCCAGGAAGAAGTCGATGCGGCCGACCAGGCCGGTCAGTTCGTTGCGCGACTGGCGGATGGGCTTGCCCACCTCCTGCGTCAGCGTCCGTGCCAGCTCGTCCTGGCGGGTGACCAGCAGTCCGCGGAACCGGGTGATCACGGCCAGCCGATGCCGCAGCGGACGCCTGGCCCACGCGGGTTGCGCTGCGCGCGCCCGAGTGTACTTGGCCGCGATACTCTTCGCGTTGTCGGCGGTCAGGTCGGCGATCTCGGCGCCGGTCGCGGGGTTGAATATCTTCATCGCGTCGTGGGTCCTAGAGGGCGTAGGCCGCGGATTTGTGGCGCGCCGCGGTCGCGAGGAAGTCGTCGAGCAGAGGCGTATCGTCGATGAAGGTCGGATCGTCCTCGGGGTGGAATTCCGGGTGCCACTGCACGCCCACGATGAAGGTCGCGCCGGTGCCGCGAATCGCCTCGACCACCCGATCGGGTTCCGACCATGCCTCGACCGCCAACTCGCGTCCGAGATCCTTGATGGCCTGGTGATGCACCGAATTGGTCTTGACCAGCGCCGGTCCCGGGTTGAGCGTGGCGAGCCTCGAACCTGGAACCAGTGATGTCGCGTGGCAGTTCCGGTCATAGATCGATTGCATGCGGTGCCGCAATGCATCCGGGCGCTGCGTCGGGATGTCCTGGTACAGCGTGCCACCCTGCGCGACATTGATGAGCTGGGCACCCCGGCACAGCCCCAGCACCGGCTTGCCCGCCGCGACAAACGCCCGAAAGAGCGCGATTTCGTAGTCGTCGCGAACCCGGTCGCCATTCCACGCCGGGTTCAACGTGGTCTCGCCATAGGTTGCAGGGCAGATGTCCGATCCGCCCATCAACACCAGCCCATCGAGTTCGGCCGCGAAGTCGGCGACGGTCACGCGGCTGGTCGAGCGCCGGGTGCTGCCGTCGGGCGAGGGCACCATCAGCGCCAGCACGTCGCGCTGCATCAGCCAATGCGGCACGTTCTGCTCGACGTATTGCAGCGTCTTGCCCTGGAACACGGCACGTGGCTCGCTGCCATGAAGAAAACTCGCCGAAACGCCAATCTTGAGCATGGTCGGAACCGCCGCGTCAGAACGCGGCCGCAAAGAGTTTTTCGAAGTCCGCGGCGGTGCACGGGCGTGGATTGGTCCGGTGGCAAATGTCGTCAACCGCGATCGCGACCAGGCGTGGCAGGTCCGACTTCTGCACCAGGCGGGGAACGCAATAGTCCGAGAGCCGGGCAGGGATGCCGAGCGAGGCCTTGAGTGCCGTCAGCCAGGCGATGAAGGCGCGGGCGCGGGCCTCAGGCGTGCCCGTATCGCCACCCGGTACGCCCGCAACGTGCGCGAGTTCAGCCAGCTTGGCGGTCGCGGCGGGAAGGTTGAAGAGCATCACGTGGTCGATCATGATGCCGTTGGCCAGTCCGTGATGCATGTCCAGCACGGTGGACAGCGCGTGCGCGCACGAATGCACGGCGCCCAGGTCCTTCTGGAAGGCGATGGCGCCCATCATCGAACTCATCAGCATGTCGGAGCGGGCGGCGAGGTCGTGCCCGTCGGCCACCGCGCGGGGCAGCGCCCGCGCCGCGATGCGGACGCCTTCCAGCGCGATGCCATCGCACAGCGGATGATAGGCGGGCGACAGGTAGGACTCGATGTTGTGCGTCAGCGCATCCATGCCAGTGGCCGCCGTGATCAACGATGGCAGGTCGAGCGTCAGTTCGGGGTCGGCGAACACGGCGCGGGCCAGCAAGAGCGGCGAAAATATGATCTTCTTGATGTGCGTGACGTCGTCGGAGATCACCGACGAACGGCCGACTTCCGACCCCGTGCCCGCGGTCGTCGGCAGCGCCACGAACCACGGCAGCGGTTGGTCCATTGGCCGCACCTGCGGATGATCCCAAGCGTACTCGAGGATGTCGCCGGGATGCGTGGCCATCAGCGCCACGGCCTTGGCGACATCGAGCGCGGCGCCGCCACCCAGGCCGATGACCGCATCGGCGCGATGGGCGCGGTAGCCTTCCGCGCCGACCATCACCTGGCTGCGCACCGGATTCCCCGAAATATCCGAAAACACGCCGACGTCGAGTCCGGGCAGTTCCTGCAGGAACCGTTTGAGCAGCGGCAGTCCGGCGATGCCGCGGTCCGTAACGAGCAACGGCCGCTTGATGCCCTGGGCGACGAGATGCGCCGCGACCAGCTTGCGGGCGCCGGCGCCGAAATGAATGGTGGTGGGAAAGCTGAATCGTTCGGTCATGGGGTCATGTGGTTCAAATGATCTCGAAGTAACGCTGGCGCTCCCAGTCGGTGACGGCATCGAGCCACTGCCGCCACTCCCACTCCCGGGTCGCGGCGAAGTGATCGACGAAGTCGTCGCCGAACCAGTCGCGCGCGGCGTCGGACTGGCGAAACACGCGCGTGGTTTCGATCAGCGTCCGGGGCGCGCGCGGGACGTTCTCGGACCCCTCGTTCGTCCCGGTGATCGGCTTGGCAGTGAGCTTCATTCCCTTCTCGACGCCGTTCAAACCCGCAGCAATCACCGCGGCCATCGCGAGGTACGGGTTGACGTCGGCACCCGGGCAACGCGTTTCGAGGCGCGTGGACTTGGGCGACCCGGGAATCACGCGAAAGCTTGCCGTGCGGTTGTCGACACCCCAGGTCGGCTTGACCGGTGCCCAGAACCCGTCGACCAGTCGCTTGTAGCTGTTGATCGTCGGCCAGAACATCGGCGCGAAGGCCATGAGCGTATCGACCTGGCCAGCGAGATAGCTCTCGAAGAGCTTGCTCATGCCGTGGCGACCCTTGGGATCGTAGAACCGGTTGACCTTGCCATCGGACAGCGATTGATGGATGTGGCCCGAGCAGCCGGGGTACTTGGCGCTCCACTTGGCCATGAAGCTCGGCATGATGTCGAAACGCGAGCCGATCTCCTTCGCCCCTGTCTTGAACAGGACGGCACGATCCGCGGCTTCCAGTGCCTCGGAAAAGAGGATCGCAACCTCATAGACGCCCGGACCGGTCTCGGTATGCAGTCCTTCGATCGGCACGCCGAACGCCCCCATTTCATTGAAGAGCGCGGCAAAGTAGGGCTGCGCGGCGTTGGCGCGCAGCAGCGAGTAGCCGAACATGCCGGGCGAGATCGGCTCGGGGTCAACCCCCTTCTTCGCCGCCCAGGTCTGCGGCGTTTCGGAAAAATTGAACCATTCGAACTCCATGCCGCACATCGGCATCAGGCCCATGCTCTCGGCGCGGGCCAGCACGCGCTTCAGCAGTTGACGCGGGCACAGCGGAAACGGCACTTCCTTGCCGTTTTGCTGCCACACGAATTCACCCAGGAAGAACGGCACGCCGTCGTCCCAGGGCACATTGCGGTGAGTGCGCAGGTCGATGCGCGCCAGCACGTCCGGGAACCCCTTGTGCCAGCCGGTGATCGTGGTGTTGTCGTAGCAGACGTCCTGCGAGTCCCATCCGAACACCACGTCGCAGAAGCCGAAACCACCTTCGGCGGCGGAGAAAAACTTGTCCTTGTGCAGGTATTTTCCACGCAGCACGCCATCGATGTCGGCCACGGCGACCTTGACGCGGTTGCCCGGATACTTGCGCACCGCCTCGAGAATCTTGGCCTGGGGAATCGCCACCGCCATGGAGTGCTCCTGTTCTCGTCGCAAGGGCCCGCAGAGCGTCGATTCTAGCGCACGCGGCAGCGGGGGATGGCATGATCGGGCCGGACCGATGCCACGCCGAACTGACTTGACCCACGCCACTTCGCTCGTTTCGCTGCACGCCGCCGTCGTGCTGTTCGGATTTGCCGGGTTGTTCGGCAAATGGATCGACTGGGACCCTGTGGCCATCGTGCTGGGCCGGACCGTGGTGGCCGCGCTCGCACTCGGCCTCTGGCTGGGGATACGGCGCGCGCCGGTGTTGCGTCCGACGGTGTCGCTGGCCCTGTCCGGCGCCATTCTGGCGCTGCATTGGTACGCGTTCTTCGCCGCGATCGCCGCGTCGAGCGTGACGATGGGGCTTCTGGGCTTTGCCAGCTTTCCGCTGTTCGTTCTGGTGCTGGAACGTCGGCACCGTCGCCGCCCGTGGCGAACCGTCGACCTGGCGACCGCGGCGCTGGTCGTTGCCGGGCTCGCGTTGACGGTACGGGAGTTCCGCTGGGCCAATGCCGATGTGCATGGCCTGGCGTGGGGGATCGTTTCCGGATTCACCTTCGCCTGGCTGGTCGTGCGCACGCGCGTGTTCGCGGTCGACGGTCGCGCAACTTCACTTGCGTTCTGGCTCAACGTGTTCGCCGCGCTGTGCCTCCTTCCGTTCGTGCTGGCGATGGGTGGGACCGGCGGCACGGTGGACGCCCGTTCGCTGGGATTGATCCTGTTGCTGGGCGTGGCGTGCACCGCAGTCGCGCATACGGTTTTCATCGTCGGGATCGCCGGTGCCGGGGCGCTCACGGCGGCCATCGTCGCGGCGTTGGAGCCGGTCTACGGGATCGGACTGGCCTGGACGCTGCTGGGGGAGGTTCCGGACATCCGTACCAGCATCGGTGCGGGGTTGCTGGTGGCTGCCGCAGTGGTCGCGTCGACCAAGGCGGAACGCACGCCGATGCCGTGATCGACATGGCGTTCGCGGTCGCGATTGGGTAGCATCGCGGCTCACGCACTTTTTCGGCACATTTCCATGCATATCGGCATCGTCGGCCTTGGCCGCATGGGCGGCAACATGGCCCGCAGGCTCGCGCGCGGTGGCGCGAGTGTCACCGGCTTCGATCCGGACGCGGCTGTGGCCGCCGCGCTCGTGACGGAAGGCGTCGTTGCCGCCGCGCCATCGCTCGTTGCGCTTGCACGCGGCCTGCCGGCACCGCGGATCGTATGGCTGATGGTGCCTGCCGGAGCGGCCACTGAGCTCGCGATCGAGACAATCTGGCCTGAACTGGCGCCAGGGGACGTGATCGTCGACGGCGGCAACGCCAACTACAAGGATTCGCAGCGACGCGCGGCCGCGCTGGCGGCCGCCGGCATTCACTTCGTCGACTGTGGCGTTTCCGGCGGCGTGTGGGGCCTCGACAACGGCTACGCCCTGATGTTTGGCGGCAGCGCCGCCGCCGCCGCGCTGATCGCGCCGCTTGCCCGCGTTCTTGCGCCGGCGCCGGACCGTGGCTGGCTGCACTGCGGGCCGTCCGGCGCGGGCCATTTCGTCAAGATGATCCACAACGGCATCGAGTACGGAATGATGCAGTCGTTCGCAGAGGGCTTTGCCCTGATGGAAAACAAGCGCGACCTCGACCTCGACGTCGCGGCGGTGGCGGAATTGTGGCGGCACGGCAGCGTCGTGCGGTCCTGGCTCCTCGACCTGACGGCCGAATTCCTCGCCAAGGATCCCGTCATGGCCGACGTGGCGCCTGTCGTCGCGGATTCGGGCGAGGGCCGCTGGACGGTCAACGAGGCCGTGGAGCAGGGCCTGCCCGCGCCGGTGCTCACGCTGGCGCTGATGGCACGTTTCGGCAGCCAGGGCCGGAGTGCCTACGCCGACCGCCTGCTGGCCATGATGCGCAAGAGCTTTGGCGGCCATGCGGTCGCCACCAAGGGCCCCGCGCGATGATCATCGTGGTGATGGGCGTATGCGGCTGCGGCAAGACCACGATCGGGCAGGCGCTGGCGCGGGACCTCGGCTGGCCGTTCCATGATGCCGATGATTTCCATCCCGATGCCAACGTCACCAAGATGGCCGCCGGCAAGGCGCTGGACGACAGCGACCGGTGGCCATGGCTCGATCGCATCGTGGCGGCCATGCAGGGCGTGCTATCCGAGGGCGGGCACGCCGTGCTGGCATGCTCGGCGCTGAAACAGGCATACAGGGACCGCCTGCAGCGTGCCGGCGACGTGCGCTTCGTGTATCTGCGCGGTGATACGGAAACCATTGCCTCGCGTCTGGCCGCGCGCAGCCACAAATACATGCCGGCTTCGCTGTTGCCGTCGCAGTTCGCGACATTGGAAGAACCGGATGACGCGCTGGTGGTCGATATCCGGCAGTCGACTGCGGACCAGGTCCGGTACGTGCGCGCGCGCTATGCGCTCGTCGATGCGCCGAACCCGCGATGAGCAAGCGCCCGCGCAAGCAAGGTACCGCCGTCGGCCATCTTGGGCGCGATCCGCGCCGCTGGATGGGTGCGGTCAGCACGCCAGTGTTTCGCGCCTCGACCATCCTCTTCCCTTCCACCGCCGACTTCAACGCTGCGATCGCGGGTGAATACGACGGCCTGACCTACGGCCTGCACGGACTGCCGACCGTCACCGACCTCGGGCAGGCCATTGCGTCGCTGGAGGGTGGCCATGCCGCGCTGGCGGTGCCTTCGGGGCTCACGGCAACGACGCTGCCGCTGCTGGCGCTGACGAAGCCTGGCGACCACATCCTGATCACCGACTCGGTCTATGGGCCGACACGCCGTTTCTGCGACACGCACCTGCGCCGCCTGGGCGTAAGCGTCGAGTACTACGACCCGCTGGTCGGAGCGGGTATCGCCGCGCTGTTGCGCGACAATACCGCCCTGGTATTCGTCGAATCGCCCGGGTCGCTGACCTTCGAGGTGCAGGACGTCCCCGCGATTGCCGCGGCGGCGCACGCACGCCAGGCGCTGGTGGTGATGGACAATTCGTGGGCGACACCGCTATTCTTCCGCGCGTTCGATCACGGCGTGGACGTGTCGGTGCATGCGGCCACGAAATACATCGGTGGTCATTCGGACGTGCTGCTCGGCCTCATCGTGGGCAACGCCGCCGTATTTCCACGGCTTCACCGGCTCTGGACGGACATGGGTGTTGCCGCCTCCAGCGACGACTGCTTCCTTGGTCTGCGTGGCCTGCGCACGCTCGCCGTGCGGCTCGCGCATCAACAGGCAAGTGGCCTCAGGATTGCGCAATGGCTGCGCGAACGACCCGAGGTACGGGAAGTCCTGCATCCCGGCTTGCCCGGCGCGCGGGGGCACGAGCTGTGGAAGCGCGACTTCACGGGCGCATCCGCATTGTTCGGCGCCGTGCTGCATCCGGTCGCGCCCGAACGCATTGCCGCGATGCTCGACGGTCTCGAACTCTTCAGCATGGGCTTCAGCTGGGGCGGCTTCGAGAGTCTCCTGATTCCCACGCATCCCGAGCGCACCCGCACGGCGACCTCGTGGAATCCCGGTGGGCCGTGCCTGCGTTTCGCCATCGGGCTCGAGGATCCGGACGACCTGATCGCCGATCTCGCCGCCGGCTTTGACCGTCTCGGCGCCTGATGGCGCGGCTCGCGTCACGAGCAACAGCGGCCACGCGAATGTCCACGCCGAGCCGGTTCGGACTAGGGACGGGCCTGTGGCTCGCCCAGGTACACCGCCTGTACCTGCGGATCGGCGCGCACGGCCGTCGGGGTCCCCGCCGCAATCAGCCGTCCACGATCGAGCACCAGCACGCGATCAGCAAAGCCGAACACGACATCCATGTCGTGCTCGGTGAAGAGGACCGCGATGCCATCCGCGCGCGCGATGTCGCTTGCAACCTGCATCAGGTCGGCGCGCGAACCGGGTGCCATGCCGGCCGTCGGTTCATCCATGAGCAGCAGGCGTGGATTGCCCGCGAGCGCGAGGGCGAGCTCCACGCGCTTGGCGTCGCCGTAGGCCAGCGTGGCACAGTGTCGCGACGCCAGTGCCTCGCAGCGCACGCGCGCTAGCAGGGCTTCCGCCATCTCGTTCGTGGCCCGAATCGCGGAGGTGACGAGGCTGCCCGCCTGCCGCGCGCGTCCGAGCAGCGCCAGCATCACGTTCTCGCGCACCGTCATCGACGGAAACGTGGCGGCAACCTGAAAGGTGCGACCGACCCCGCGACGGGCAATCGCCTCCGGGGCGAGCCCGTCGATGCGTTCGCCCCCAAGCAATATGGTTCCGCTATCCGGCGCCAGCTGGCCATTGACGAGATTGAAGCAGGTAGTCTTGCCCGCCCCGTTGGGGCCGATCAATGCCACGCGTTCGCCGGCCTTGACCGCAAACGTCACGTCGTCGACAGCGCACACGCCGCCGAAGCATTTGGTCAGCCCGCGCGCCTTGAGTACGTTGGCGCTCATGGGGTGCTCCGAATGCGCATGAGGCGCGCGACGGCGCCCCCGATGCCCATGGGAAACCCGAGCACGAGCACCAGGATCAGGATGCCCAGCGCGGCGCGCCAGTAATCGGTGGCGCGCGCGAGCGTATCCGCAAGCCACGTGAACGCAGCGGCGCCCAGCAACGGACCGAACAGCGCGTTGAGCCCCCCCAGCAACACCATCACCAGGCCATCGACGGAGCGCGGTATTGCCAGCGACTCCGGCGAGATGCTCCCCTTGGAAAACGCGAACAGACCGCCGGCCAGCCCCGCAAACAGGCCCGCGATCGCAAAGCCCGCCCATTGGGTGCGCCGGACATCGATGCCGGTGGCGGCGGCCCGCAGCGGCGAGTCACGCACGCCACGCAAGGCATAGCCCAAGGGCGTCTGGCGCAGGAACACCAGCAGTCCCAGGGCCACCGCCACGACCGTCAGGCAGAACAAATAGAATGCAGTTCGATCCGCGAGCCACGGTGCCGGCCAAATGCCGATCAGTCCGTTCGACCCGCCGGTCACGGCATCCCACTGGAAGGCGATCGACCACAGGATCTGCGCAAAGGCGAGCGTCAGCATGGCGAGGTAGACGCCGGAAAGGCGCACGCAATACCACCCGAAGAGCAGCGCCGCGGCCAACGCGGCGACGGGTGCCATGCCCAGCGCGACCAGCATCGGCAGGCCGGCCTTGACCGCCAGCGCGGCGGCGTAGGCGCCGACGCCAAAGTAGGCGGCATGGCCGAACGATGTCATCCCACCGGTGCCGAGCAGGAATTGCAGGCTTGCCGCAAACAACGCTGCAATCAGGATATCGGTGGCGAGCACCAGCGTGTACTCGTCACGCAGCCACGGCAGCACCAGCAACGCTGCGAACAGCACTGCGGCGATGGCGACCTCACGGCGGCGCAGCGGCGTCACCAGTTCGCGATGTTCCGGCAGCGCCGTGGTCGCGGCAGGCACGGGCGGCTGCCCGAACAGCCCCTGCGGCTTCACCGCCAGCACGATCGCCATCACGACGAACTCGGCAACCAGCGTGAGCTTGGGAAACGCAATGGTCGTGATGCCGATGTCGACGGTACCCAGCGCGATGCACAACGCCTTCGACAGTCCGATCAGCATGGCGGCGACAAACGCGCCCGGAATCGAGCCCAGACCACCGACCACCGTGACGACGAAGGCATCCGCGATGATCGACAGGTCCATGTTGAGATTGGCCGGTTCGCGTGGCAGTTGCAGCGCACCGGCCAATCCCGCCAGAAATGCCCCCAGCGCAAACACTGCGGTAAACAACAGCGCCTGGTTGATGCCGAGCGCCGCCGCCAGCGTACGGTTCTCCGCGGCGGCGCGGATCAGCACGCCGAAGCGGGTGCGCGTCACCAGCCAGGTCAATGCCACCAGCACCACCGGGCCCAGCACGATCAGGAAGAGATCGTATTCGGGCACCGGGCGCCCAAGCAGCGACACCACGCCGTCGAGTCCGGGCGCACGCGGACCCAGCAGATCCTCTGCGCCCCACACGGCCAGCACCGCGTCGCGGACGATCAGCACGACCGCAAAAGTTGCCGTCAATTGCAGCAATTCCGGCGCCGCGTACAGCCGCTTCAGCAGCAGGATCTCGATGAGCGCGCCAAGCACCGCGACGAGCAATGCCGCTGCCAGGACACCGCCCCAGAACGCGCCACCGCCGCGCCCGACATGCTCGGCCAGCCAGGCGCTGATACTGAATGCGCCATAGGCGCCCACCATGTACAGCGAGCCATGCGCAAAGTTGACGATACGGGTGACGCCGAAGATCAGCGTCAGTCCTGCTGCCACGAGAAACAGGGCCGATGCCGACGACAGCCCGTTCAACAGCTGCAGCAGGAACGACGGCAGCGACACCGTTACTGCGGTCGCAGGGTGCGCACGACGGCGTCTTCCGGCTGGTAATCCTTGCCGTCCGCGTAGCGCCAATCGACCATCACGCCCTTGCCATCCTTGACGGCGGTGCGACCGACGTAGGCCCCCATCGTCGACTGGTGGTCGATGGTGCGGAACGTGACATTGCCGAACGGCGTGCCGAAAGGCAGCCCCTGCATCGCCGTGACGATCTTCTCGGGATCGGTGGATCCAGCGCGCTTCAGTGCTGCCGCCGCCGCGATCACCGTGCTGTAGCCGACCACCGAACCGAGGCGTGGATAGTCGTTGTACTTCTTCTGGTACGCGTCGCGGAAGCGGCGATGCTCCGGCGTATCGATCGCGTACCACGGGTAGCCGGTGACGTACCAGCCGACCGGGGCCTCGTCCTTCAGCGGGTCGAGGTATTCGGGCTCACCGCCCAGCAGATTGAAAACCGGCCGGTCCTTGAACAATCCGCGCAATTGGCCTTCCCGCACGAACCGCGCAAGGTCGGCGCCGAAGAGCGACGAGAAGATCGCATCCGGCTGGGCGTCGAGCATGGCCTGCACCACGGCGCCGGCCTCGATCTTTCCCAGCGGCACGGCGAGTTCGACGAACTCCAGGCCGCCGCTTTGAAGATAAAGCAGCTGCTTCTTGAAGGCCGCAGTGGCCGATTGGCCATACTCATAATTAGGGTAGACGATCACCCAACGCTTCTTCTTGAGCTTGGCCGCCTCGGGCACCAACATGGCGGTCTGCATGAAGGTCGACGCGCGCAACCGGAAGGTATAGCGATTGCCGTTGTCCCAGACGAGCTTGTCGGTCAGGGGTTCCGCAGCCAGGAAGGGCATCTTGCGCTGCTTCGCGAAATCTGCGACCGCAAGCCCGACGTTGGACGGAAACGTTCCCATCAGCATCACGACCTTCTCGCGCGTTACCAGTTCGTCCGCCACCCGGACGGCATCGCCCGGCGTGCCGTTGTCGTCACGCGAAATGATTTCGATCTTCCGGCCCAGCACGCCGCCGGCGGCATTGACCTCCTCGAGGGCCAAGTCCATGCCTTTCTTGTACGGCTCGAGAAAGGCGGGGAACTGCTTGTAGCTGTTGAGCTCCCCCAGGCGAATCGGCTGCGCCGCAAGCGAAGTCGCAGCGAGGAGTGAATACAGCACGAGGGCGGTGCGGACTGCGACAGACATGCGTACTCCGAAGTGGAAAGATGGATACCTGGCGCCATGAACGCCGTGCCATGGCCCCTTGTTGACCCGGCAGCGGCCACGGCCGGGCGCCTCAGGGCAACCGCGGACAAAGACTACCGCATGCCGGGTGTCCCATAAGCATATGCCAAGGTGTCACAGCCGGCGCCTTGCAGCGGCAGGGTAAAATTGACCCTTTTTGGACGCCGATTTGCGCTTTTCGTTCGCCGCCCCTGAATTGCCATGCTGAACCTTGCCTTCGGTCTCACTTTCGTCGACCTTCATTCCATTGAAGGGGCAGTCCGCATCGATCGCGCATTCTGCGCCCATCTGGCGGCCACGGATGCAGCACTGGGCGCCCGTCTGGACGCCGCGCGACTGGCGCCGGAATCGCTGGCGGCGCGTCCCGAAGCCGATCTCCTGCTGGCCGTTGCGCCGCATCTGGAAGACTTTCTGGCGGCATTGTTCGACATCGGCGACGCGGTGCGCGCGCTCGAGGCGCGTCACCACGAACTGGCGCCCATCTTTGCCGTCAAGCGACAGTTTGTCCAGCGCAAAGCCATGAATGCCTTCAAGCCCGACGTTGCGGCCACCTTCGACGGCGCAGCACTGCGGCGGCAGCTCGAAGGCATGCTCGGCGAGCCCTGGTCCGAGCTGGCGTATGCGAATGCGGTGACCCGGTGGCAGGCGCACCAAGAGGCGCATGCGGATCCGCTCGAGCTCGCGCAACGCTATGCCGCCTGGGCGGCCCATACGCCCGCCGGGCGCGCGGCCAATCGCAGCGGCGTACTGTTCCGCGCGCCACGCAAGCTCGACTTCATGCGTCTGGTGCCGGTCGAGGCGACCGCGGTGGCCGGGGTACCGGCGTGGGCGCAGCCGGTCGATCATCCGTTGCGCCAGCGCGACGGGTTTGCGTTGACCGATGCCGGCACCGACCTCGTCGGCGGTCTCGACCAGGCGCACTACTGCATCTGGTGCCATGAGCAGGGCAAGGATTCGTGCGCCCGTGGCTTGCCCGACAAAAAGGCGCCGGAAGGGGCGATCCCATTCAAGAAGTCACCCTTCGACGTCACGCTGGCCGGATGTCCGCTCGACGAGCGGATCTCGGAGTTCCACAAGCTGCGCGCGGAGGGCGTGCCGCTGGGTGCGCTCGCGGTGATCTGCATCGACAATCCGATGGTCGCGGCTACCGGGCACCGGATCTGCAACGACTGCATGAAGTCCTGTATTTACCAGAAGCAGGACCCGGTGGACATTCCGCAGTCGGAAACGCGGCTCCTGAAGGATGTCTTGGCGCTCCCATGGGGCTTCGAGATCTATTCGCTGCTGACCCGCTGGAACCCGCTCAACCTGCGGCGGCCGGTCCCGCGACCGCGTTCCGGCAAGCGCGTGCTGATCGTGGGCATGGGACCCGCGGGCTTCACCCTGGCGCATCACCTGATCAACGACGGTCACTCCGTCGTGGGAATAGACGGGCTGAAGATCGAGCCGCTCGATGCGCAACTTTCGGGCATCACGATTGCGGGAAAGCGGGTGCCGTTCACGCCGATCGAGGATGTGAACGTTCTCACCGAGTCGCTGGATGACCGGCAGATGGCGGGCTTCGGCGGCGTGGCCGAGTACGGCATCACCGTGCGCTGGGACAAGAACTTCCTGAAGATGATCCGCTTGCTGCTCGAGCGGCGTGATCGCTTTGCGCTCTATGGCGGCGTGCGCTTTGGCGGTACCGTGGATGACGTCGGCGCGTTTGCCCAGGGGTTCGACCATATCGCGCTCGCGATGGGTGCGGGCAGGCCGACGGTGCTGGACCTGCCCAATGGCCTTGCCAATGGCGTGCGTACGGCGTCCGACTTCCTGATGGCGCTGCAGTTGACCGGTGCGGCCAAGCGGGACTCGATCGCCAACATGCAGGTACGGCTGCCCGTGGTGGTGATCGGCGGCGGACTCACCGCCATCGACACTGCGACCGAGTCGCTCGCGTATTACCCGGTGCAGGTCGAAAAATTTCTCGCGCGCTACGAGATTCTGGTGGCAGCGAAGGGACAGGCAAGCGTCGATGCGGCATGGACGCCGAACGAGCGTGAAGCGGCCGGTGAGTTCCTTGCGCACGGCCGCGCATTGCGTGAGGAGCGGACCGCGGCGCAGCGCGAAGGTCGGGTCGCCCGGATTGCGGAAATGGTCACCGGCTGGGGCGGCGTGACCATTGCCTATCGGCGCCGGTTGATCGACAGCCCCTCCTACACGCTGAACCACGAGGAAATCGAGAAAGCACTGGAGGAGGGCATCCGCTTTGCCGAGGGCCTGACGCCGCTCGCGATCGACGTCGATGCACACGGTTGCGCCACGGCACTGCGGGTGTCGCGTCAGCAGCGCGACGAGGCCGGCGCATGGACCGAATTCGCGCAGGCAACGCTTCCCGCGCGCACTATTCTGATCGCCGCCGGCACGCATCCCAATACGGTGCTGGCCCGCGAGGACCCCGGGCATTTCGCGCTCGACGGCAAGTACTTTCGCCTGCTGGACGACGACGGCGCGAAGGTCAGCGTGATCCGCGGGCTGGCAAAGCCGGCGGTGGCGAACGTGCTGACCGAGATACGCCCCGATGGGCGCGCCACCAGTTTCTTCGGCGACCTGCACCCCTCGTTCAATGGCAATGTCGTCAAGGCCATGGCCAGCGCCAAGCAAGGCTATCCGATCGTGTCGCGGGTGCTGGAGCGCGTGGCGCCGGCCAGCGCACTATCCGACGCGGACTTCTATGGCGCGCTCGACCGCCGCTGGCGCGCGACGGTGGAACGCGTGGTTCGCCTGACGCCGACGATTGTCGAAGTGGTGGTGCGTGCTCCAGCTGCCGCCGAGCGATTCAAACCGGGGCAGTTCTACCGGCTACAGAATTACGACGCGCTCGCGCGGCGCGTGGACGGCACGCGTCTCGCGATGGAGGGGCTTGCCATGACCGGGGCCTGGGTCGACGCCGTGCAGGGCCTCGTTTCGACCATCGTGCTCGAGATGGGTGGCTCATCCAATCTGTGCGCGCAGCTGCGCCCGGGCGAACCCGTGGTGCTGATGGGGCCGACGGGAGCACCGACCGAAATCGAAGCCGGCGAGACGGTCGTGCTCGTCGGCGGCGGCCTTGGCAACGCCGTCCTGTTCTCGATCGGGCAGGCGTTCCGGCGCGCGGGGTCGAGGGTGCTGTACTTCGCCGGCTACAAGAAGCTGATCGACCGGTACAAGGTTGCCGATATCGAAGCCGCGGCGGACGTGGTCGTCTGGTGCTGCGACGAGGCGCCTGGATTCGTACCGGAACGTCCGCAGGATCGTGCCTTCGTGGGCAATATCGTGGAGGCCATGCTGGCCTATGCCACGGGCACGCTGGGTCTCCCCGCGATCCCACTGCCGACTGGCGACCGGATCATTGTCATCGGCTCGGACAAGATGATGGCGGCGGTGGCCCACGCGCGACACGGCGTACTGGCGCCATACGTCAAGGCGGACCATCGTGCCCTGGGTTCGATCAACTCGCCGATGCAATGCATGTTGAAGGAAATCTGCGCGCAATGCCTGCAGCCGCAGCGTGATCCGGTGACGGGCGCGGTGTCCTACGTGTTCTCCTGCTTCAACCAGGATCAGCCGCTGGATCGCGTCGACTTCGCAGGCCTCGACCAGCGCCTGCAGCAGAACGCCGTGCAGGAAAAACTGACGGCCCAATGGATTGAGCACGTTGCCCGCGAAGTGCGCTGAGCGGTAGCAAAGTCGGTAGACGATGCGCGGCGCGACGCGAGGATAGGATCCGACGCTGCTTTTGCTTACTTTGTTCCGCGGGTTGGCGAGGAACTGCATTTGCCTTGCGTCGTGGGACGAGGCTGCGTTTATTGTTCGTCGGGGGACGTTGCCGGGCTGCGTTGGCTGTTCGTCGGGGACGGGGCGGGGCGAGCCGCCTGGCGCGGGCTTCGTCGCCGCAAGCGTGTGTTCAGGCGCGGGTAGCAAAAAAAGGGGATGGTCAAAACACGACCATCCACTTTTTTGCCGCCCGCGCCCGGAACACGCGGCTCCAAGGCGCCCGCGCCAGGCGGCTCGCCCCGCCCCGTTGCGTTATGCGTGGCAAAGGCGCACCGGAGGTCGCTGCGGTGCGTGGTGCTTGGCAAAAACACACCGGATGTCGCCGCGGCCCGCGGTGCTTGGCAACGGCACACTGGATGTAGCCACAATGCGTGGTGCGTCGCAACGGCAGACCGGATGTGGCCTCGATACGCCCGTAGGCGAGGCTTGAGCCTCGCGCAGCGCAATGGCAATGGGCACGACCCCGTGACCGCCATTGACCTTGGCCCGCATCCGGCCATCGTCTCCACCGCTCATCGCGGCGACGCTAAACCAGAAGTCGAACCCACGCACCGCCGACAATCCATCGCGGCGACGCTGAACCAGAAGTCCGCCACCTGCGCGATCCATCACGCGCCGCGGCCATGTTGAACCACATGCTCGACACTGCCGTGCGCAATTCAATTCAGCCACGCCCGTAACCGTCGCCGAAATGAACAATGCCCGCTCGGGAGGAGCGGGCATTGCGGTATTGGTGCCGGCGAGAAGAATCGAACTCCCGACCTTCGCATTACGAATGCGCTGCTCTACCAACTGAGCTACGCCGGCAGATCGTGCCAAGCCCTTGATTATAACGCGAGTGGCGCTGTCCGGGCAACTGAGCTTGGGGGCCGCGTCAGGGCAACGTTTGAGTGTCCGGTCACGAACCCCGAACGCGGGGTGGAACGGTGATTCCAAGCAGCGCATCCGTACCATTCCACATGATCTGTACGCCGATGCGAAACAGGATGAAGGCCGAAAGACGCAGCCCGACCGCAGTGCCGCAGCTCGACCGTCATCGAGGCGCAGCGGGGGGCACCGCCTGCGGTGCGGCAACGGCTGGCGGCGCGGTTGCCAACGGCAGCTCCGACAGCAGCGCCTTGGCGCCGTTCCAGGCGATCTCCACGCCGATGCACAGCATGATGAACGCGGACAGCCGCAACACCACCATGGTGCGGCTATGTCCAAGCCAGAGTCCCACCCGCGTTGCATAGCGATACGCAAGCCAGACGGTGATCGCGATCAGGCCCACCGCGCATGTCCCCGCGATGAAGCCGACCGCGATTCGTTCAACACCATGCGCGTGATTGGCGCCCAGCGTGATCGCGACGGCGATGGCGCCGGGGTCGACGGTCAGTGGCAAGGTCAGCGGATAGAAGGCGCGCAGCAGCGCCTTGTCGTCAGGCAATGCCACCACATCGGTCGGAGCCGACGAATCGTGATGAAGCATGTTCCAGCCCAGCGCACACAGGACGGCGCCACCTGCCACCTGAACTACCGGCACGGATAGCCCGAACACCTTGAGGACGAAGGCGCCGAAGATCAGCGATCCCATCAACAGCACGAACGAATTGATCGCAACCCGCCACGCGAGCTGACGGCGCGCTGCATCGGAACTTCCGGCCGTCATGGCCAGGAAGAGCGGCGCGCTGCCAACGGGATTGACGATCGGCAGCAGTCCGGCCACGACGAGCATGAACGCGACGAGAAAATTGCGGAGGTCGGCGGCGAGCGAGAGTTCGGACACGGCTGGGTTGGCGCGTTCAGTACGCGGGAGGGCGAGGCGCGCGTACACTAGCACGGCTTTGCACCCACTGGCACGCCTCACGTCCTTGTCCGATACCCGTCCCATCTTCGGTTTTCATGCGGTGACCGCACGGTTGCGCCAGCGGCCCGATTCGGTGCATGCGCTTTACATGCAGGCCGGCCGGGACGACGGCCGCTCGCGCGACGTCGTTGCGCGCGCCAAGGCCGCCGGGGTCGCGCTGCACGTCGTCGACGCGACCCGGATGGCGGCGCTGGCCGGTGCCGGCACCCATCAGGGCGTGGTGGCCGTCGTCGACAACGCATTGCCCCATGTCACGCTCGACGACGTGCTGGCCGAGACCGGGGAGCCGCCGCTGCTGCTGATCCTGGACGGCGTGACGGATCCGCATAACCTCGGCGCTTGCCTGCGCAGCGCCGATGCGTTCGGCGCGCTGGCGGTGATCGTGCCCAAGGACCGCGCGGTCGGTGTCACCGCGACGGTGATGAAGACCGCGAGCGGGGCCGCCGACACGGTGCCGGTGATCGCGGTGACCAACCTGGCGCGGACGATGCGCGAGTTGAAGGAGCGCGAAGTGTGGCTGATCGGCGCCGACGCGGGCGGGGAAAGCATCGTCACCGCGGACCTCAAGGGGCCGGTCGCCTGGGTACTGGGCGCCGAGGGCGCGGGACTGCGCCGGCTTACCCGCGACTCGTGCGACCGGATCGTCGGCATTCCCCTGGGGGGAACCGTCGAGAGCCTGAACGTATCGGTTGCCGCGGGCATTTGCCTCTTTGCGACCCGAGCGGCGAGAATACGGACCTGAATGCTGGCGTTCATCCTCCGTCGAGTCCTGCAGTCCGTGGCCGTCCTCCTGGTGGTCTCGTTCATCGCGTTCGGACTGTTCAACTTCACCGGCGATCCGGTGGCGTTCATGCTGCCGCAGCAGGCGACGATCCAGGACCGCGAGGACCTGCGCCGTGATTTGGGTCTCGACCGCCCGTTCTACGTGCAGTTCATCAAGTTCGTCGACAACGCGGTGCACGGGGACTTCGGGCTGTCGCTGCGCCAGGGCCGGCCGGTCTCGACGCTGATCCGCGAGCGACTGCCGGCAACACTGGAACTGTCCGTCGCTGCGGCACTGCTTGCGATCCTGATCGGGATCCCGGCGGGCGTCTACACGGCGCTGCGCCGACAGAGCCTGGCGGCGCAGGCGCTGCTGGCGATTTCCCTGGTGGGCGTCAGCCTGCCGACCTTCCTGATAGGTATCCTGCTGATCCTGGTCTTTGCGGTACAGCTTGGCTGGCTGCCCTCGTTCGGGCGGGGGGATACGGTTGCGATCGGCTGGTGGACCACCGGCCTCCTGACTGCCAGTGGGTGGAAGGCGCTGATCCTGCCCGCGATCACGCTGTCCTTTTTCCAGATGACGCTGATCATGCGCCTCGTGCGGTCAGAAATGCTCGAAGTCCTGCGCACCGACTACGTCAAGTTCGCCCGGGCGCGCGGCTTGAGCGATCGCGCCATCCACTTCGGACATGCGCTGAAAAATACGCTGGTGCCGGTGATCACGATCATTGGCCTGCAACTAGGCGCGATCATCGCCTTTGCCCTGGTCACCGAGACGGTGTTCCAGTGGCCGGGCATGGGCCTGCTGTTCATCCAGGCGGTTTACTTCGCCGACATCCCGATCATGGCCGCGTACCTCTGCTTCATCGCGCTGGTCTTTGTCACCATCAACCTGGTGGTCGACCTTCTGTACTACGGGGTCGACCCACGCCTGCGCATCGAGGCCGGCGCAGGCGCCGGACTCTGACCTCGCATCGACATCCTGCTTCGGATATTGCTCCCGCTCATGAATCCTCCCGAGTACATTCATCGCTGGCAAGACGAGTTCACGCTGATTCGTCGCGACCTGCATGCGCACCCGGAACTGGGCTTCGAGGAGCACCGCACCGCCAAGGTCGTGGTGGAGCGGCTGGCGGCACTGGGCATCGAGCACCACGCCGGCATCGGCAGGACCGGCGTGGTCGCGGTGATTCCCGGACGCCGGCAGGCAAGCGGCCGCTCGGTCGGGCTGCGTGCCGATATGGATGCATTGCCGATGCAGGAAGAAAACGAATTTGCGCACAAGTCGCGCTACGAAGGGCGGATGCACGGCTGTGGACATGATGGCCATACGACGATGTTGCTTGCCGCCGCGCGCTATCTGCACGAGACCCGCAACTTCGACGGCACCGCTTACCTCATTTTCCAGCCGGGCGAGGAAGGCTTTGCCGGCGCCAAGGCCATGATCGACGACGGTCTCTTCGACCGCTTTCCGGCCGAACAGGTCTACGCGCTCCACAACTGGCCGGGATTGCAGCCGGGGCGCATCGGCATTACGCCCGGTCCCGCGATGGCGGCCGCCGATCGCATCGAGATCACGATCGATGGCCGCGGTGGCCACGGCGCCCATCCGCACCTGGCGATCGATCCCGTGCTGGTGGCGGGCCACATCATCACGGCAGCGCAGTCGATCGTCAGCCGCAACGTCGGTCCGATCGACACCGCCGTGGTCAGCCTGTGTTCGATGCAGGCCGGCAATCCTGGTGCGATGAGCGTGATTCCCGCGCATGCCAGGCTGGTCGGCACCGTGCGGACGTTCCGCCCGGCCACGCAGGACATGATCGAGCGCCGCCTGACGGAACTGGTCCATTCGATCGCCGCCGCGTTCGGGGCGCGCGCCACGTTGCATTACGAGCGCGTCTATCCCGCCACCATCAACCATCACCGGGAGGCAATCTTCGCGGCCGACGTCGCGGAGCGTCTGGTTGGGCGCGACAATGTCGAGCGTGACCTTGACCCGTCGATGGGGGCCGAGGATTTTTCATTCATGCTGCAGGCGAAGCCCGGAGCGTTTGCACGCCTCGGTCAGGGGGGGGCTGAGGGTGGCTGCTTCCTGCACAACAGCACCTATGATTTCAACGACGCCGTGATCCCGCTCGGCGCAGGGTATCTGGCCGCGCTGGCAGAGGCCGCGATGCCGCTGGCCCCAGCGGCATGACGTCTGTGCGTAGCCGTCGCCGGTCACGACCATGACAGTCGCACCTGCCTCCCATTTTTCGGCGACCTACGCCGAGGCGCGCCGGCGATTCATGGCGGCGGCGACTTCGCGCAGGCTCCCGATCGAAACGCACGTTCATCCGGACGTGCGCGGCGCGGACGGCGAAGACCTGGCCATCGATGTGGCGTGCATGGGACCGGCGGGCGCGGTGGCCGTGCTGGTGCTCATTTCCGGCACGCACGGGGCAGAGGGTTTCTGCGGTTCCGGCGCGCAGGTTGCGATGCTGCACGACCCGGCGTTCATCGAGGCGGTGGCCGCGTCCGGCGTGCGTGTGGTTCTGCTGCACGCGCTCAACCCGTACGGCTTTTCGCACCTGCGGCGTACCAACGAGGACAACGTCGACCTCAATCGCAACTTCCGCGATTTCGCCGTACCGCCGCCGCCCAATGCGGCGTACGCGGAGGTACACGGCTTCATGGTGCCTGCTTCGTGGCCGCCCGGCGCCGATGCGCTTGCACGGATGCAGGCCTATATCGCGCAGCGTGGCCTTCCCGCGTTGCAGGCGGCGGTGAGCGGCGGCCAGTGCGAATTTTCTGACGGGCTCTTCTATGGCGGCGTGCGCCCCGCGTGGAGCAATCTGATTCTGCGCCGTCTGCTGCGCGCGGAAGCGTCGACGTGCCAGCGGCTCGGCTGGATCGACTTCCATACCGGGTTGGGACCACGGGGCCATGGCGAGAAGATCCTGGCCGGTGGCAACGTGGCTGACCTCGCGCGCGCCAAGCGCTGGTGGGGCCCGGAGGTCACGTCGTTCATCGATGGATCGTCGACATCGGCGCCCCTGACCGGCGTCAACTTCAATGCCGTCTACGACGAATGCCCCCAGGCGGAACATGCGGGCATCGCTCTCGAATACGGCACGCTGCCCGTCCTCGAAGTGTTCGATGCATTGCGCGCCGATCAATGGCTGTCCAACCATCCGGCCGCGCCGGCGGCGACCCATGCGGCCATCAAGCGGCAGGTGCGCGATGCGTTTTACCAGGACGCCGACGACTGGAAGGCGTTGGTGTACGGGCAGGCGATGGCCGGCACGCTCGCCGCCCTTCAAGCGTTGGGCCGTGGTGACGCGGCGGGTCCGGCATGAGCGACTTGACGCCCGCACCGCTGGCCGCACTGGTCGCGCCGCCGACCTGGGGTTCACGGCTGACGGCGGCGTGGGACAGCGATGTCGCGTGGAGTTTTCGCCATTCGCCGCTGGCGATCATTTCCTTCGTCGTCCTGCTGATCTGCGTGGGTGCGGCAGTGTTGGCACCTTGGCTTGCCCCGCACAATCCGTTCGACCTGCGTACGCTCAACCTCAACGATGCATTGCTGCCACCCAGCTTCAGTGCGGGGGGGCGCGCTGGCTACCTGCTGGGAACGGACGACCAGGGGCGCGATGTGTTCTCCGCGATCATGCACGGGGCGCGCGTGTCGCTGCTGGTCGGCCTCGCCTCGGTGGTGCTGGCGATGCTGCTCGGCGTCTCGCTGGGATTGCTGGCCGGCTATATCGGCGGCAAGTTTGACGCCGTCATCATGCGGATCGCCGATGTCCAGCTGTCGTTTCCCGCGATCCTGATCGCGCTTCTCATCGACGGCGTGTTCCGTGCGGTGCTTCCGCGCGAATCCCATGGCGAGGTCGCCCTGCTGGTGATCGTGCTCGCCATCGGGTTTTCCAATTGGGTGCAGTACGCGCGTACCGTTCGCGGTTCGACGATGGTGGAAAAGAACAAGGAGTACATTCAGGCGGCCCGGGTCATCGGCGTCTCGCCGTTGACCATCATGCGACGGCACCTGCTGCCCAACGTGCTGGGACCGGTGCTGGTGCTGGCGACCATCAACATCGCCACCGCGATCCTGACCGAGGCCACGCTGAGCTTCCTTGGCGTCGGTGTCCCGCCCACCCAGCCTTCGCTCGGCACGCTGATCCGCATCGGCAACGATTTTTTGTTCTCGGGTGAGTGGTGGATTACCATCTTCCCGGGTGCGGCGCTGGTGGTCATGGTGCTGTCCATCAACCTGCTGGGCGACTGGCTGCGCGACGCCCTCAACCCGCGGTTGCGGTAAGCGGCAAGGCGCAGCGCCCACGGTTTTCCGACATTGACGAAAGGATGTGCGCGATGAGCAAGGTTCGAGCCATTTCATGGTTGACGTTACTGGTTCCGCTGGCGCTGCCAGTGCTGCTCCAGGGGTGCGCCACCTGGGGTCCCACGTGGAGCGAAATCACCGGACAGCGGTTCAACACCACGATCACCAATCGCCGCCCGGCCATCATCGATCGCGTCGACGACCAGGGCTCGTTTCCGGACCCCAGGATGATCAGGGTCGAGCCGGGCATGCGCCGCCTGGTCGTCCAGGGCCCGGCACCGGGTTGGGCAGGCGGACCGCCGCTGCACGTGATGATGCTCAACGTCGAACCATGCAAGCGCTACTACATCAATGCCCAGTTCGCCAACACGATCACGCAGGAATGGACCCCGGTGGTCGACCACGTCGAGGGCATTGCAGGCTGTCAGATGCCGGTCGCCAAGTAGCGCCGAACGTGGAAACCATGGCCACGCCGCTGCTGGCGGTCGAGCGCCTGCGCGTCGAGTTCCCGACCCGCAGGGGCACGCTCGTCGCCGTGCACGACCTGTCCTTCGACATCGCGCCGGGTGAAGTGCTGGGCGTGGTCGGGGAGTCCGGCGCGGGCAAGTCGATCACCGGCGCGGCGATCATCGGCCTGATCGATCCACCAGGACGCATCGCTGGCGGCGAGATTCGCCTGGCCGGACGGCGGATCGACAACCTGCCGTATGCGGAAATGCGCCGCGTCCGGGGCCGTGAGATCGGGGCGATCTTCCAGGACCCGCTGACCTCGCTCAATCCGCTGTACACGGTCGGACGCCAACTGACCGAGACCATCAGTACCCATCTCGACATGAACGAGGACGCGGCGCGGCAGCGCGCCATCGGGCTCCTCGAGGAAGTCGGGATACCGGCCGCTGCCCGCCGCATCGATCACTATCCGCATCAGTTCTCGGGCGGGATGCGGCAGCGCGTCGTCATTGCGTTGGCGCTGGCCGCGAAGCCTAAACTGATCGTCGCCGACGAGCCCACCACGGCACTCGACGTGTCGATCCAGTCCCAGATCATCGAGTTGCTGAAGCGCCTGTGCCGCGAGCACGGCACCGCGGTGATGCTGGTGACCCACGACATGGGGGTCATTGCCGAGACCGCGGATCGCGTGGCGGTGATGTACGCGGGCCGCATCGTGGAGATCGGGCCGGTCGCCGACGTCATTCATCGGCCACAACATCCCTACACAGTGGGACTCATGGGCTCGATTCCATCGATCGTCGACGAACGCGAGCGCCTGACGCAGATCGACGGCAGCATGCCGCGCCTTACCGCGCTTCCTGCGGGCTGCGCGTTTCACCCGCGGTGTCCGCGCGTGTTCGAGCGTTGCCGGGTTGCGCGTCCGGAACTCGTCAGCGTGGGCCCGACCCACGCCGCATGCTGGCTGCTGGAAACCAGCGCATCCAGGTCGGCCATTGCCGAGGCTTCGTCGTGACGCAGGAGCTACTGCGGATGACCGGCGTGGCGCGATTCTTCGACGTGTCGCCGCCCTGGCTCAATCGCGTGCTCGAGCGGAAGGGTCGCGTCATCCTCAAGGCGGTCGATGGCGTCGACCTTGCAATCCGCAAGGGTGAGACGCTGGGTCTGGTCGGCGAATCGGGCTGCGGCAAGTCGACCGTGGCCCGCCTGATCGTCGGCCTTTATGCGCCGACCCGGGGCACCATCACCTATGATGGCGTAGGCATCGCCGGCGAGGGCGCCAGCAGCGACGCCGGCGAATTGCGCCGCGCGCGGCGGGGCATGCAGATGATCTTTCAGGATCCCTATGCCAGCCTGAATCCGCGCTGGCGGGTGGCCGATATCGTGGCCGAGCCGATGCGCTTGCACGACCCGGCAATGACCTCGGAACAACTTGCCGCGCGGGTCGTCGCTCTGCTCGAGCAGGTCGGACTCGCGGCGGCCGACGGCACCAAGTATCCGCACCAGTTTTCGGGCGGGCAACGCCAGCGGATATCGATCGCGCGTGCGCTATCCACCAATCCCTCGTTCCTGGTGTGTGACGAGCCGACATCCGCGCTCGATGTTTCCGTGCAGGCGCAGGTGCTGAACCTGATGCGCGACCTGCAGCGGCGGCTGGGGCTCACGTATCTCTTCATCTCGCACAACCTTGCCGTCGTGCATCACATCGCCGATCGCGTCGGGGTGATGTACCTGGGACGCATCGTCGAACTGGCGCCTACGCGTGAGCTGTTCGACACGCCGCGCCATCCGTATACGCGCATGTTGCTCGACGCAGTTCCGGATCTCGAGATGACGGGTACGACGCGCACTGCGGTGGCAGGGGAGGTGCCAAACCCGCTCGATCCCCCGGCCGGCTGTACATTTCACCCGCGCTGTCCTCATGCCAATGACCGGTGCGGCAAGGAGATCCCCGAGCTCCTCCCGGCCGGCGGCGCGATGGTGGCCTGTCACGGCATCGCCGAGGGACGCATTCCATTGCGCATGGTGGCGGTGACCGGGGGCTGACGCCCGGCCCGACGTCGGGCGACCTTTCCGCTATAATTCGTGCCTGTCGCCAGGCTTCGCGGCGACCACCATCCGCGGTGGACTCCGCCGGCGCATCGCCGCCGGATGACCCCGCGCTTTCCGTCACCTCGCCCGCGAATCCTCCATTGCGCCTTAAAGAAATCAAGCTTGCCGGTTTCAAGTCATTTGTCGACCCAACGGCCATCGCGACACCGGGGCAGTTGGTCGGGATTGTCGGTCCGAACGGCTGCGGGAAGTCCAACGTCATCGACGCCGTACGCTGGGTGCTTGGCGAATCCAAGGCCTCGGCACTGCGTGGCGAATCGATGCAGGATGTCATCTTCAATGGCGCCGGCGAGCGCAGGCCCGTGGGCCGTGCTTCGGTCGAACTCCACTTCGACAACTCGGCCGGACGCATCGGCGGGCAATGGGGGCAATACGCCGAGATCTCGATCAAGCGCGTCCTGACGCGGGACGGCGATTCGACGTACTACATCAACAACATCCCGGTACGACGTCGGGATATTCACGATCTCTTCCTCGGCACCGGACTCGGGCCGCGCGCCTACGCGATCATCGAGCAGGGCATGATCTCGCGCGTGATCGAGGCCAAGCCCGAGGAATTGCGCATCTTCCTCGAGGAGGCGGCCGGCGTCTCGAAGTACAAGGAACGGCGCAAGGAAACCGAGGGTCGCCTCGCGGACACGCGGGAAAATCTTTCCCGGGTCGAGGATATCCGGCTCGAGCTTGGCAATCAGTTGCTGCGTCTGGAAGGCCAGGCGGAGGTCGCGCGCCAGTACCGCGAACTCGAAGCGAGGCTGAAGCAGTCGCATCATCTGCTGTGGTACGCCAAGCAGCAGGAGGCAACCCGGGCCAAGGATCGATGCACCGCCGAGGTGACTGCACTGGCATTGGCGCTGGAAGCCATCCAGACCGAACTGCGAGCAGCGGAGGCGCGGCGCGAAGCGCTGCGGGCGGAGCACTATGCGGCCGGCGACTCTCTGCACGACCGCCAGGGTGCCTATTACGCCGCCAACGCCGAAGTCACGCGGCTCGAACAGCAACTGGGATTTGCACGCGAGTCGGAGTCCCGGATTGCATTGCAGGTGAGTCAGCTGACGCAGGCACTCGATGCCATTGTCGGCGAACAGGCGACGCTGGCGACGGACCGCACTGCGGCCGATGCGGCACTCGAGGCCGCAGTGACTCGGCGCGAAGCCACGACCGTGGAGGAGCGCGCGGCAGTCGATGCGGTTACCCCGCTCGAAACCCGCGTCGCGGCGGTTACCGCATCGCTCAACGAATTGCAGCAGGCGGTCGCGCTCATCGAGCAAGGCGTGCGCGTTGTGGAAACACGCCGGGACGGCGCTATCGCCGGACTGCAGCGACTGCAACAGCGGCGGGAGCGCCTCGCGCAGGAACTTGCCGGGATGCCGGCGCCGGCGGTCGACCCCGTGGTCGAAGTCACCGACCAGCTTGGCCAGGAAAACCAGGAACTCGCCGGCAAGCAACAGGCGCTTGCGGCACTCCAGCAAAGCGTGGAAGCGCTGCAAGCCGCGCAGCGCGCGGCCGCCGACGCGTGGGACCGGGACAGCCGTCGCCTGGCCGATCTCGATGCCCGGGCCCAGGCATTGTCGGCTTTGCAGGAGAAGATCGGTCACGGCAAGGACATCGACGGCTGGCTTGATGCGCATGGCCTGACCAGAGCGCATCGCCTGTGGCAGGTTCTCGACGTGGACAAGGGTTGGGAAGATGCGCTCGAAGCAGTGTTGCGCGAGCGGCTCAATGCCATCGAACTGGAACGGCTTGACACGGCCGCGGCGTGGACCGGCGATGCCGCGCCGCCGCGTCGGGTGGCGGCCTTCGCGCCGGCTACCGATGGATCCCGGTCCCATGGCGCCGCCGATTCGCTGCTGGCCAAGGTGCATTGCAAGAGCGACGCCGTACGGCGCCTCGTGGCCGATGGACTGTATGGCGTCCACTGCCGGTCCGACCTCGCGACCGCTTTGTCCGAACGCGGCGGGCTGGCGGAAGGCGAGGCGTTCGTTACCCCCGGTGGCCATCTCGTCTCGGCGCAGGGCATCACGTTCTTCGCGCCTGACGGCGACCTCCATGGCGTGCTGGCCCGGCAGCGCGAGTTGTCCGAGCTCACGGCGGCGCTGGTGGGGGCACGCGAAGCAGCAGCCAGTGCCCGCGGGCAACGCGATGCGATCGACCTCGAGCTGCGCGAGGCGCAACAGACCTATCACGCGGAAGGCCAGGCGGTGACGTCGCAGCAGCGGCGCGTGCATGACCTCGAACTTGAACTGCAGCAGGTCCGGCAGGCCGTAGCGGCCACGCAGGCGCGCCGCGAACAGATTGCCACCGAGACCGCCGAGGTGAATGCGCTCGACGCGCAGGAAGGTGCGGCGCGCGACGGCATGACCGCCGAGATCGCCAACCTCCAGTCGAAGTTGCACGATGAGTTCGCGCGCCGCGACCACGAGCGGCATGCGCGCAACGAAGCGGAGGTTGCGCTGGCACGGGGCCGCGAGCGCGTGCGGGCGGCCGAGCGCGCGACCCAGGAAGCCGGGTTTGCCGAACGCAGCGCACGCGATCGCATCGGCGAACTCGAGCGCCGGCAAGCGGGCCTGGTGGAGCAGGATCGGCAGCAGCGTGCGCAGTTGACGCAACTGACCAGCGAGCGGGCGGCCATGGACTGGACGCCGGTGGAGGAGGCGCTGCAGCGGCAGTTGGCCGATCGCAACACGGCCGAGCAGACCCTGGCCACTGCGCGCGACCAGCAGGAAGCGCTGGCCACAGCCTTGCGCAGTGCCGATGAGGCGCGCCTCGCCGCGGAGCAGAAGCTCGAACCCGCACGCGCAAAGATCCTCGAAATGCAGCTGAAGGAGCAGGCGGCCGACCTGGCATGCGTCCAGTTCACGGAACAGCTCGCCGAGGCACAGGCCGAGCTGGCCGTGTTGCCGGAGGCACTCAAGGCCTGGGGCAGTGCGCGCACGCTCCCGGCGGAGATCGAGCGGCTGACGCAAGGCATTGCGGAGCTTGGCGCGGTCAATCTGGCGGCGCTGGATGAGCTGACCGAGTCACGCGCGCGCAAGGACTACCTCGACGCGCAGGCCGCCGACCTGACGGAGGCGATGGCCACGCTCGAGACTGCGATCCGCCAGATCGACCGCGAGTCGCGCGACATGCTCCAGCAGACCTTCGACACGGTCAACGCCAATTTCTCCCGCCTGTTCCCGATGCTGTTCGGTGGCGGCCAGGCCCGGCTCGTGCTCACCGGCGAGGAAATCCTCGATGCCGGCGTGCAGGTGGTGGCGCAGCCGCCGGGCAAGCGAAACACGTCGATCCATCTGCTGTCGGGCGGTGAAAAGGCACTCACCGCGATCTCACTGGTCTTTGCGCTGTTCGAGCTCAATCCCGCCCCGTTCTGCCTGCTGGACGAGGTCGATGCGCCGCTGGACGATCCGAACACCGAGCGCTTCTGCAAGATGGTGCGCGAAATGGCCGGCGACACCCAGTTCCTGTTCATCTCGCACAACAAGATCACGATGGAGATGGCCAGCCAGCTGGTCGGGATCACGATGCCCGAGCCGGGCATGTCCCGTGTCGTCGCCGTCGACATCGCCGAGGCGCTGTCGCTGGCCGAGACCGCGGCCTGACATGGTGTTCCGCTGAACATGTCGACGGCCGCCAAGCACGGTCGCGCTATACTTCCTGCCCATCCATGGTCAATCCCTCCCAACAGGCGACCTGAATGGCGATGAGTCCGCTGCAACTGGGTCTCATCGGCGCCGGCATCGCGCTGGTCGTCGGCGTCATGATTTTCAATTGGTGGCAGGAGCGGCGCGTGCGGCAGCGCATCGACGCCGCCTTTCGCCCCAGCGAGGCGCCCGCAGTCTCGCCACCGGATACAGGTGAACGCGTCGAGCCCTCGCTTCGCGGCGATGCCGGCGACGATGACGGGGCACGCAGCGACATGCCATCCCCGGCCATGGCGACGGATAGCCCATCAGGGACACCACCGGTCGCAATGGCTGATGACGGGCCCGGGTGGCGTCCGCCGATGGACGTGATCGGTACCGGTCCGGTCGAATCCCTCTCACCCGGCCATTCAAGTTTTCCTCGGGCGAGCCCTGATGCGAGGGCGGGCGGGCCCGGGGTTCGCCAGCCTGATCCGGACATCGAATGCATTGTCACGCTGCAGCCGGCGCGCCCGGTAGGCGTCGGGGCGCTGGCAGCCGGGCTTCACGCGCGCATGGGCAAGCGCCTGCGCTGGTTCGGACGAACGATTGCCGATGGGCCGTGGCAGGGACTTGCCTCGGATTCGCGCGGCGAATTCGTAGAGCTGGCCGCCTGCTTTCTGCTTGCCGATCGCAACGGCGCGGCGAGTCGTGGCCAGCTCGATACGTTCGTCCGCGTGCTGGGCGAGCTGGCCCCGTTGTTACCGGCTGCCGCTTCTGTCTCCGATGTCGCGGCGGAAGTCGATCGGGCCGAGGCGCTCGATCGCCTGTGCGCAGACCTCGACGTCCAGATCGGTCTGACGGTGCTGAAAGGCGACGAAAGTGGCATTCCCGGCACCAAGCTTCGTGGCGTTGCCGAGGCCGCCGGCTTTCGGCTCGCGAGTGGCGGTCGTTTCGAATGGCTGGATGAGGACTCCGGAGCGGTGCTCTATACGCTGCAGAATGTCCGCAACGAGCCGTTCACCGTGGATACGCTGCGGGTGTCTGCCACCAATGGTGTGGTCTTCGTTCTCGATGTCCCGCGCGTGCCGGATCCCACCCGCGCCTTCGACCAGATGAAGCTTGCCGCCAAGCGCATGGCGCATACCCTTGCAGCCGAACTGGTCGACGACAACCGGCGTCCGCTTGACGACCCGGCGCTGGGCGCGATCCGCAAGCAGGTGGACGCGGCCACATCGGCGCTCAATGAATCCGGTATCGCTCCGGGAAGTCCGCGCGCCCTGGCCTTGTTCGGGGCCTGATGATTTCCCGTGCCCGTGGCGGGGACACCGGGTCCGCAGCCGCCGAGGCGCGGGCGCAGACGCTGCGCGACGAAATCGCGGCCCATGACCATCGCTACTATGTGCTGGACGCGCCCACGGTCAGCGATGCGACATACGACGGCCTCATGCGCGAATTGCAGGCGCTGGAGGCGAAATTTCCGGCATTGCTCAGGGCGGATTCGCCGACCCAGCGCGTGGCCGGGCAACCATCGCCCGAATTCGAGAGCGTCACCCACCGGGTGCCGATGCTGTCCCTCAACAATGCCTTCGACGACGCCGAGGTGGAGGCCTTCGACCGGCGGGTTCGCGAGGGACTCGGCGAAGCCGCGATCCACTATTCGGTCGAACCCAAGTTCGACGGACTCGCCATCAATCTGGTGTACGAGCACGGCATTTTCGTCCAGGGCGCTACCCGCGGCGACGGCGCCAGTGGCGAGAACGTCACGGCCAACCTGCGCACGATCGGTGCGATTCCGCTGCGCCTTCGCACGACGAACCCGCCGCCGCTGTTGGAGGTACGCGGGGAGGTGTTGATGCTCAAGCGCGACTTCGAGGCGCTCAACCGCGCGCAGGCGGCACGCGGCGACAAGGTGTTCGCCAATCCACGCAACGCGGCGGCGGGCAGTCTGCGCCAGCTCGACCCCAGGATCACGGCCACGCGGCGACTGGCCTTCTTTGCTTATGGCATCGGCGGCGTCGATTGGGGGGAGGCGGCGCCACCAGTGACGCATGGCGAATTGCTGGCACGGCTGGACTCGCTGCACGTGCCGGTGGCGCGGGAGCGATCGTTGGCCACGGGACTGACCGGGTTGCTCAAGGCCTATCGCGCGATGGGCGCGGCGCGCGCCGGCCTGCCCTTCGATATCGATGGCGTCGTGTACAAGGTCGACGCGGTCGCGCAGCAGCAGCGCCTGGGGTTCGTGTCCCGGGCGCCGCGGTTTGCGATTGCGCACAAGTTCCCGGCGGAGGAGATGACGACTGTCGTGCTCGCCATCGATGTGCAAGTCGGGCGCACCGGCGCGATCACGCCGGTGGCCCGATTGGCGCCCGTATTCGTCGGTGGTGTGACCGTGACCAATGCCACGTTGCACAACGAGGACGAGGTGCGGCGCAAGGACGTACACGTTGGTGATACGGTGATCGTGCGCCGGGCCGGCGATGTCATCCCGGAGGTGGTGCGCGTGCTGCCAGACCTGCGTCCGGCCGCCGCCGCGCCATTCGTCATGCCGACCCATTGTCCGCAGTGCGGTTCGATGATCGCGCGCCTGCCCGATGAGGCGATTGCCCGCTGCACGGGAGGGCTCGTTTGCCCGGCGCAACGCAAGCAGGCGCTGTTGCACTTTGCCGGACGCCGGGCACTGGACATCGAGGGCATGGGCGAGAAACTGGTCGATCAACTGGTCGATGCCGACATCGTGCGCACGCCGGCGGATCTCTACCAGCTGGACCTGGCTCGTCTGGCCGCGCTGGAGCGCATGGCGGACAAGAGCGCGGGCAACATCGTCGCCGCCATCGAAGCCAGCAAGTCGACCACGCTTGCCCGATTCATCTTCGGGCTCGGTATCCGTCATGTCGGTGAAGCCACCGCGAAGGACCTGGCTGCGCATTTCGGCAGTCTCGATGCCTTGCTGGCCGCGGACGAAACCGCGTTGCTCGACGTGCGCGACGTCGGCCCCGTGCTCGCTGCGTCCATTGCCGGATTCTTCGCCGAGCCGCACAATCGCGAAGGCATCGAGCAACTGCGCGCAGCCGGCGTCCAGTGGCCCGAGGGCCCGCCGCAGCGGGCGACGCCGGGTGTGCTGGCGGGATTGACGCTGGTGCTCACCGGCACGCTGCCCACCTTGTCGCGCGATGACGCCAAGGCGATCATTGAAGCGGCCGGTGGGAAAGTGGCTGGCAGCGTCTCGAAGAAAACGGATTTCGTCGTGGCCGGCGCGGATGCCGGCACCAAGCTCGCCAAGGCGGAAGCACTCGGCGTGCCGGTTCTCGACGAGCATGGCCTGCAGGACCTCCTGGCGCAGCGCGCCGCCCAATCGAAAGCACCATGAAACCCATCACCAAAGCCGTGTTCCCCGTTGCCGGCCTCGGCAGCCGCTTTCTCCCCGTGACCAAGGCCAGCCCGAAGGAAATGTTGCCCGTCGTCGACAAGCCACTGATCCAGTATGCGGTGGAAGAGGCAGCGGCCGCGGGCATCACCGACATGATCTTCATCACGGGGCGCAACAAGCGCGCCATCGAGGACCACTTCGACAAGGCCTATGAACTCGAGACCGAGCTCGCCCTGCGCAACAAATCGGCGCTGCTCGAGGCCGTGCAGGCCGCGACGCCACGCGGCATCAACTGCATCTACATTCGCCAGTCGGAGGCGTTGGGCCTCGGTCATGCGGTGCTGTGCGCCGCGCCGGTGGTGGGCGACGAGCCCTTTGCGGTGATACTGGCCGACGACCTGATCGATGCCGGCGTGCCCGTCATGAGGCAGATGGTCGACATCGCCGGGCACGAAGATGCGTCGATCGTCGGCGTCATGGAGGTTGCCGCCGACGACATCGGCAGCTGGGGCATCGTGGAAACCGAAGACGCCGCTGCGCGCGCATCGCTGATCACCCGCATCGTCGAGAAGCCCAGGCCCGGCAGCACGCCTTCCACGCTGGCCGTGGTGGGACGCTATGTCCTTTCCCCGCGCGTGTTTCATCACCTGCGGACCATGCCGCCGGGTGCCGGCGGCGAAATCCAGTTGACCGATGGCATCGCTCGCTTGCTCGCGGAGGAACGGGTGATGGCCTATCGCTTCGACGGACGTCGCTACGATTGCGGCCGCAAGCTGGGCTACCTCGAGGCCACCGTCGACTTCGGTCTCAAGCACCCAGAGACGGGTGCGGGCTTTGCGCGCTTCCTGGCCCAGCGCCGGTTGTCGTGACACTCAACGAACTCAAGTACCTGGTCGCAGTGGCGCAGGAGCGCAACTTCGGCCGCGCCGCGCTCAAATGCTTCGTCAGCCAGCCGGCGCTCTCGGTGGCGATCCAGAAACTCGAAGAGGAGCTTGGCACGCAGGTATTCGAACGCGGCAAGAACGAGGTCACGATCACCAATGTGGGCGAACGCATCGTGGAGCAGGCGCAGCGCGTGCTGGAGGAGGCCTCGCGGGTACGCGAGATCGCCCAGGCCGGGCGCAACCAGCTGGTCGGCACGCTACGCCTGGGGGTGATCTACACGGTGGCCCCCTACCTGTTGCCTGACCTTATCCCGGCGCTGCACGACCTGGCGCCGCAGATGCCGCTCGACATCGAGGAGAACCTGACCGAGAACCTCGAGGTTTCGCTCAAGGCCGGGCGCATCGACGCGGCCATCGTCGCGCTGCCGTTCGCCCCTCCCGGCGTAGTCACCGAATTCCTGTTCGAAGAGCCTTTCCAGGTCGTGGTGCCCTCCACCCACAAGTGGGCGAAGCGGAAGTCGGTGCGACCGGAGGAATTGGCCGGCGAGACCACGATCCTGCTCAACATCGGCCACTGCTTCCGCGACCAGGTGCTGGAGTCGTGCCCGGAACTGAACCGTGCCGATGCCCATGTCCCACGCACCAATTCGCTCGAGACGGTACGCAACATGGTGGCTTCCGGGCTGGGCATTTCGGTCCTGCCGCGGGATGCGCTGACACCCCGGTACCACAGCCGGATGGTCGTACCCGTGCCCTTTTCCAAGCCGGTTCCCACGCGCCGCGTGGCGCTGGCCTATCGGCGCAGCTTTCCGCGCCCGGCGGCGATGGCGGCGATCTGCGAGGCGGTCGCTGCGTGTCGACCGTAGTCCGCAGAGAGCCAGTTTTCGTCGTGTCCGCGGCAGCCTCCGGCAAGCGCATGGGTCGCGACGCCCGCTCCTGGATCGGCCGGGACGCGAATGGGGTCTGGCCAAAAAAGTATACTCAGGACGGTCCCTTCAATCGGCATCCGGCGGCAGCGCGCACATTCGGCGCCAAGATGGATGTCCTCGTACAACTCCCGGGAGCAGGACATGGTCAACGACCTCAAGGGCAAGGCAGTACTCATCACCGGCGCATCCACCGGCATCGGCGCGGCGGCAGCGCGCGCATTTGCGCAGGCAGGCAGCAATGTGGTCGTGCATTACAACGCGAGCCGTGATGCCGCCGAAGCAGTCGGGGCTGACGTCCGGTCCCACGGTGTCAAGGCAGTGCTCGCTGCCGGCGACGTCACGCAGGAGGCCGACGTCAAGCGGATCGTGGCCGAGACCATGGCCGCGTTCGGCCGGATCGACGTGCTGATCAACAACGCCGGCGGCATGCTGGGGCGCATCCGGATCGAGGACTACACGGTCGCGCATATCCAGCGGGTGGTAGACCTCAACGTCACCCAGGTCGCGATCTTCATGCGCGAGGTCGTGCCGATCATGCGCCGGCAGAAGTCCGGCAACATCATCAACGTCACCTCGATCGCCGCCCGCAACGGCGGGGGCGGTGGCGCAGTGCTCTATGCAGGCGCCAAGGGCTTCGTTTCCACGGTGACGCGCGGCTGGGCCAAGGAAGTGGTCGGTGACAACATACGGCTCAACGCCGTTTCTCCCGGCGTCATTACGACGCCATTTCACGATCGCTATTCGAATGCCGAGCAGTTGAAGGCGATGCAGGCCA
Organism: Betaproteobacteria bacterium; assembly: GCA_031396395.1. Taxonomy (GTDB): domain Bacteria; phylum Pseudomonadota; class Gammaproteobacteria; order Burkholderiales; family Casimicrobiaceae; genus VBCG01. The sequence continues at coordinate 83,976 of JANNKR010000081.1, forward strand.
CGGTGCCGATGAATCGCCTGGGCAGCGCCGACGAATGCGCCGGGACGTTCCTCTATCTGGCGTCCGACGCGATGTCGAGCTACGTGACCGGACAGGTGATCGAGGTCAATGGCGGACAGTACATGCCCTGACGTATGCGGTCGCCGCGTCCGGCCTGAAGCCAAAAAAATAGGGGTTACACTTGCGTGTAACCCCTTGGTTCAGTGTGGTGGGCATTGCTGGGTTCGAACCAGCGACCCCTCCCGTGTGAGGGGAGTGCTCTACCGCTGAGCTAAACGCCCCGCGAACCCAGACAGGAGTACCGATTTAACCATAGCGACGGACCAAGGGCAAACCACGTTTTTGTGACCGTCCCCCGATGTCCTGGACGGGGCGCACCGATATGGTGCGTTACTTGATGGAAAACGGGGCACCGGAACCATCGCCGCAATGCCTCCATGTCCTAAGTCATTGGCCGCCCAAGCAAACTCCTGTTTGGCACCCCGCTTGCTAACTCGGCCCTATCGATCAAAGCCCATTTGAATGTCTGCCCCCGCCTACGATGAAATGACCGGCCGTGACGGCCTGGTCCGGCCGCATTACCGCGCTTTTGGCGATTGGCTGGAGCGTACGGACGGGGCCCGCATCGCCCAGAAACGGGAGGAGGCGGAGCTCGCGTTCCACCGTGTCGGCATCACCTTCGCGGTCTACGGCGAAAACGCCGGGACCGAACGCCTGATCCCCTTCGACATCGTGCCGCGCATCATTCCGGCCGACGAATGGATGATCCTCGAGCGGGGGCTGAAGCAGCGCGTGCATGCGCTGAACATGTTCCTGGCGGACGTCTATCACGACCAGCGCATCCTGAAGAGCGGCACGATTCCGGCGGATCGTGTACTGAACAACACGCAGTTCCGGCGTGAGATGGTCGGCATGAACGTGCCCGGGGACATCTACGCCCACATCGCCGGGGTCGACATCGTGCGGGCCGGGGCGGGCGAGTATTACGTCCTCGAGGACAATCTGCGCGTCCCTTCCGGCGTGTCGTACATGCTCGAAAACCGCAGGATGATGATGCGGCTCTTTCCCGAGCTCTTCTCCACCCGTTCGATCCGGCCGGTACAGCACTATCCCGACATGCTGCTCGAGAACCTGCGCGCCGTCGGCCCGAAAGGCGAAGAGAACCCGGTCGTGGCGGTGATGACGCCCGGCGCGTACAACTCGGCATACTACGAGCACGCTTTCCTGGCGCAGCAGATGGGTGTCGAACTCGTCGAAGGGCAGGACCTGTTCGTCCAGAACGACACCGTCTACATGCGGACCACCCGCGGTCCGCGCCGGGTGCATGTGATCTATCGGCGGGTCGATGACGACTTTCTCGATCCGCTCGCGTTTCGCAAGGACTCGATGATCGGCGTGCCGGGGCTCTTTGCCGCCTACCGGGCCGGACGCGTCACCCTCGCCAACGCCATCGGCACGGGCGTGGCGGACGACAAGTCGATCTACCCCTTCGTCCCTGACATGATCCGCTTCTATCTGGCTGAGGAGCCGATACTCAACAACGTCCCGACCTACATGCTCTACAAGCCGAAGGATCTCGAGTACGCGCTGGCCAATATCGACAAGCTGGTCGTGAAGGAAGTGCATGGGGCCGGCGGCTACGGCATGCTGGTCGGGCCGGCCTCCACGGCCGCGGAGTGCGCCGCATTCGCCGATCGTGTCCGCGCCACTCCCGGGCAGTACATCGCCCAGCCGACGCTGGCGCTGTCGACATGCCCCACCTTTGTGGCCGCCGGCCTTGCCCCGCGCCACATCGACCTGCGGCCCTACGTCCTGTCGGGTACCGATATCGACCTGGTGCCGGGCGGGCTGACGCGCGTGGCGCTGCGCGAAGGCTCGCTGGTGGTCAATTCCTCGCAGGGCGGCGGCACCAAGGATACGTGGGTGCTCGCATGAGCGCGGCGGTCGAAGCCCAGGCCCGCAGGGCCCGTCGCCGCGCGATTGCGACGAGGCCGATGCGCGCCGCCTGCACTGGATACGGGCGCAAAGAGGCCGAGGCATGAGCGCCATGCTTTCCCGCGTCGCCAACGAACTCTTCTGGATGGCCCGGCACATCGAGCGTGCCGAAAATACGGCACGCCTGCTCGACGTGACCTATCGGACGTCGCTGCTGCCCTACGACGTGCAGGAGCCGGGGCTCGCCTGGGCCGAGCCATGGGCCGTTCCGCTGGTCGCCACCGGCGTGGCCACCGGCTATTACAAGAGCCATCCGATACTCGCGGCCGAGGACGTTCTGAAATTCATGATCCTCGATGCCGGCAATCCGTCGTCGATCTACTGCTGCCTGCGCAGTGCGCGCGAGTCGGCGCGCAGTGTCCGTGGCGCCATCACATCCGAGATGTACGAGGACCTGAACGGCGCCTGGATCGAGATGCGCGACTACGACTACGCCGGACTGCAGCGACAGGGCGTGTCCGAGTTCCTGGACTGGGTCAAGATGCGCTCGCACCTCTTCCGCGGCGTGACCTTCGGCACCATGCTGCGGGACGAGGCCTATCATTTCATCCGCCTCGGCACCCACATCGAACGTGCCGACAACACGGCGCGGATCCTCGACACCAAGTACCACATCCTGCTGCCGTCGGCGGCGGACGTCGGCGGGGCGGTGGACTACTACCAGTGGGCCTCCCTGCTGCAGTCGCTGTCGGGCTTCGAGGCCTACCGCAAGATCTACAGCGACGTCATTTCCCCGCGCCGGGTGGCCGAACTGCTGGTGCTGCGCGACGACATGCCTCGCTCGCTGCACAGTTGCCTCAATTTCATCGACGACACGCTGGCGCTGTTGTGCGACGAGCACAGCGAGGAATTGCGCCGCCAGGCCGGGGAGCTGCACGCGCGGCTGCATTTCGGCAGTACCGACGACATCATCCGCTATGGTCTGCACGAGTACCTGATGGACTTCCTGCAGCGTGTCTCGGTGCTGGGCGCGGAGATCAGCCGACGCTTTCTCGTTCCCGCGAACTGACCGTGTCGAAGCTGCTGCAGCGCGTTTCGGTAGAATCATGGGTTCTGCCTGCCGCCGCGCCGTCGGCGCCCCTCTAGGGTATTGCCTTCCCATGACCTACTGCGTTGCCATGTCACTGGACGCCGGAATGATCTTCGCGTCCGATTCCCGCACCAATGCCGGCGTCGACCAGATCGCCCGGTTCTCCAAGATGAAGGTGTTCGCGCGCGAGGGCGAGCGGGTCATCACCACGCTGTCGTCGGGCAACCTGTCGATCACGCAGAATGCGCTCAACCTGCTCGAACAGCGCAGCCGCGCCGGCGAGGACCGTCGCACGCTGTGGAATGCCGAGTCGATGTTCGATGTTGCCCGGTTGATCGGCGACGCACTGCGTGAGGTCAAGAATCTCGATGGCCCGTTCCTGACCCAGAACAACATCGATTCCGGCGCCAATTTCCTCATCGGCGGTCAGATCCGCGGCGAGCCGCCACGCCTCTTCAACGTCTACGGGGAGGGCAATTTCATCGAGGCGACCCCGGAGACCTGCTACTTCCAGATCGGCGAGACCAAATACGGGAAGCCGATCATCGACCGGGTGGTCACGCGCAGCACCAGCCTGCTCGATGCCACCAAATGCACGGTGGTCTCGTTCGACTCGACGATGCGTTCGAACATTTCCGTCGGTCTGCCGATCGATCTCCTGGTATACCAGGCGGATTCGCTGCGCGTCGGCCTGCAGCGGCGCATCGAGGAGTCCGATCCCTACTTCCAGATGGTGCACACCCAATGGGGTGAAGGCCTGCGGCGCGTGTTCGCGCAGCTGCCCGACCCCGACTGGACGTAACAGGAATCCCCATGGCGATACGCGTCGCGCTGTCACACCGCACCACGTATCGCTTCGACCGTCACGTCGGTCTCGGTCCGCACGAAATCCGGCTGCGCCCGGCGCCCCATTGCCGCACGCCGATCTTGAGCTACTCGCTGTCGGTGAAGCCCGAGCCACACTTCCGCAACTGGCAGCAGGACCCCTACGGCAACTGGGTCGGACGCTTCGTGTTTCCGGAGCGCGCGGATGCGCTGGCCATCGAGGTTGATCTGGTCGCGGACCTTACCGTCATCAATCCCTTCGACTTCTTCGTCGAACCCTATGCCGAGAAATTTCCATTCGTCTATGCGCCGGCACTGGCCAAGGAGCTGATTCCATTTCTCGAGACCGCCCCGCTGGGCGCGCGCCTCGAGCGCTGGATTGCCGAGTTCCGAAAGACCGTCCAGCCGGACGAAAACCCGGTGCTGCTGCTCGTTCGGATCAATCAATTGCTGCAGGGCCAGATCCGCTATCTGGTGCGCATGGAGCCTGGGGTACAGGACCCGGAAACCACGCTCGAGAACTGCAGCGGCTCGTGCCGCGACACGGGCTGGCTGCTGGTGCAGATCATGCGACGCCTGGGCATCGCCGCGCGCTTTGCTTCGGGCTACCTGATCCAGCTCGTCGCGGATGTGAAGGCCCTGGACGGTCCGTCCGGCACCGATCACGACTTCACCGATCTGCACGCGTGGGCCGAGGCCTTCATCCCGGGGGCGGGCTGGATCGGCTTCGATCCGACGTCGGGATTGCTGGCGGGCGAGGGGCATATTCCGCTCGCGTGCACCGCGGATCCCGGCAACGCCGCTCCGGTGATCGGCTATACCGATGTCTGCAACGTGGAATTCGAATTCACGATGCGGGTCACGCGGCTGCACGAGGACCCGCGCGTCACCAAGCCGTTTACGGAAGCGCAATGGGCGGCCATATCCGCGCTGGGCGAGGCCGTGGACCGCGATCTGGTGGCGCACGACGTGCGGCTCACCCAGGGTGGGGAGCCTACGTTCGTGTCGATCGACGATATGGACGGCCCGGAATGGAACTACACGGCGCTGTCGCCCAAGAAGCGTGAGCTGGGCGAGCGGCTGGTCAAGCGCCTGAAGGCGCGCTTTGCCCCCAACGGCTTCCTGCACTACGGGCAGGGCAAGTGGTACCCGGGCGAGCCGCTCCCGCGCTGGGCACTCGGACTGTACTGGCGTGCGGACGGCGAGCCACTCTGGCGCAGCGATGACTTCGTCGCCGACACCACCAAGGCGGGCGCGGCTACGGTGGACACAGCGCGCGTTTTCGGCGCGCGGCTGGCCGCAGGCCTGGGACTGCCGGACTCGCTCCTCATTGCTGCATACGAGGACGTGCCCAGGCTGCTCGAGGCCGAGGCCGCGCTGCCCGCCAATGTTGATCCTCTGACCGCAGATCTCACTCGCCCTGACGAGCGCGCGCGTCTTGCCCGCGTGCTGGCGCGGGGCCTGGGGGCACCGATCGGGTTCGTGCTGCCGTTGAAGGCCACGCTCGACGATGGCGGCACCGTGGGCTGGACCTCGAGCCCATGGCCCCTGAAACGGGAGCATCTCTACGCGTTACCGGGCGATTCGCCGCTGGGCTTGCGCCTGCCGTTGTCGTCATTGCCGGAATTGCTGCCGGAAGAGGTGGAGCCTGCGTTTGGCGTCGATCCCTTCGCCCCGCGCCAGGTCTTGCGGGCGCGCACAGCGCAGCAGCCGGGCCCAGCCGGCGTTGCCTCGCGCGCGGCGCGCGAAGTCGTCAAGACGGCGATGACGCTCGAGGTGCGCAACGGGAACGTCCACCTCTTCATGCCGCCGTGCGAACGGCTCGAGGCCTACGTGGCCCTGCTCGCCACGTTGGAGGATATCGCGCATGCGCTCGGGACGCCCGTGGCGATTGAGGGCTACACGCCACCGCGCGATCCGCGCATCAGGGTGCTTGCGGTGACGCCCGATCCCGGCGTGATCGAGGTCAACGTGCATCCGTCGGCCAATTGGCAGGACCTGATCGCGACCACCCGCACGCTGTACGAGGAAGCACGGCTGACGCGGCTCGGCACCGAGAAATTCATGCTCGATGGCCGCCACACCGGCACCGGTGGCGGCAACCACGTGACGCTGGGTGGCGCCACGCCGGCAGACAGCCCGCTGCTGCGCCGCCCCGATCTTCTGCAGAGTCTCATCACCTACTGGCAGAACCATCCGGCGCTGTCGTACCTGTTCTCGGGCATGTTCATCGGACCCACCAGCCAGGCGCCCCGGGTCGACGAAGCGCGTGACGACCGGCTCTATGAGTTGGGCATTGCATTCCAGCAATTGGCGCGCAAGCAGGCGCCTGGGCAGGAAACGCCGCAACCCTGGCTGACCGATCGGCTGTTGCGCCACCTGCTGACTGACCTGACGGGCAACACGCATCGCTCCGAGTTCTCGATCGACAAGCTCTATTCGCCCGATGGTCCCACCGGCCGCCTGGGCCTGCTCGAGTTCCGCGCGTTCGAGATGCCGCCGCACTACCAGATGAGCGCACTCCAGATGGTATTGCTGCGTGCGCTCGTCGCGAGGTTCTGGCGCGAGCCCTATCGCGGCAGTCTCATTCCCTGGGGCACGGCGCTGCATGACCGTTGGCTGCTGCCGCACTTTGTCGCCGCCGACATCCGGGACGTGGCGATGGATCTCGACGGCGCAGGGTATCCGGTGGACCCGGCCTGGTTCGAGCCCTTTGTCGAGTTTCGCTTTCCCCGCTTCGGCTCCGCGACCTACGATGCGGTGACGATCGAACTGCGCCAGGCGATCGAGCCGTGGCATGTACTGGGTGAAGAAGTGGCATTGGGGGCCACGTCGCGTTACGTCGACTCCTCCGTCGAGCGCATGCAGGTCAAGGTCACCGGGGTGACTGGCGGGCGCCACGCGGTGATCTGCAATGGCCGCGCGCTGCCGTTGACGTCGACCGGCGTGCCCGGAGAATTCGTGGCCGGCGTGCGCTTTCGTGCATGGAGTCCGCCATCGGCGCTGCATCCGACCATCGGCGTGCAGGCGCCATTGACGTTCGACCTCATCGACACGTGGGCACAACGGGCGCTGGGCGGTTGCGTGTACCACGTCGTGCATCCCGGTGGCCGCAACTACGCCACGTTCCCGGTGAATGCCAACGAGGCGGAGGCGCGCCGCGTGGCGCGGTTCACCGCGCACGGACACACGCCGGGCGCGATCACCGTGCATCCGGAGCAGCCGAACCCGGCCACACCGGCCACGCTCGACCTGCGCTGGCAGCCCCGCCTGTCCTGATCGTGTGGTCGGGTACGGCGATGATTGACCACGCAAATCGTAATCATGTGGACGACTATGTAGGCGAGGCTTCAGCCTCGCGGCGCACGCCATTCCGGAAGCTGAGTTTGATTTCAGTTGTGCCGGCGACGCGGTGTGGGGGACCGCTTGCCGCTTGAAGTCGGGGTCAAGTCGGCGACCCCTCCAATTCAACCGGCAAGCGGTCCCCCACGCCGCGTCGCGCATCGATGGCGTGCCTGGGAAATGCGGCGACGGTGGTGACCCATTTACCGTGCCCGGTAAGATGTGTCCTTTGCCAACAGGATGCATCACGTGAGCAAGGTCAGGACCCGCTTCGCCCCCAGCCCGACGGGGTACATGCATCTCGGCAACATCCGCACCGGTCTTTTCGCGTGGGCGTTCGCGCGCCACCACGGGGGCACGTTCATCCTGCGCATCGAGGACACGGACCGCGAGCGCTCGACCCCGGCTGCCGTGCAGGCGATCCTCGACGCGATGGCCTGGCTGCGGCTCGACTACGACGAGGGCCCGTTCTTCCAGATGCAGCGCATGGACCGCTATCGCGCGGTGCTGGCCGACATGATCGAGCGCGGGCTCGCCTATCGCGACTACATGACGGTCGCGGAGCTCGATGCGCTGCGCGCCGAACAAACCGCGCGCGGCGACAAGCCCCGTTACGACGGCCGCTGGCGGCCGGATCGCGCGGTCGGCATGACCCCGCCGCCGGACGTGAAGCCCGTACTGCGTTTTCGCAATCCGGACGCCGGCACGGTCGCCTGGGACGACGGCGTCAAGGGGCGCATCGAGATCGCCAACAGCGAACTCGATGACCTCGTCATCGCGCGCAGCGACGGGACGCCAACCTATAACTTCTGCGTCGTGGTCGATGACTGGGACATGGGCATCACCGACGTGATCCGCGGCGACGACCACGTGAACAACACGCCGCGGCAGATCAACATCTTTCGCGCGCTTGGGGTCGACCCGCCGCGCTATGCGCATGTCCCGACGGTGCTGGGCGAGGACGGCGCCAAGCTCAGCAAGCGCCACGGAGCGGTCGGGGTGATGGACTACGAGGCGGCCGGATACCTGCCGGAGGCAATGGTGAACTTCCTCGCACGCATCGGCTGGGCCCACGGCGACAACGAGCTCTTCTCGCGCGCACAGCTGATCGAGTGGTTCGACCTGGCCGGCATCAGCCCGGCGCCATCGCGGTTCAACGCGGGCAAGCTGAATTGGGTGAACCAGGAGCACATGAAGTTGCTGCCCGAAGCCGAACTGGGCGCGCGCCTCGCCCCCTACCTGACGCGCGCCGGACTTGACCCTGCCGCCGGGCCGGACGCGGGCGCGGTGGCGATACTGCTGCGCGACCGTTGCGAAACGCTTGTCGCGATGGCCGATGCCGCGTGGTATTTCTACAGCACGCCGACGGTGATACCCGACCGTGTTGCGGAGGTGGTCTCCGCGGACAATCGCCCTGCGCTGGTCGAGCTGCTTGCGGAGTTCGCGGAAATCGAATGGACGCGTGCAACCCTCGCCGCTGCAATGAAGGCCGCCGCGGTCCGACATGGCTTGAAGCCGCCGCAGATCATGATGGCGATGCGCCTCCTGGTTGCCGGTACGCCGACGACGCCGGCCATCGACGCAGTATTGGCGTTGCTGGGCCGCGACACCGCCCGCCGGCGCATGGGCACGGCGCTTGGTATCGGGTAAAATGGCAATTTCCCGGGGCGAGTTCACTCATGACCAAGTTCGTCTTCGTGACCGGTGGGGTGGTGTCCTCGCTCGGCAAGGGCATCGCTGCCGCCTCCCTGGCGGCGATCCTCGCCACCCGCGGTGTCCGCGTCACCAATCTCAAGCTTGACCCCTACATCAATGTCGACCCCGGCACGATGTCGCCGTTCCAGCATGGCGAAGTATTCGTCACCGACGACGGTGCCGAGACGGACCTCGATCTTGGCCACTACGAGCGCTTCACCGACGTGCGGATGGGGAAGCGCAACAACTTCACCACGGGCCAGATCTACGAATCGGTGATTCGCAAGGAGCGGCGCGGCGACTACCTGGGCGGTACGGTCCAGGTGATTCCGCACATCACCGACGAGATCAAGAGCTGGATCCTGGCCGGCGCCGGGGATGCGGAAGTCGCGCTGGTCGAAGTGGGTGGCACGGTGGGCGACATCGAGTCGCTGCCGTTTCTTGAAGCCATCCGGCAACTCGGCATCCAGTTGGGTCGCGAGAACGTCTGTTATGTCCACTTGACGCTGGTGCCCTACATCCCGTCCGCCGGCGAGATGAAGACCAAGCCGACCCAGCATTCCGTGAAGGAGTTGCGGGAGATCGGTATCCAGCCCGATGTGGTGCTGTGCCGAGCCGATCGCCCCGTCTCGGATAGCGACCGACGCAAGATCGCGCTCTTCACCAACGTGCCTGCCGAAGCCGTGATCCCTGCATTGGACGCTGATTCCATCTACAAGATCCCCGGCATGCTCCACGCCGAGGGGTTGGACGTCATCGTCTGCAAGAAACTGGCGCTGGACGTGCCGCCGGCGGATCTTTCCATCTGGCGCGACCTGGTCGATGCGCTCGAGCACCCGGACCATGAGGTGCACATCGCCATGGTCGGGAAGTACGTCGACCTGACCGAGTCGTACAAGTCGTTGTCCGAAGCCTTGACGCATGCCGGCATCCATACCCGGTCGAAGGTGGTGATTCACTACGTCGACTCCGAAGTGCTGGAAGCGGAGGGCATCGACTCGCTGCAGGGCATGGACGCGATACTCGTACCCGGCGGGTTCGGCAAGCGCGGCGTGGAGGGCAAGCTCGCCGCGGTCCGGTTTGCCCGCGAAAAGCGCGTGCCGTACCTGGGCATCTGCCTTGGCATGCAACTGGCCGTGATCGAGACGGCGCGTAACAAGGCCGGGTTGGCTCAAGCCAACAGCACCGAGTTCGATACCGCCACGCCGCATCCGGTCGTCGCACTGATCACCGAGTGGCAGAATCGTGACGGCTTGATTGAAACGCGCACGGAAAATTCGGACATGGGTGGCACGATGCGACTCGGTGCGCAACCGTGCGAAGTGGTCCCCGGATCCCTGGCGCACCGGATCTACGGCAGCACCACGGTCGCGGAGCGGCATCGGCATCGGTACGAGGTCAACAATCATTACCTGTCGCGGATCGAGGCGGCGGGTCTGGTCGTCGGCGCCCGGGCCAGGAGCGACACCGCAGGCGACCTGGTCGAGATGGTGGAGTTGCCGGGTCACCCCTGGTTCTTCGGCTGCCAGTTCCATCCGGAGTTCACGTCCAATCCGCGCCGTGGCCACCCGCTCTTCATTAGCTTCGTCAAGGCGGCGCTGGAGCACCGGCAACGCTCCGCGGGCGACGCTGACGATGCCGTGGCCAAGCTGGTCGCATCGGTCTAGGCGGCGCACCCAGCCATGAAACTCTGCGGCTACGATGTCAGCCTCGACCGGCGCCTTTTCCTGATCGCCGGTCCGTGCGTCATCGAATCGCGCCAACTGCAGGTGGACGTTGCGGGCGAACTGAAGTCGATCTGCGCCGACCTCGGCGTTCCGTTCATCTTCAAGTCTTCATTCGACAAGGCCAACCGCAGTTCGCATGCGTCGTTTCGCGGACCGGGCATGGCCGAGGGACTGCGCATCCTCGACGAGGTCCGGCGCCAGTGTGCGGTGCCGGTGCTCACCGATGTGCACACGGTCGCGGAAATCGACGAGGTGGCCAGCGTGGTCGACGTGTTGCAGACACCTGCGTTCCTGTGTCGCCAGACGGACTTCATCCAGGCGGTGGCGGCTGCCGGCAAACCGGTCAACATCAAGAAGGGCCAGTTCCTGGCGCCCGAGGACATGCTGCAGGTGGTCGCCAAGGCGCGGGCGGCCAGCGGTACGGACAACATCATGGTCTGCGAGCGTGGCGCGTCATTCGGGTATCACAACCTGGTGTCGGACATGCGTTCGCTGGCCATCATGCGCGCTACTGGGTGCCCGGTGGTATTTGATGCGACGCACTCCGTGCAGTTGCCCGGCGGCAAGGGCACGTCGTCCGGTGGCCAGCGCGAGTTCGTGCCGGTGCTGGCCCGCGCTGCGGTCGGTGCCGGCGTGGCCGGACTCTTCATGGAAACGCATCCCAGGCCCGAGGAAGCCCTGTCCGACGGCCCTAATGCCTGGCCGCTGGCGCAAATGCGGGCACTGCTGACCACGCTGGTCGAACTCGACGCGATCGTCAAGCGCAGCGGCTTTCCCGAAGCCGCATTGATGGCAGCCGCACGATAAACCACCCACAAGGAAATCACGCTTTGTTCGTCCATCTCGTCCTGATCAAGTTCAAATCCGGCGTCACGCGCGCGGATCCGCGCGTCGCCACGTGGATTGCCAAGTTCGTGGCGCTTCAACATGTCTGTGCCGGCATCGTCCGGTTCGAGCATGGCTGGAACGTCACCGACCGCCCGGTCGCGTACGACTACGGCATCAACATGGCCTTCGCCACGCACGCCGACCTCGTTGCCTACGGTCCGCATCCGGCGCACCAGGAGGTGGTCGTGCTGCTGCGGGAGCTGGCCGACTGGGTGGTTTGCGACTACGAAGGAGAGAAGGCGTGAGCGCCATTGTCGACGTCATCGCCCGCGAAATCCTCGATTCGCGCGGCAACCCCACCATCGAGGCCGATGTCGTGCTCGAGTCCGGCGTGTCCGGTCGCGCCGCGGTCCCGTCGGGCGCCTCCACGGGCTCGAAGGAAGCCATCGAACTGCGCGACGGCGACGCCAAGCGCTACTTCGGCAAAGGCGTGATGCGCGCGGTCGAGCATGTGAACACCGAGATCTGCGAGGCCATTCTCGGTCTGGACGCAACGGAGCAAGGCTTCATCGATCGCACGCTGATCGAGCTGGACGGCACCGACAACAAGGCGCGCCTCGGCGCCAATGCGATGCTGGCCGTGTCGTGCGCGGTGGCCAAGGCGGCCGCGGATGATTCGTCACTGCCCTTGTACCGGTACCTCGGCGGCGCGGGGCAAATGCAATTGCCCGTGCCGCTGATGAACGTGATCAACGGCGGCGCCCATGCCAACAATGCCATCGACCTGCAGGAGTTCATGCTGGTGCCGCTTGGCGCGCCCACGTTTCGCGAGGCGCTGCGCTACGGCGCGGAAGTCTTCCACACGCTGAAGAAGATGATCGACGCCCGCGGCATGCCCACCACCGTCGGCGACGAGGGGGGCTTCGCCCCCAACCTGCCATCGAACGAAGCTGCGCTCGAACTCCTGGTCGAAGCCATTGACAAGGCGGGCTACACGCCAGGCACCGACATTGCGTTGGCGCTCGACTGCGCGGCCAGCGAGTTCTGGAAAGACGATCGTTATGTGCTCGCCGCTGAAAATCGTTCGCTGACGTCCGAGCAATTTGCCGACGTGCTGGCGGCTTGGTGCGACAAGTATCCGATCATCAGCATCGAAGACGGGATGTCCGAGCACGACTGGGCGGGCTGGAAGTATCTGACCGATCGCCTGGGCAAGAACGTGCAGCTGGTCGGCGACGACATTTTCGTCACGAACACGAAGATCCTGAAGCAGGGCATCGCCAAGGGCGTGGCCAATTCGATCCTGATCAAGATCAACCAGATCGGCACGCTGTCCGAGACCTTTGCGGCGATCACGATGGCCAACCGCGCGGGCTACACCGCCGTGGTGTCGCACCGGTCGGGAGAAACCGAGGACAGCATGATCGCCGACATCGCGGTCGGCACCAACTGCGGGCAGATCAAGACCGGTTCGCTGTCGCGGTCCGACCGCATTGCGAAGTACAACCAGTTGTTGCGTATCGAGGAAGACCTGGGCGACGCGGCCAGCTATCCCGGACGCGATGCGTTCTTCAACATCGGGTAGGCGAAGGGTTCCTTGCGCTGGCTCGCCTTCATCTTCATCGCCCTGATCCTGGCCCTGCAGTATCCGATGTGGCTGGGCAAGGGCGGGTGGCTGCAGGTGCATGAGACCGACCGCCAACTCGGCGTGCAACGCGAGACCAATGCCAGACTCAAGGCACGCAATGAAGCGCTGGACGCGGATGTCCGGGACTTGAAAACGGGCTCCGAGGCAATCGAAGAGCGCGCGCGCTCGGAACTCGGCATGATCAAGCCTGATGAGGTGTTCTTCCAGGTACAGCCGTCGGCTGTGACGCCGAAGGCGCCACCTGTTGCGGCGGCGCGCACCAAGCCCTGATCTGCCGCGCTGCGAAATGCATCAGGCCACTTCCCGCCATAATCCGCGGCTGCGCGAGACAGCGAAGCTCATTGCGTCATCGCGCGATCGACGCAAGGCGGGGCGTTGCGTGCTCGAAGGCGAGCATCTCGTGACGGTTTACCTCGATCGTATCGGTCCGCCGGAGTTTGTCGTGCTGGTGGAGGATCTGGCTGCCGCGCCGCACATCGCGCCGCTCGTCTCACGGCTGGCCGGCGCCGATATCGTGGCAGTGTCCGCGGCGCTCTTTGCCGAGGCGACAGGTTTGCCGCCTGCGCTCGGTGTCGTGGCGGTCATTGCCACGCCAGCGCCGCCGTTGGAGGAAAGTGCGCGGTTTCACCTGCTGCTCGACGACCTGCAGGATCCCGGCAATGTCGGCACGTTGCTGCGTACCGCGGCAGCGGCCGGCGTGGAACAGGTCCTGCTTTCCAGGCACTGTGCGTTTGCGTGGTCGCCCAAGGTACTGCGGGCGGGGCAGGGTGCGCATTTCCTCACCACGATCATCGAGGATGTCGATCTGCCGGCGTGGGCGGCGGACTTTCGTGGTCGTGGCGGGACGGTTGCCGCGACCGTTCCCCGCGGTGGCGACGAACTATACTCATTGAAATTTGCGTGGCCGCTGGCCATCGCGATCGGCAACGAAGGCGCAGGACTGTCAGCCGCGCTGCTGGCGCAATCCGACCGCCACGTCAGCATCCCGATGCCCGGGGCCACCGAATCGCTCAATGCCAGCGCTGCCGCAGCGATCGTGCTGTTCGAAGCGCTGCGCCAGGCACGCGGCGCGCGTTCCTAGGGACTGCCAGCACCAAGTTCGCGCGCGGCCCTTCGGGTGACCCTTCCAACAGGCGCTAGTACAGGATCGTCGAGAAGTAGCCGCCCTCCGTGCAACCGGCTGATACGCCCGCCACCCACTGGCCCTCAAGACCCTGGTTGGTGGCCTTGACCTGGGTGACCACCGCCGTGGTCGCCAGCCCGTTGGAACAGGTGTACGCCGCATTGGAAATCCGGAAGAGCGATCCGTTCTGCGTGTAGTTGCCCACCATCGTGCAGGTGGCGGTTCCCGTATCGAAGTCGAGCTGCAATACCCCACCCGCGGTCTGCGTCGCCTTGAGCTCTCCGTAGAAACGCACTGTCTGATTGTTGAGGGGGTTGGTGCAGTTGTAGATATCGACAACGAAGCCGCCGAAGTACTGCCCGCCCAGCGCGATCGTCTTGAGCGTCTGCCGGGTAACCTGCTTGGTCACCACGACGCCGTCCACGTTGTAGGTGAGCGTGCCGCCGGTGACCGAGTTGGGCGTGAAGGTGACGGTGCCAACCCGCGTGGTCGTGCGCTGCCCCGGGATCCATGGCCCGCCGAAGTAGGCGCCGGTGGTGGCGTAGAGCGGTCCGGACCAGATGCCGTTGGCATCGATGGTCATCTCGCCGGTGTACCACGTAGGCTGCAGCGCCAGGCCGTAGACGAAGAACGTAGCGAAGATGAAGTTGTCCGCCTGGACGAAATTGACGCCCCAGCCGCTTTCCTGGGGGTTCCACAGCAGATCCGTCCAGTCGACGGCAACGGCGGGCGTGATGGTGCAGGCGAGAGCGAGCGCTGCGATCGTCATGCGGCAGCGTTGGACCAGGCGATGGCGCAGGTTCATGGTGTCATTGGGCCGAGGTTGCGGGAGCCGTCAATTCTACCCGCTGCGCAAGACCTGCAATCGCCGCGGCGTCCGGCATCGCCGATTGCGCGCCGATACCCCCGCACGCCAGCGTACCCGCCGCAACGGCTTGCGCCAATGCCCTTGGCCACGTGTCGCCGCGATCCAGAGCCGCGGCCAAGGCTCCTGCCAGCGCGTCGCCGGCGCCGGTCGTGTCCACGGCAGTCACCGGCGGGGGTCGCGCATGGAACTGCATCCCGTCCGCCGCTGCCATCGCGCCGTCGGCGCCCAGCGTGAGCACGACTGCGATATTGAGGCGCCTGGCCAGCGCCTCGGCCAACGCCGTCAAGGCACCATCAATGCCGATGGCGGCGGCCAGCGATGCCGCCTCGTGCTCGTTCACGATCAGGACATCGATGGCCGCGAGGAGCGACGGCGGCAAGGGCTGCATCGGCGCCGCGTTGAGCATCACCCGGATGCCGCGGGTGCGCGCGTGGACGGCGGCCGCGATCACCTCCAGCATCGGCGTCTCGAGTTGCAGCAGCAGGGTCGATGCCCGCGACCACAGTGCGTGGCCGATGCTGGATACCGCGGCAAGGGCATTGGCGCCGGCAATGACCGTGATCGCGTTCTCACCCATGGAGTCGATATGGATCAGTGCCACGCCGGTGGGCGCATCCACCGTCGCTAAATCTGAAACGTCGACCCCGGCCGCCGAAAGCCCTGCCATCGCAGGTGCGGCAAAGGCGTCGCCCCCGACGGCGCCGACGAACGCCACGGCGGCGCCCGCGCGTCGCGCGGCCAGGGCCTGATTCGCACCCTTGCCGCCAGGCAGCGCGGCAAACGCGGTGCCAATGAGCGTCTCGCCGGGCTTCGGCAGGCGCGGGACCCGCGCCACCAGGTCCAGGTTGACCGAACCGAAGACGAGAATCATGTGCGGCTCAACGCCTCAGCTTTGGGCCGGCGCCCGCTTGGCCCGCGTTCATCGGGTCAGCGGATGGCGTCGGCGGCCACCGGCTCCAGACCGGCGCCCGCCAATGTGTCGCGCAGTGCCTGGCGCTGCATGTCGGTCAGTGCCACCAACGGCGCCCGCACTGCACGCCATAGCGGATCGTGGTATTGGTCGGCCAGCATGCTCTTGAAGCCCGCCATCAGCGGTTGCGAAAAGGCCACCCGGACAAAAGCCTCGATGCGCCGCTCGGCATCGGCGGTGACGTTGGGCGCAAGGAGGGCCCGGACGAGGTCGGCCCGAAGGTTGGCGATGCCGCAGATCGTGCCCACGCCGCCCGCCTGCATCAATCGCGGCAGGTGCGGCTCGTGGCCCACCATCACGGCGAGCTGCGGACAGCGCTCGAGCACCGCCGCCGTATGGGCCCAGTTGCCCTCGCTGTCCTTGATGCCGACGATCGACTCGGGAAACGCGCTGGCGAGGCGCGCGATCAGCTCCACCGACAGCGGCACCGCACTGACCTGCGGCAGGTGATAGAGAAGCACCCGCAGCCGCGGATCGCCAGTGCCTTCGATCAAACCTGCATACCAGTCGAACAGTCCGTCGTCGCTTGGGGACTTCCAGAAAAAGGGCGGCAGCACCAGCACCGCCGGGCAACCGGCCTGCACCGCGTGGCGCGTGAGCGCAATGGTCTCAGGCAGCGCCGTGCAGCCGGTAGCGGCTACGATACGCGCAGCCGGAACACCGGCCTGCAGCAGCGCATCGATGCCATCACGGCGCTCGTCCGCCGCGAACGACTGGCCTTCGCCGGTCGTACCAAAGGGCGCGACGCCATCGATGCCTTGCGCAAGGAGGTTCCGGACATGCGCGACCATCCGGGGATGGTCGACGCGCCCGCCGGCGTCCACCGGTGTCAGGGTCGCGCACCAGAGTCCGCGCACGGCAGTGAAGGAGGGCATTGGGATGTCGATCATGATTGAAACGCTCGGGCTACGGCGTGCATTGCGCTGGGCGCGACGCATCTTGTAGCATCAGGAGGAGTTTAGCAGCCGCCTGCGACCGCGTAGTCCACCATGTTCCCGCGCCACGTGACCAAGACCTTGCAACCCACCTCCACCGACGCGTCGATGCCGACGCCATGAACGGGTACATCGATGCCCACCAGCACGTCTGGTCGCTGGCGCGCGGCGACTACGGGTGGGTGACCCCGGCGCAGCCCGTGCTTCATCGTGACTACAGCCTCGACGACGTGGCGCCGCTGCGCGAACGGGCGGGGGTCACCGGCGCCGTCCTCGTGCAGGCCGCACCCACAATCGCCGAGACACGCTACCTGCTTGACATTGCGCGCTCGAGTGATGGCTTCGTGCGCGGCGTGGTCGGCTGGGCCGATCTCGCCGCGCCCGATGCGATTCCCGCGTTGCGCCGCCTGGCGCGGGACCCGCTGTTGAAGGGCGTGCGGCCGATGCTGCAGGATGAACCCGATCCCGCGTGGATCCTGCGCGCGGACGTTGCCCGCACGCTTGATGCGCTGCCGCGCCTTGGCCTGCGCTTCGATGCGCTGATCCGGCCCGGGCAATTGCCTGCATTGTTGCGGATGCTGGAGCGGCACCCGGACCTCGCCGTGGTGATCGATCACGCGGCCAAGCCTGACATAGCAGCGGGCATGTGGGCGCCGTGGACGGATCTGATGCGCGCCGCATCATCGTCGCCGCGCGTGCGCTGCAAGGTATCGGGGCTCGTCACCGAGGCCGGCTCCGGATGGACGATCGACCAGCTGCGGCGCTATGTCGACTTCCTGGCGGAATGTTTCGGCCCGCAACGACTCATGTGGGGCAGCGACTGGCCCGTGGTCAACCTGGCCG
Source organism: Betaproteobacteria bacterium (assembly GCA_031396395.1). Classification (GTDB taxonomy): domain Bacteria; phylum Pseudomonadota; class Gammaproteobacteria; order Burkholderiales; family Casimicrobiaceae; genus VBCG01. The sequence goes on from JANNKR010000081.1 coordinate 101,805, forward strand.
GCACCTACCAGAGCTGGTTCGCCGCAACAATGGCCTTGACGACGGGTTGGTCGGCCGAAGATCGTGCGGCGTTGATGGGCGGGACGGCTCGCCGCTTCTACGGGATGTAGGTTTCCCGTAGGCGAGGCTTCAGCCTCGCGTGCACATCGAAGGCACATCGAAGGCACATCGAAGGCACATCGAAGCGACATCCCTGCGAGGCTGAAGCCTCGCCTACGGGGGCGGTAGCGGTACCCGCCAAACGCTTCAATAGATGTGCCGCTCCACCTTGGCCTGGTGGAGGATGGTCGTGGCGATCTCCTCGATCGACTTCGTGGTCGTGTTGAGCATGGGAATGCGTTCCCGGACCATCATGGCCTCGGCCTCGCGCACCTCGTAGCGACAGTTGTCTAGCGAGGCATACGCGCTGTCCGGCCGCCGCTCCTCGCGTATCTGGCGCAGTCGTTCCGGCTGGATCGTCAACCCGAAGAGCTTGCTGCGCCACGGCAGCACCGAAGCCGGCAGCTTGTGGTCGGCGAAGTCATCCGGGGTCAGCGGGAAGTTGGCGGCGCGGATGCCGAACTGCAGTGCGAGATACAGCGACGTCGGCGTCTTGCCGCAGCGCGAAACGCCCACCAGGATGACCTGCGCCTTGGACAGGTCGCGCGTGCTGGCCCCGTCGTCGTGCGTCTGCGTGAAGTTGATGGCTTCCATGCGCGCGAAATACTCGTGGCTGTCGGCAATGCCATGCGACTTGCCGGCGGCATGCGAACTCTTGGTGCCCAGTTCGGCCTCCAGCGGCTGGATGAACACGCCGAAGAAGTCGAGCGTCAGCGCGCGCGCGTCGCGGCGGATGATTTCGCTCATTGCCTCGTCCACCACCGAGCTGATGACGATCGGCCGTCGGCCCTCGCGCTCCGCGGCGTCGTTGACCTGGCGCACGGCCTCGGCCACCTTGTCGGGGGAATCGACGAAGGGAATCGTGACGCGACGAAAGCGGATGTCATCGAATTGCGTCAGCAGACTGTTGCCCAGCATCTCCGCCGTGATGCCAGTCCGATCGGACAGAAAAAAAACCGTGCGGCGGTCGGGCATTACCAGCGGGACCACACCGGCGTGACACCGGCTGGCAACGGCGGCAGGTCACCCAGGTCGAGCCAGCTCTCGCCGGGGCCGTGGTAGTCGCTGCCGCAGGACGCCAGAAGCCCGAAAGTCCGGGCGTAGGTTGCATATTCGTCAAACTGGGCCGCGGTGTGCGAAGACGACATGACCTCGATGCCATCGCCGCCGGCGTCGCAGAATTCGCCGAGCAGTCGTCGCATGCCGGTGGGTGAAACCCGATAGCGTCCGGGATGCGCAAGCACCGCCTGCCCGCCGGCCGCGTGGATCCACGCGACCGCGTTCGGCAGCGTGGCCCATTCGTGCTTCACGTAACCCGGCTTGCCGGGTGTCAGGTACCGCTTGAATGCATCGCGTGTTTCACGAACGTGCCCGGATTCGACCAGGAAGCGCGCGAAGTGCGTGCGCGAGATCAGGCTCTCGTTGGTGACGTAGCGGCGCGCGCCTTCGTATGCGCCGGGAATGCCCGCCGCCGCCAGCGAGTCGGCCATGAGGCGCGCGCGGCCATCGCGCCCCTGGCGGATCGTGGCCAGTGCCTCATCGAGCACGGCGTTGGCGGGGTCGATCTGCAACGCGATGACATGAATGGTGTGACCTTCCCAGCTGACGGACAACTCGGCGCCGGGCACCAGCGTCATGCTGGTCGTTGCCGCCGCGGCCATTGCCTCGGCCAGACCGCCCGTATTGTCATGGTCCGTGAGCGCCAGGAAATCCACGCCGCGCGCGGCCGCGCGCTCGACCACCGCCGCCGGTGCAAGCAAGCCGTCGGAGTGCGTCGAATGCGAGTGAAGATCGTAGCGCGGCATGGTGAGGTCCTGGAAGCGGGGAACGCGAACACGTCGTCCCGCAGCAAAAAACTTGAGATAAGTCTTTGATTCTAGCAGAATAGCGGGTTATCCCATCGCGCTGGTCCCAGGCACGCGCCGGTTGCGCGCGGTCGCCGCGGGACGAAACAGCGTTCACCCTGTTCCTGCAAAGTCCCTCATGCTCGTTGCTTCCAATATCACAATCCAGTTCGGGGCCAAGCCCCTCTTTGAAAACATCTCGATCAAGTTCGGGGGCGGGCATCGATACGGCCTCATCGGCGCCAATGGTTGCGGCAAGTCGACGCTGATGAAAATCCTGGGAGGCGACCTCGAAGCCTCCGGCGGCAACGTGGCGCTCGACACCAATGAGCGCCTTGGCAAGCTGAAGCAGGATCAGTTTGCGTTCGAGGACCAGCGGGTGCTGGACGTGGTGATGCGCGGACACGAGGAATTGTGGGCCACGCAGGAAGAGCGCGATGCCATCTACGCCAATCCGGACGCAACGGAGGAAGACTACGTGCGCGCTGCCAATCTCGAGGCCCACTACGCCGAACTTGGCGGCTACACGTCGGAGGCACGCGCCGGCGAGCTGCTGATGGGACTGGGCATTACCGAGGAGCTGCATCAGGGGCCGATGAGCGAAGTGGCCCCGGGCTGGAAACTGCGTGTGTTGCTCGCGCAGGCGCTGTTCTCCAATCCCGAGATCCTGCTGCTCGACGAACCCACCAACCACCTCGACATCAACACGATCCGCTGGCTGGAGGAGGTCCTCAACGCCCGTGAGTCGACGATGATCATCATCTCCCACGACCGGCACTTCCTGAACAGCGTATGCACGCACATGGCCGACCTCGATTACGGCACGCTCAAGGTCTTTCCCGGGGACTATGACGACTACATGATCGCGTCCACGCAGGCGCGCGCGCGCCTGCTGGCCTCCAATGCTAAGGCCAAGGACCGCATCGTCGAGCTGCAGGAATTCGTGCGCCGGTTCTCGGCCAACAAGGCGCGGTCGAAGCAGGCCACGTCGCGCATCAAGCAGATCGACAAGCTGCGTCCCGACGACGTGAAGCCGTCGTCGCGGCAGAATCCGTTCATCCGCTTTGAATACGATCCGAAGCAGAAACTGCATCGCCATGCGGTGGAAGTGGAAGGGCTCACCAAGACCTGGCCGGCATTGCGCAAGCCGCTGTTCGAGGACCTGTCGTTCATGCTGGAGGCCGGTCAGCGACTGGCGATCGTGGGCCCCAATGGTGCCGGCAAGACCACGCTGCTGCGCACGCTGATCGGCGATCTCGCGCCCGATGGCGGCAAGGTCAAGTGGGCGGAACGCGCTTCCATCGGGTACTACCCGCAGGATCAGACCGCAGACTTCGAACAGGAATCCACGCTGTTCGAATGGATGGCGCAGTGGAAGCAGCCCACCGACGACGAGCAGATCGTGCGTGCGACGCTGGGCCGGTTGCTGTTCTCTGGCGATGAAACCAGCAAGTCGGTGCGCGTGCTGTCCGGTGGCGAGCGCGGGCGGATGCTGTTCGGCAAGCTGATGCTGCAGCAGCCGAATGTGCTGGTGATGGACGAGCCGACGAATCACATGGACATGGAGTCGATCGAGTCAATGCAACTCGCACTCGAGAAATTCGCGGGAACGCTGATCCTGGTGTCGCACGACCGGCAGTTCGTGTCCGCACTGGCCACGCGCGTCATCGAGCTTACCGGGGACGAACCGGTTCAATTCGATGGCCCCTACGAGGAATACCTCACCTCGCGAGGATTGGCGTAATCTACGGGCAGGCGGGTGCGCCATGACGGGCGCGGCCTTGGGTTAGTGGTAAGAAAAAGACGCCGTTCATCGTTTGCCGCTTGCGCGCCGACTTAATACGGTCAAAAATATGCCATTGGTATAGTATTGCAATCGTGTGGAAAGGCGCTCAATCCGCGCTGGTCCTCTTGTTGCAGCCACGAAAGCCCGTGACCCGTGAAAATCCTCGATCGAGTTCTCAATCCCCGCGAAATCCGGCGCCGCCTCGGCATGAACCAGGAGCAGTTCTGGACACAGATCGGGGTCACGCAAAGCGGTGGGTCAAGGTATGAAAGCGGGCGAGAAATGCCTCGTCCGGTCAAGGAGTTGCTGCGTCTTGTTCACGTTGAGCAACTGGATCTGTCGCAGGTCAAGCGGGTTGACTTCGAGATCATCAGCTACCTCAAGGAATCGCATCCGGATCTCTACCGGACGCTGCGACGCGCGGTGCGAAGTCGTCATCGCACGGCCTCGCAGGACGCCGGCGTCAATCTCAACATGGACGCCAGCGCGGACGGCGGCTATACCGATCCCGACGACCTGACCACCACGGCACCCACGCTGACGCCCACACTGACGCCCACGCGTAGCTGACAGTAGCAAGCGCTGCAGCACCTTCGACGGCCGCCTCTGCGGCCGTTGTCGTTTCGGTCGACCGCCTGGCGGAACTTTGCGCGGCGCAACACGACGCGAATGGCTGTCCGTACAAGGTAAACTTGCGGTTTGGCGCGAATCGTTGCGGCGCCGCAATACTACGAATTTCAGGGACGACGCATGACCACCGAACGCGCTTGGGTAATGCCCTTCGAGCAGTTGCGGATGACCGACCTCAATGACGTCGGCGGCAAGAATGCCTCACTTGGCGAGATGATCAGCCAGCTCGCCGCTGCGGGCATCCGGGTTCCGGGCGGATTTGCTACGACGGCCGCGGCTTTCCGTGCGTTCCTTGAGCATGGCGGCCTGCGGGAACGTATTGCCGCGCGCATCGTGACGCTGGACGTCGACGACGTCACGGCCCTGGCCCTGGCTGGTGCCGAGGTCAGGGCATGGCTGCTGCAGGCGCCACTGCCGCCCGCCCTGGACGCGTCGATTCGCTCGGCCTATACGCGGCTGACACAGGATGCTCCGGGCGCCACCTTTGCCGTGCGCTCCTCGGCCACGGCGGAGGACCTGCCCGACGCGTCCTTTGCTGGTCAACAGGAAACGTTTCTTAATATCAGTGGCATAGACAATATTATTCATGCAATACGCGAGGTTTTTGCTTCGTTGTACAACGACCGTGCGATCGCCTACCGTGTCCACAAGGGCTTCGCCCATGCCGACGTGGCGCTTTCGGCTGGCGTGCAGCGCATGGTCCGCAGCGACCTCGGGGCCTCCGGCGTGATGTTCACGCTCGACACCGAATCCGGCTTTGACAAGGTCGTCTTCATCACGGCTTCCTACGGACTCGGCGAAACCGTCGTGCAGGGCGCGGTCAATCCGGACGAGTTCTACGTCGACAAGCGTTGCCTCGCCGGTGGCCGCCCGGCCATCCTGCGCAAGAGCGTGGGCGGCAAGGCCCTGAAGATGGTGTTCACGCAAACCCACGCGGCGGGCAAGTCCACAGCCAACGTCGAGGTGCCTGTGGCCGAGCGCATCCGGTTTTCGATCACCGACGCCGAAGTCGAGGCACTGGGTCGCGACGCCATGGCCATCGAAGCGCACTACGGCCGCCCGATGGACATCGAGTGGGGTCGTGACGGCAATGACGGCCACATCTACATCCTGCAGGCCCGGCCGGAAACGGTGAAGTCGCAGGAGGATCAGTCGAAGCGCCTGCGCCGCTATCGGCTCCAGGGCACGTCCCCGGTGCTCGCCAGCGGTCGCGCCATCGGCCAGAAGATCGGGCAGGGTCCGGTGCGGCTGGTGCGCTCTGCGGCCGAGATGTCGCGGGTGCGCCCAGGCGACGTCCTGGTCACCGACATGACCGATCCCGACTGGGAGCCGGTGATGAAACGGGCGGCGGCCATCGTCACCAACCGGGGCGGGCGGACCTGCCATGCGGCGATCATCGCGCGCGAACTGGGCATCCCCGCGGTGGTCGGCTGTGGCGACGCCACCAGGGTGTTGGTCGAGGATCAGGCGGTCACCGTGTCCTGCGCCGAGGGCGACACCGGGCATGTGTACACCGGCCTGCTGGGCATCGAAGTCGTGGACGTCGAACTCGACCGGATGCCCGAGCCGCCCACCAAGATCATGATGAACGTCGGCAATCCCGAGCTGGCGTTTGAATTCCAGCGACTGCCCAACGCCGGCGTCGGACTGGCACGCCTCGAGTTCATCATCAGCCGCAACGTCGGCATCCATCCCAAGGCCCTGCTGGAACTCGACCGGCAGGAGCCGGTGCTGAAGCGAGAGATCGAGGCGCGGATCGCAGCCTACCCGTCGGCGACCGAGTTCTACATTCAAAAGGTGGCCGAAGGCGTGGCCACCATCGCCGCGGCATTTCATCCCAAGAAGGTGATCGTGCGGATGTCGGACTTCAAGTCCAACGAATACTCGACGCTGCTGGGCGGCGAGCGCTACGAGCCGCACGAGGAAAATCCGATGCTGGGGTTCCGCGGCGCGTCGCGCTACATCGCCCCGGAGTTCTACGACTGCTTTGCGCTCGAATGCGCGGCGCTGCGGCGCGTGCGCAACGACATGGGCTTCACCAACGTCGAGATCATGATCCCGTTCGTGCGCACGGTGGACGAAGCCGTCAAGGTGATTGCACTGCTGGCCCAAAACGGACTGGCCCGCGGCGACAACGGCCTGCGCCTCATCATGATGTGCGAGTTGCCTGCCAATGCAGTGCTGGCCGACCGATTCCTTGAGCACTTCGACGGATTCTCCATTGGCTCCAACGACATGACCCAGCTCACGCTGGGTGTGGACCGTGACTCCGGCGGGCCCATCGCGGCAACCTTTGACGAGCGCAACGACGCGGTGAAGGCGATGTTGTCGATGGCGATCACTGCATGCCAGCGGCAGGGCAAATATGTCGGCATCTGCGGACAGGGTCCGTCCGACCATCCGGATCTCGCGCAATGGCTGGTGGAGCAGGGCATCGAGAGCATGTCGCTCAATCCGGATACCGTCATTGCCACCTGGCTCGCGCTGTCGAAAGGCAAGTCCGCCGCGACATAGCATCGGTCGTGTGGACGATGGCGGCGCGAAAGCCCCTGCTGTCCAATCGGCAGCATGGTTCTGCCGCCTGCCGTCGTCGTGATGCCGGAAGCGTCCTGCTGCGCCGGCGTGGCGTTGGGTATCCTCGCGATCGCAACCGCCGGCATCGTGCTGGCGCTGCCCCTGTCGGGTTGGCTACAGGCCGGGCTGCTCGCTACGCTCGCCCTGTGGACTGCCGCGACGTTTCAGCGGGTGGCGCTGCGGCGCGGATCGCGGGCCATCACCGAGGTGCGCCTGGTGGCCAATCGTCTGATTGCGGTGCGTCGCGCCGGTGCGCCGCTGGTGGCGGGGCATGTGCGCAGTGCCTCGCACGTGGGCGCATGGCTCACCACGATCGTGTGGCGACCTGACGGCGCGCGCTGGTCGCGTACGGTACTGATCCTGCCGGACATGCTGCCGGCGGACGACTTCCGGCGGCTACGGGTATTGCTGCGCTACGCGCGCAGCGACGAGGTGCACGGCAAGCCGGCCAACCAGGCTTGAGCATCAACCATGAGCCCGCTGTCGGCCTTCGCCTGGCCCTGCAGCAGGTGCAGGTACATCGGCACCAATGCCTCGGGCGGCGGCAGTGCGCTGTGATCCTCGCCCGGATGCGAGCGTCCGCGCATCGGCGTGCGGATGGGCCCGGGCACCACGGCATTGATCCGCAGATTCGCGCGATTTTCCCATTCGTCCGCCAGTTCGCGGGCCAGTGTGGCGACGCCGGCCTTGGTCACCGCGTAGCCGCCCCAGTAGGCGCGCGGCTGCTCGCCGCGGTTGTCGAGCGTGAAGATCACGCTCGCGTCAGCGGACGCGTTCAGCAATGGCATCAGCGCGCGCGTCAGCCCCATCGGCGCCGCGACGTTGACGCGCAGCAACGACAGCCAGCTGTCGAAGGACTGGTGCTCGATGGGGCCGAGCGAGCCCAGCAGCGCCGCCGTGTGCACCAGGCCATCGAGCCGACCCAGTTGCGCCTGCAGCGCGGTGGCCACGTTGCCGAAATCGTCGGCCGTAGCCTTGGCCAGGTCCAGCGGCAGGATCACCGGCTCGGGCATGTCGGCTTCCATCATCCGGTCGTACAGTTCCTCCAGCTTGCGCACCACGCGGCCATGCAGGATCACCGTCGCGCCGCGCTCGCCGCACGCTTGCGCCAGCACGGCGCCGAGGCCGCCGCTGGCGCCGGTGATGAAGATCACGCGGCTGGCCAGATCGGGTGGCAGCAATGACGCAGGGGAGGGGAAGGATGTCGGCATGTGATGGGTTCCGCGGGGGCCGCGCGATGATATCGCACGGCAGGTGCATTCGCCGCGCGCTGCGTTGTACGCGGCATCGCCAGCTCCCCGTAGGCGAGGCTTCAGCCTCGCAAGCGTCTCGACGGGACGTTAAGGTCCTGATTGCCAAGAAAGGCCTCCTCAGGCTATAATTTGCGGCTCACGTGGGGGTATAGCTCAGCTGGGAGAGCGCTTGCATGGCATGCAAGAGGTCAGCGGTTCGATCCCGCTTATCTCCACCACTTCCTTCGTTTCAATGCATCAGCAATTCGGCCTGGCAGTTGTCCCGCCA